>NZ_CATKPW010000014.1:0-107076 GCF_949767675.1 Pseudomonas sp. IT-P395
GAAAAATCGAGTCGAGTATGGATTCAATACGACACTTTCAGGTCAGTGTAAGACTGAAGCATCCGCGTATCGGTCCCCTCTCCCTATGGGCGGTCCGACGTTTCGGGAGGGCTAGGGTGAGGGGCTGTTGGAATTCAGATACAAAAACGCCCGACCTTCACAGGCCGGGCGTTTTGTTTTGCCCTGAAGAATCAGGACTGACTGGTTGGCGTCGACGGCGTCGATGCAGCAGTCGGGGTGGCCGCCGGAGTCGGTGCTGCGGCGGAGTTCGACGCACTTACCGGAGCTGCCGGAGTGGCCGGTTTGGCTGTAGCAGGTGCGGCCGGTTTCGGCGCGGCGGCTTTCGCTGCGGCCGGTTTTTTCACGGCAGGCTTCTTCGCCGCAGCGGGTTTGGCCGCAGGCTTGGCAGCCGGTTTGGCGGCAGCGGTTTTCGCGGCTGGCTTGGCGGCTGGTTTCGCTGCCGTTTTGGCCGCAGGTTTTGCTGCCGGTTTGGCGGCGGCTTTGGCAGCAACCGGTTTGGCTGCAGCTTTAGCAGCTGGCTTGGCCGCTGCGGTTTTTGCTGCAGGCTTGGCCGCTGCTTTTGCCAGTGGCTTGGCAGCGGATTTTGCCGCTGGTTTGGCCGCCGCAGTTTTCGCTGCCGGTTTTGCCGCAGCGGTTTTCGCCGCCACAGGTTGAGCCTTCAGACCGGTGAGTTTTTCGATCTGTTTGGTCAGTGTGTCGACCTTGCTGTTAAGTGCCTTGACCTCATTGCGGCTCGGTACACCCAGGCGCGAAATCGCGCTGTTCAGGCGCTTGTCGAAAGCCCCTTCCAGCTCGTCCCACTTGCCCAGTGCGCGATCTTTCACGCCGCTGATGCGCGACTTGGCCGAAGAAGCAGAGTCCTTGGCGGCATCGACTTTTTTGCCGACTGCGGACTTGGTGAGCTTCTCGGCTTTCTCGCCGTCTTTGACCAATGTATCGAAGAGCTTGCTGCCGTCAGTGTCGATCTTCGAGTACACGCCTAAACCAGCCAGCCAGATTTTGCGGGAGTAGTCTTCGACTTTCCCGATCCACGAGCTGCCTTCTTTATCGGTGTTCTTTTTACCAGCCATCCCGTTCTCCTTAAGATTTACGCGCGACGCGTTCGAGCAATGCCGTCAGCTCATCGAGCTTAGCAGAGAGTGTCTCAACGTCATGTTTAGACGGAATGCCGATACGATTCAAGGCGCTTGCTACACGGGAGTCGAACGCCTTCTCGACCTTGTCGAGCTGAACTTCGACACGACCTTTGAAAGAACTCACTTCGCTCTTGGCTTCATCGATCTCGGCGTTGGCCGCTTCGAGTTTTTCGGTGACGGCTTTTTTGCCTTTCTTTTCAACAGTTTGACCAGCCTTGATCAACTCTTGAAAGTAGTCGCTGCCCTCTTGGCCGACCTTGGCGTAGGCACCCAGGCCTGCCAGCCAGATCTTGCGGGCATAGGATTTGACGTCGCTCAGAGCAGAAGTCGAAACGTCGATTTTTTTCTTCAAAATAACTTTGGCCATGGTGCACCTCACGCGCAGAAGGTTTGAGGAACTGCCCGGGAAAGTGTCGGGCTCAGGCACAAAGTAGGCAGAAAAATTAGAAACGGCACCCTAACAACTGACATGAATCGGTGGTGCCTGAATGAAAAGATCGCAGCCTTCGGCAGCTCCTACAGGGGAATGTGTACGTCTGTAGGAGCTGCCGAAGGCTGCGATCTTTTGATGTTCAAACCAAAGCTTTGTCGAGGGCTTTTTCGATTTCGGCTTTGATCATGCCGCTCATGGCCGACATCATCAGGCCCAGCTCAACGTCGACCTTGATCGAATCGTCCGCCACATGCACCGCGCCTTTCACGCCCGAGCGCTTGAGGTTCAGGGTGTCGCCGGACCATTGCGGCTCCAGGCCATATTGCTCGGAGAGTTTTTGCGCCAGCTTGTCGGCCTTCTCGCGGGCGGCTTCCTTACCCAGATTGTGGGCACGCTCAACAGTGATTTTGGCCATTGATTGACTCCTGTTTTTTGAATGGGGCGAAAAAGATGTGTCGGTAAATCTTGACCGCCGCTGCGGCAAATCGTCCCGAGGGTTGCCCATCTTACCTTTAGCCATTCCAAGACAAAGCATGGCTTGGGGATTAGAATGTCGCGCATTCTCTTTTGGTGACAGCGATATGACTGATCAGCGCAAAGGCAGCGATGCCGAACCCACCACTCACTTCGGCTTCAAAAACGTTCCGGAAAGCCAGAAAGCGGAAAAAGTCGCTGAGGTTTTCCACTCGGTAGCCGCCAAGTACGACCTGATGAACGACCTTCTGTCGGGCGGCATGCACCGTCTGTGGAAGCGTTTCGCGATCGAACTGTCGGGCGTGCGCAGCGGTAACCGCGTGCTGGACATCGCCGGCGGTACCGGTGACCTGACCAAAAAGTTCTCGCACCTGGTCGGCCCGACCGGTCAAGTGGTGTTGGCCGATATCAACGAATCGATGCTCAAGGTCGGTCGTGACCGCCTGCTCGATCTGGGTGTCGCCGGCAACGTCGAATTCGTTCAGGCGGACGCGGAAAAACTGCCGTTCCCGGACAATCATTTCGACTGTGTGACCATCGCCTTCGGCCTGCGCAACGTCACGCACAAAGAAGACGCCCTGCGCTCGATGCTGCGCGTACTCAAGCCGGGCGGTCGTCTGCTGGTGCTGGAGTTCTCCAAGCCGACCAATGCGCTGATGTCGAAAGCCTACGACGCCTATTCGTTCGCCTTCATGCCACTGATGGGCAAGCTGATCACCAACGACTCGGAAAGCTATCGCTACCTGGCCGAATCGATCCGCATGCACCCGAATCAGGAAACCCTGAAGTCGATGATGGTCGACGCCGGTTTCGACCGCGTGACCTATCACAACATGACCGCAGGCATCGTCGCCCTGCACCGCGGCATCAAGCCCTGATGTTGCTCACCGGGCTGCTCGCCAGCGTTGAACTCGGCCTCAACCGGGTGCTGCGTCTCGACAGCACGGCGCTGCCGCGGCTGGCGCATTTGACCGGCAAGGTGATTGCCGTCGACTGCCGCAGCCCGGCGCTGCAACTGTTCATTCTGCCGAGCGACGAAGGTTTGATGCTGGCCTCGCACTGGGAAACCGGTGTCGACTGCACCCTGCGCGCGCCGGCCTCCAGCCTGATCAAACTGGCCGTGAGCAAAGACAAGACCGCGGTGTTGCACGCCCCGGAAGTCGAGCTCGATGGCGACAGCGGCGTGCTGCTGGAGCTGGCCGGTGTCCTGCAAGACCTTGAGCTGGACTGGGAGTACGAACTCTCGCGCTGGCTCGGCCCGGTCACCACGCAACTGGTCGGTGGCCATCTGCGCAGCCGCGCGCGCTGGTATCAACAAGGATTTGCCAGCCTCAACCAGAACCTCGCCGAATACCTCGCCGAAGAATCGCGCACCCTCGTCGGGCAGCGCGAAGCCGAAGCGCGGTTCAGCGAACTGGACCGGATCAAACTTGATCTGGAACGTCTCGAGGCGCGTTTCGAGCGCCTTTCCCGATCCCTCGACCCAAGCGATAACGCATGAAGCTGCTCGCCGTCCGCCGTCTGTTGCGCATCCAGTCTGTCGTGATCCGCTACCGCCTCGATGACCTGCTGTTCGATCTGCCGCTGCCCTGGTTCCTCCTGGCGCTGCGCTATGTGCTGCCGTGGCGCTGGTTCCCGCGCAAGCCGCTGGACCTGAGCCGTGGCGCGCGTCTGCGTCTGGCGTTGCAGGATCTGGGGCCGATTTTCATCAAGTTCGGGCAGATTCTCTCGACCCGCCGCGACCTGCTGCCGGAAGACATCGCCGATGAGCTGATGCTGTTGCAGGACCGCGTGCCGCCGTTTGACTCGCAACTGTCGATCAAGCTGATCGAAGAACAACTGGGCAAGAAAATCAGCGACGTGTTCAGCCGTTTCGACGTCGAGCCGCTGGCCTCAGCCTCGGTTGCGCAGGTGCATGCCGCGCAGCTGAAAACCGGCGAAGAAGTCGTGGTCAAGGTGATCCGCCCGGGCCTGAAGCCGATCATCGCGCAGGATCTGGCGTGGCTGTTCATCCTCGCCCGCGCCGCCGAAAAACTCTCGGCCGACGCGCGTCTGCTGCACCCGGTCGACGTGGTCCAGGACTACGAAAAAACCATCTACGACGAACTCGACCTGCTGCGCGAGGCGGCCAACGCCAGCCAGTTGAAGCGCAACTTCGAAGGTTCGCCGCTGCTCTATGTACCGCAAGTGTATTGGGACTGGTGCCGGCCGAAAGTGCTGGTGATGGAGCGCATCTACGGCATTCAGGTCACCGATCTGGCGACCCTCGCCGATCAGCGCACCGACATGAAAATGCTCGCCGAACGCGGTGTGGAGATTTTCTTCACCCAAGTGTTCCGCGACAGTTTCTTCCACGCCGACATGCACCCGGGCAACATCTTCGTCAGCACCGTCAACCCGTGGAGCCCGCAGTACATCGCGATCGACTGCGGCATCGTCGGCAGCCTGACCCCGGAAGACCAGGACTATCTGGCGCGCAACCTGTTCGCCTTCTTCAAGCGTGACTACCGTCGTGTGGCGCAGTTGCACATCGATTCGGGCTGGGTGCCGGCGGAAACCAAACTCAACGAATTCGAAGCGGCGATCCGCACCGTGTGCGAACCGATCTTCGAAAAACCGTTAAAAGATATTTCATTTGGCCAGGTGCTCATGCGTCTGTTCCAGACCGCGCGGCGCTTCAACATGGAAGTGCAACCGCAACTGGTGCTGCTGCAAAAGACCCTGCTGAACATCGAAGGCCTCGGCCGTCAGTTGTATCCGGATCTGGATCTGTGGAACACCGCGCAGCCATTCCTCGAACGCTGGATGCGCGAGCGCGTCAGCCCCAAAGCCTTGCTGGGCAACGTGCAGAGCCAGTTCGAACAACTGCCGCATCTGGCCAACATGGCCCGCGACCTGCTCGAACGCATGTCGCAACCGCACGCCTACGATCCACCGCCGCCATGGCATAAACGCAAGGACGACTGGTTCCTGCGCTTGCTCGGTTGCGCGCATCTGGCAGGCGGGGTGATCCTCGCTATCGGTGGCCCGCTTAACGAGTTGGGGCATTGGCCTGCGGGAATCATGGTGGCAGTCGGCTTGTATCTGGTCGTTCGCCGATAGCCAGTTTCGTGATCGGCTGGCACACTGTTTCAATGCCTGAACCCGACTATTGAAGTGTGGGGTTCGCTGTCGGAGTCGAAGATGAAAAACTGGCTGGACGAGATCAAGTGGGACGCTGATGGCCTGGTGCCGGCGATTGCCCAGGATCACAAGACCGGACGCGTGCTGATGATGGCCTGGATGAACCGCGAAGCGCTGGAACTGACCGCCGCGGAAAACCGTGCAATCTACTGGTCACGTTCCCGTGGCAAGCTGTGGCGCAAGGGCGAGGAGTCAGGGCATGTGCAGACGCTGCATGAGATGCGTCTGGACTGTGACGCCGACGTGATCATCCTGATGGTTGAACAGATCGGCGACATCGCTTGCCATACCGGCCGTCAAAGCTGCTTTTACCGTGTCTTCGAGAACGGCGACTGGAAAACCGTCGACCCGGTCCTGAAAGACCCGCACGCTATCTATTCCGCAGGACACAAACATGAGTGACACCCTGACCCGCCTGGCCGAAGTGCTCGAAGAGCGCAAAGGCGCAGCCGCCGACAGCTCCTATGTGGCCAGTCTGTATCACAAGGGTTTGAACAAGATTCTGGAGAAAGTCGGCGAAGAGTCGGTCGAAACCATTATTGCCGCCAAGGACGCCGCGATCAGTGGCGACTGCAGCGACGTGATCTACGAGACCGCCGACCTGTGGTTCCACAGCATGGTCATGCTCGCCCAACTGGGGCAGCATCCGCAGGCCGTGCTGGATGAACTGGACCGTCGCTTCGGCCTGTCCGGACACGTCGAGAAAGCCTCGCGTCCGTCCGCCTGAACAACTTTTAGAGAGGAACAGCAACATGGGCATTTTTGACTGGAAACACTGGATCGTCATTCTGGTTGTCGTGGTGCTGGTGTTCGGCACCAAGAAACTGAAAAACCTCGGCACCGACGTTGGCGAGTCGATCAAGGGCTTCCGCAAAGCCATGAACGACGATGAAAAACCGGCTGCCGATCCAACCGTGACGCCTGCGCAGCCGGTACCACCGGTGCAGCCGCAAGCCACCGCTCAGGCCAACCCGCCGCACACCATCGATGTGCAGGCGCAGAAAGTCGAAGAGCCGATCCGCAAAGACGTGTGAGCACTGACTAATGTTTGGTATCAGCTTCTCTGAACTGCTGCTCGTCGGCCTGGTCGCCCTGCTGGTGCTGGGCCCCGAGCGTCTGCCGGGCGCTGCACGCACCGCCGGCCTGTGGGTCGGTCGGCTGAAGCGCAGCTTCAACGCGATCAAACAGGAAGTTGAACGTGAAATCGGTGCCGACGAGATTCGTCGGCAACTGCACAACGAGCACATTCTGTCGCTGGAGCAGGAGGCGCGGAAGATTTTCTCGCCGGTTCAGCAGGAGCCGACGCCGGTTGAGCATGTGGGTCAGCAGACGATTCATGCGCCGACTGCACCCGTCGCGCCTGCTCCGACACCTGCACCTGCTGCCGTTGTAGCGCCGACAGAACCAGCGCCTGCACAAACCTCGGTTGAACACGTAGCCCCAACCGCCGCGCCGATTACACCCGCGCCTCACGACCCAACATTGCCGCCGCGAGCCCCATGAGCGATCTCCCCGAAAACGACCAGCACATGCCGCTGGTTTCGCACCTCACCGAGTTGCGCACCCGCCTGCTGCGTTGTGTGGCGGCGATCTTCATCATCTTCGCCGGGCTGTTTGCGTTCACCCAGCAGATCTACACCTTCGTCTCGACGCCGCTGCGCCAATACCTGCCGGTCGGCGCGACGATGATCGCCACCGATGTGTCGTCGCCGTTCCTGACGCCGCTGAAGCTGACGATGATGGTCTCGCTGTTTCTCGCGATCCCGGTAATCCTGCATCAGATCTGGGGCTTTATCGCGCCGGGCCTGTACAAGCATGAAAAGCGCATCGCGGTGCCGCTGCTGGTTTCCAGCATCTTGCTGTTCTATACCGGCATGGCGTTCGCCTATTACTTCGTGTTCCCGCTGATCTTCAAATTCTTCGCTGCGGCCACCCCGGCCGGCGTGGAAATGATGACCGACATCGCCAGTTACCTCGATTTCGTCATGACGCTGTTCTTCGCCTTCGGCGTGGCGTTCGAGATTCCGGTGGCCGTGGTGCTGCTGGTGTGGATCGGCGTGGTCGACGTGGCCTACCTGAAGAAGATCCGCCCGTACGTGATCATCGGCTGCTTCGTGGTCGGCATGATCCTGACGCCGCCGGACATCTTCTCGCAAACCCTGCTGGCCGTGCCGATGTGGATGCTGTTCGAAATCGGCATCCTGTTCGGTGGTTTGATCAGCAAGCGCGAACGTCCGGACGAGAACCCGGCCGACGACCACAACGACCAGCCGCCAGCGACCCAGGCATGAACCTGCTGTTGCTCGAAGAGGCCGATTTCATTGCGGCCGACCGTGTGGTCCTGCGTGATCGCCGCCTGACCCATATGCAGGAAGTTCACCGTTCGGAAGTCGGTGACAGCCTGCGCGTCGGCCGCATCAACGGACTGATGGGTTCGGCTGAGTTGCTGCGACTGGAAGCGGGTGAAGTCGAGCTGCGCGTCACTCTCGATCAGCCGCCACCGGCCAAACTGCCGCTGACTCTCGTGCTGGCGCTGCCGCGGCCGAAAATGCTCCGCCGAGTGTTTCAGACCGTGGCGACCATGGGCGTGTCCAAGGTGATTCTGGTCAACAGCTATCGGGTCGAAAAAAGCTTCTGGCAGACACCGTTTCTTGAGCCTGAGGCGATTCGCGAAAATTTGATCCTCGGCCTCGAACAGGCCCGCGATACCGTGCTGCCGGAAATCATCATCGAGAAGCGCTTCAAGCCATTCGTTGAAGACCGGCTGCCGGCGATTACCGAAGGCACCCTCGGGCTGGTCGGCCATCCCGGCAACTACCCACCGTGCCCGCGCGCGCTCAGCGAACCAGTGACGCTTGCCATCGGCCCTGAAGGCGGCTGGATCCCCTACGAAATCGATCTGCTGGCCAAGTCCGGCCTGCAACCGGTGCAACTCGGCGAGCGCATCCTGCGCGTCGAAACCGCCGTCACCGCCCTCCTCGCCCGGCTCTTCTGATTCTTCGCACCAGATAAATGGCGTTACAGATTGCCATCATCCGGCCGATACCCTCTCCATAAGTCCAATTAGTGGTCGGGGAGTCGTCGCATGTACCGTTGGTTAGCCGAGAATCTTGGAAACGTCAGCGTCAAACGCAAGCTGGGAATCGGTTTCGGCCTGGTGCTGTTGCTGACACTGTTGATCACCTTCACCGGCTGGACCGGCATGAGCGGCATCATCAGCCGTGGTGACAAACTCGGCTTTATCTCCAGCCTCAACGAGCTGACCAAGGACCTGCGTCTCGCGCGTCTGGACTACGAAGCACGTCGTGGCGAACAAGGTCCGGGGGCGGTCACCGATCTGCTGAACAAACTCGACAGCGGCCTGCAAACCGCTCGCAGCCTGATTGAACAGCCGGCCGATGCGGCGATGGTCGATCAACAGCTGGCCGCCGTCGCCGAGTACAAACGTGCCTTTGCCGACATGACCCAAGCCACCGTGCAGCGCGAAGATGCCCGCAGCAAGCTTGGCGCGAGTGCCGACAACGCCGTGGCGAAAGTCGCGGAAGTGGAAAAATCCATGCTGGCGGGTGATAGCGTCGCGCAATTCAACAGCGTGATCGATCTGAGCAAACTGCTGCAGCAAGCACGCTACCAAGTGCGCGGCTACACCTACAGCGGTAAGGCCGAAGCCGAGCAACCGGCGCTCGATGCCATCGACAACGCCCTGAAAAACCTCGACAGCCTGCCGGCCAAATTGCCGGAACAGCACATTGCCAACCTGCAACAGGCCACTGATTCGATCAAAGCCTATCGTGCCGCGGTTGCACAGTTCCGCGACTCCCAGGTCAACAACGCCAAGGCCGCCGCACGCATGTCGACTCAGGGCGACATCCTCATCGACGTCAGCAAGAAGCTCACTGAATCGCAAACCGTAGTGCGCGACACCGATGCCGCGCACGCCAAAAACATGCTGATCATCGCCACCCTGCTGGCCGTAGCGTTCGGCTTGCTGGCCGCCTGGGCGATCACTCGCCAGATCATCATCCCGCTGAACCAGACTCTGAAAGTCGCCGAGCGCGTCGCTGCCGGTGACCTCACCCACAATCTGGTGTCCCTGCGCCGCGATGAACTGGGCCAACTGCAACGCTCGATGCAGAGCATGACCCAAGGCCTGCGTGAACTGGTGGGCGGCATCAGCGATGGCGTCACTCAGATTGCCAGCGCTGCCGAAGAACTCTCAGCGGTGACCGAGCAAACCAGCGCCGGGGTCAATAATCAGAAAATCGAGACCGATCAGGTCGCCACCGCCATGAATGAAATGGCCGCCACCGTGCAGGAAGTCGCGCGTAACGCCGAGGAAGCCTCCGAAGCCGCCGTGGCTGCTGACCAGCAGGCCCGCGAAGGGGACAAGGTCGTCGGCGAAGCGATCGCGCAGATCGAGCGTCTGGCGGTTGAGGTTGGTCATTCCACCGAAGCCATGGGCGAACTCAAGCGCGAAAGCGACAAGATCGGCAGCGTCCTCGACGTGATCAAGTCGGTGGCGCAGCAAACCAACCTGCTGGCCCTCAACGCGGCCATCGAGGCGGCGCGTGCCGGTGAAGCCGGGCGTGGGTTTGCCGTGGTGGCCGATGAAGTGCGCAGCCTCGCGCAGCGCACGCAGAAGTCCACCGAGGAAATCGAAGAGCTGATCGTCGGCCTGCAGAACGGCACCCAACAAGTGGCAACGATCATGGACAACAGCCGTACCCTGACCGACAGCAGCGTTGAGCTGACCCGTCGCGCGGGCGGGTCGCTGGAAAGCATCACCCGCACGGTTTCGGCGATTCAGGCGATGAACCAGCAGATTGCGGCAGCGGCCGAGCAGCAGAGCGCGGTGGCGGAAGAGATCAACCGTAGCGTGCTGAATGTGCGGGATGTGTCGGATCAGACGTCGGCGGCGAGTGAAGAGACCGCGGCGTCCAGCGTTGAGCTGGCGCGCCTGGGTACTCACTTGCAGATGCTGGTGGGGCGCTTCAAGGTTTGAGGTGATTCATCCAGCTCGGTTCGCTCTGAACCGAGGTGATGCTATCGCTGGCAAGCCAGCTCCCACAGTGAATGGGTTGAACACAAACTTTGTGATCGACTACAAACCCTGTGGGAGCTGGCTTGCCAGCGATGGCGGCCGAGAGAACGCCGCAGTTACAGAACCTGACGCAGGAAGGCCTGCGCACGCGGATCCTTCGGTGTATCAAAGAATTCGGCAGGCGCGGCATCTTCCAACAGCTTGCCGTGATCGAAGAACAACACCCGATCCGCCACTTCCCGGGCAAAACCCATTTCGTGGGTCACGCAGACCATGGTCATGCCTTCCACGGCCAGGTTTTTCATCACGTCCAGCACCTCACCGACCATTTCCGGGTCAAGCGCCGAAGTCGGCTCGTCAAACAACATCACCTTCGGTTCCATCGCCAGCGCCCGGGCAATCGCCACGCGCTGTTGCTGACCGCCGGACAGGCGTGACGGAAACTCGTTGGCCTTCTGTGCAATCCCGACCTTTTTCAGCAACTCCATAGCCTTGGCTTCGCGCTCTTTCTTGCCGCGCTTGCGCACGACTTTCTGCGCCAGACAGAGGTTTTCCAGCACGGTCATGTGCGGGAACAGGTTGAAATGCTGGAAGACCATGCCGACTTCGCGGCGGTAGGCGTTGACGTCGGTTTTCGGGTCGGCCAGTTGCAGGCCGTCGATGCTTACCGAACCGGAATCGAACTCTTCCAGGCCATTGAGGCAACGCAGGAAGGTCGACTTGCCGGAACCCGACGGGCCGATCACTACCAGCACTTCGCCCTTGGCGACTGTGGTGCTGACGTTATCCACCGCGCGCACCACCTGGCCACGGGTGTCGAAGACTTTTACCAGATCGCGGACTTCAATCACTTTGCGCGAGCCTCCGCTCAAGCCGGCTGGCGATTTTCGACAGCGGCAGGTTGATCAACAGGTACAGACCGGCGACGCAGAACAGAATCTCGAACGGCGAGAACGAGGTGGTGATGACTTCACGGCCGCTTTTCAGCAGCTCGGTGATGGCAATCACCGACACCAGCGAGGTGTCCTTGACCAGACTGATGAACTGCCCGGCCAGCGGCGGCAGCACGCGTTTGAATGCTTGCGGCAGCACCACGTGACGCATCGATTGACCGGCACTCAGACCGAGCGAACGCGCCGCTTCGTTCTGGCCACGGGCAATCGATTGCACGCCGGAACGGATGATCTCGGCCACGTAGGCGCCAGTGAACAGCGACAGCGCGGCGATCCCGGCGAATTCGCGGGACAGGTTCATCACCGTGCCGATGAAGAAATAGAAAATGAAAATCTGCACCAGCAGCGGCGTACCGCGCACCAGTTCGACGTAAATGGTCGAGAGGTCGCGCAGGGTCGGGTTGCTCGACAGACGGCAGAGGCCGGTGACCAGACCGATCAGCAAACCGAGAATGCCGGAGACCACCGACAGCCAAAGTGTCGTCCACAACCCCCACAGCAGCGGTCCTGCCGCCCAATGCCGGGTCACGCCCACGACGTCGCCTTCGGCCACATCGTCGCCCTGAGCGAATTGCAGGCTGTTCTCGTCGACGGTCAGGTGCTGCTTGTCACCGGCGTCATTGCGCAGGGTGACTTGCGCGCTGCTGCCCTTGCGCACGAGTTCGGTGACGGTGGAAATGTCAGTGGCACGCTGGGTTTCTTCGGCCTGATAGGCGAAGTACTGCGGCACGCGGTTCCAGCGCCATTCGTAGGACATCAGCGACGTCGCGTAATACAACGCGCCCGCCAGGCCGACCAGCACCAGCACGGTGAGTACGTGCCAGGGCCATTGGGCTTTTTTCTGTTTCATTGCAGGTTCTCGGATGATCGTTCCCACGCTCTGCGTGGGAATGCCGCTCGGGACGCTCTGCGTCCCTGCCTGTTCGTGACGCGGAGCGTCACAGGATGCGTTCCCACGCGGACGGTTCGACGCCTCGACGTGGAAACGATCAGCGGATGCGCGTTATTCCATGTCCTTGAGCCACTCGGTGCTCTTGAACCACTTGTCATGGATGCGATCGTAGGTGCCGTCTTCGTGGATCTGGTGCAGGAAGTTGTTGATGAAGTTGAGACTGTCGTAGTCACCCTTCTTCAGACCGAAGGCCAAAGGCTCGTAGGTGAACGGCTTGTCGAGGAACACCAGTTTGCCGGCACCAACCTTGGTCACCGCGACGACGTTGTACGGCGCGTCATAGATGAAGGCATCAGCCTTGCCGTTGACCACGTCGAGCACCGCTTCCTGCTCATTGTCGTAGCCGTGGTACTTGGCCTTGGAGATGAGCTTCTTGGCGACCATTTCGCCGGTGGTGCCGAGCTTGGAGGTGATGCGGTAGTCGGCGGTGTTCAGGTCTTTGTACGACTTGATAGTGCCTTCCAGCTCCTTGCGGATCAGCAGGGTCTGGCCGACCACGATGAACGGTTCGCTGAAATTCAGGCGCAGGTTGCGCTCCTGAGTCAAGGTCATGCCGCTGCCGATCATGTCGAACTTGTCGGTCATCAGCGCCGGGATGATGCCGTCGTAACCGGTCGAAACCAGCTCCAGTTTGACGCCCATGGCCTTGGACATGGCTTTGAGGATGTCGACTTCGAAACCGATGATTTCGCCGCGCTTGTTAGTCATTTCGAACGGCATGTAGGTCGGATCCATACCGACTTTCAACGTGCCGCGCTTGACCGCGTCATCGATTGCGCCGGCCTGCGCCGCATTGACTGCAACCAGTGCCGTGACGCCGACCAGCAGCATCGACAGATACTTCTTCATCTTCAAGTCCCCAAAACCATTGCGTGTGCGGCGCGAAAACCAACAGAGACAGGCAAAAAAGCCCGGGTGCGCCAATTCGGGGACGGATGCTAACGCACTCGTTTTTTTGCACAAGGTTTAATGGACGATTTGTTTAACAATCAAGAGCTACCCCCTCACCCCAACCCTCTCCCCCAAGGGGGCGAGGGGGCGAGGGGGAAAGGGAGCAGATCGGGGAATATTCAACACTTGAGTTCGACTCGATATCTCAGGTCGGTGTAACTCGAACATCCAACTCGGTCGGTCCCCTCTCCCTCGGGGAGAGGGCTAGGGTGAGGGGCTTTTCGGCGCCATAAAAAAACCCCGCTGAATCAGCGGGGTTTTCTCATCAGGCCGGTTGCGCCTGCATACTCACCGGTCGCAGCGGCAGCAACGGCGCATGGGGATCGGCTTTCACCGAAGCCCGCCATGCATCCAGCCACTCAGCGTGACCTTCGGCCCAGACCTGCTCATGCAAACGCGCCAAGGCAACAGGGTCGCTCAGCAGTTGCAAGCGATCATGATTATTCAGCCCGGCCGGGCCAACCTTGATCGCGTGACGCACACGCTCCTGACGCAGCCATTCGATCGGCTCGGCCTGACCGTGACGCGAGGTCGCCAGCGAACACGCCAAAGCGTTCTGCTGCGGATCGACCACCGCGCGGACAAAGCCGTCGTTGAGGGCGTGGTAACGGTTTTCGTGGGTGTACTGGTCGGTCGCCAGCAGCGCCTGTGGCGGATTGTATTCCTCAGGAATGAGGAACAGGCTCTCGTCACGGGACTTCAGGCCCAGACCAACGCGGCTGGAAATCACCGACACCGGGATCGACAGCATCAGCGAACCGACGATCGGCACCAGCCACCAGAGGAAGCTCGGGTTCAGCCAGATCACCAGCAGCGCCCAGCAGAAGCCCAGCAGGGTCTGCGGACCGTGGCGTTTGACCGCCTCGCTCCATGGCGTCGAGTCGTCGTCACGCTGCGGCGAGTTCCAGGTCGCGGCCCAGCCGAGGAACGCGGCGAGGACGAAACGCGTGTGGAAAATCATCCGCACTGGCGCCAGCAGCATGGAGAACAGCATCTCCAGCAGCATCGACAGGGTCACCTTGAACTTGCCGCCGAACTCTTTCGCGCCCTTGGCCCAGATCAGGATGATGCTCAACAGTTTCGGCAGGAACAGCAGCACGATGGTCGTCGAGAACAGCGCGATCGCCTTGTCCGGGTGCCATTGTGGCCACAGCGGATAGAGCTGGCGCGGCTCGAGGAAGTACTGCGGCTCCATCAGCGTGTTCACCGCCAGCAGCGCGGTTGACAGCACCAGGAAGAAGAACCACAACGGCGCCGACAGGTACGACATCACGCCGGTGAGGAACACCGCGCGGTGCACCGGGTGCATGCCTTTGACCAGGAACAAACGGAAGTTCATCAGGTTGCCGTGGCACCAGCGACGGTCACGCTTGAGTTCGTCGAGCAGGTTCGGCGGCAGTTCTTCGTAGCTGCCCGGCAAGTCGTAGGCAATCCACACGCCCCAACCGGCACGGCGCATCAACGCGGCTTCAACGAAGTCGTGGGACAGAATCGCACCCGAGAACGCGCCTTTACCCGGCAACGGCGCCAAGGCGCAGTGGTCGATAAACGGCTTCATGCGGATGATCGCGTTGTGACCCCAGTAGTGGGATTCACCCAACTGCCAGAAGTGCAGACCGGCGGTAAACAGCGGGCCGTACACGCGGGTCGCAAACTGCTGCATACGCGCATAGAGAGTGTCCATGCCCGACGCACGCGGCGCGGTCTGGATGATCCCGGCGTCCGGCGTGGCTTCCATCAAGCGCACCAGACTGGTCAGGCACTCACCGCTCATCACCGAGTCGGCGTCGAGCACGACCATGTACTTGTAGTCACCGCCCCAACGACGGCAGAAGTCGTCGAGGTTGCCGCTCTTGCGCTTCACACGACGGCGACGGCGACGGTAGAAGATCTTGCCGAAACCTTTGGCTTCGCGGCAGACATCCAGCCAGGCCTGTTGTTCGGCGACGCAGATGTCTGTGTCATTACTGTCGCTGAGCACGAAGAAGTCAAAGCGGTCCAGATCACCAGTGGCAGCAACCGATTCGAACGTTGCTCGCAAACCGGCGAATACACGCGGCACGTCTTCGTTGCAGATCGGCATCACCAGCGCGGTACGCGCGTCTTTGGCAATCGGCTCGTTGCCGGCGCTTTTGCCGGAGATACGGTATTTATCGTGACCGGTGAGCAACTCGAGGAAGCCCATCAGCGCCGTCCAGAAACCAGCCGACACCCAGCAGAACAGGATCCCGAACAGAATCAGAATGCTGGTTTGCAGCGCATACGGCAGCACTTGCGTGGCGGTTTGCAGCAGCGGTTGATGCAGGACTTCTTCCAGATCGACGAACGACCAGCCCTGGTACGGCATGATGCCTTTCATGTACCAGCCGGCGACGATGGTCTGACCGAGCATCAGCAGCAACAGAATGTAGCGGCGGATCGAGCCGACGGTGCGCCAGCGCGCGGCCGGCAAGACGTTTTCGTCCTTCGGCGGCTGCGGCGGGTTGGTACGACCGGTCATACGGCGCCAGCCACGCACCAGAATATTGGTGCGCCACGGCTCCGGCACGACCTTGGTCCGACGGATCGGCGGCGTCGCCTTCATGCTGACGCGACCGCTGGCGTCGAGCACCAGCATCTCCGCGTCTTCAAGTTCTTCGGCGGTGCTCAGGGTCAGGCGCTTGCCCACCGAAGCCTGGGCGGCCTCGGCAGGAGCGTCGAACGTTGAAGACGACAGGCGTTCATGCAGCTCGCTGAACGACTGGCAGCCCGCGAGTTCCGCGCGCTGCTCGTCGGTCATCGGCAGATGCGCCAGATACTCGGACAGAGTCTCTGGCTGTACTTGAGAGTTACTCATCGGCAGGCAACTGATAGCTCCAGGTCTCGGTCAGGACTTCTTCAGTCGGTGCCGATTCCGGTGTGGCTGGGGCCGCGTCCGCAGCCGCTGGCTGCTTGGCGTCTTTGTTGGCCTTGTCCTTGGCATCTGCAGCTGGCTTGGCGTCGGCCTGTTTGGCCTCGGCGGCCTTGGCTTCCTTGTCGAGTTTCTCTTGTTGCTTGGCGGCAACCTTGTCGGCCTTGGCAACGGACGAGTTGGACGCCGGCACCGATTTCGCCAGATCAGCAGTCACGACTGGCTGAACCAGGGCGGCACGCATCTCGGTCGACTTGCTCGCGTCCTTGATCTTCATGCGCAGGGTCAAGCGCCAGCCTTTGGTTTCCGGGTTGTAGCGCACGCTGTTTTCAACCAGCTCGGCGTTGTCACCAACACTGACCTGACTGCGCACGTCGGCATCCGGGGTCAGCGCGGCCAGCGATGGACCTTCGAAGTCGACCAAGTAGGCAACGCTGCCATCCGGCTGACGGATCAGGTTCGATTGCTTGACGTCACCGGTCGAACGCAGAGTCTGCGAAACCCAGGCGCTGTCCGGCGCATGAATCGCCGCTTCGTCCATGGTCCAGTGCATGCGGTAGGCGAATTCCAGCGGCTGACCCGGCTCCGGCATTTTTTCCGGGCTCCAGAACGCAACGATGTTGTCGTTGGTTTCGTCGGCGGTCGGAATTTCTACCAGATCAACGGTGCCCTTGCCCCACTCGCCCTTCGGCTCGATCCAGGCGCTTGGGCGCTTGTCGTAGCGGTCGTCGAGGTCTTCGTAGTGGCTGAAGTCGCGGCCACGTTGCAGCAGACCGAAACCACGCGGGTTCTCGATGCTGAAGTTGCTCACGGCCAGGTGTTTCGGGTTGTTCAGTGGACGCCAGATCCACTCGCCGTTACCGGCATGGATCGACAGACCGCTGGAGTCGTGCAGTTCACGACGGTAGTTGAGGACTTTCGACGGCTGGTTGGCGCCGAACAGGAACATGCTGGTCAGTGGCGCGATGCCCAGTTTGCCGACCTTGTCACGCAGGAACATCTGCGCTTTGACGTCGACAATGGTGTCGCTGCCCGGACGCAGGATCAGACGGTAGGCACCGGTGGCACGCGGCGAATCCAGCAGGGCGAAGATCACCAGATGCTTGTCGCCCGGCTTCGGCTGTTGAATCCAGAACTCGCGGAAACGCGGGAATTCCTCACCCGACGGCAGCGCGGTATCAATCGCCAGACCACGCGCCGAGAGGCCGTAGGTGTGGCCCTTGCCGACAACGCGGAAGTAACTCGCGCCGAGCATGGTCATGATTTCGTCTTGCTTGTCGGCCTTGTTGATCGGGTACAGCACACGGAAACCGGCATAACCCAGTTGTTCGGTGGCTTTCGGATCGAATTTCAGGTCGCCGAAATCGAAGCGCGTCGGATCGTATTTGATCTCTTCGACGGTGTTCGCTGTGATTTCGTTGATTTTCACCGGTGTATCGAAGTGCATACCCTGGTGATAGAAGGACAGTTTGAACGGGGTTTTCTGATCAGCCCACTCAGCCTTTTCGGTGAGGAAGCGGATTTTCTGATAGTCCGCGAACTTCATGTCGCGGAATTCGTTCGGCAGATTGCTGCGCGGGGCTTCGAACTTCTGCCCGGCCAGTTCTTTCGCCTTCGCCGATACATCGTCAAGATTGAACGCCCAAAGCTGGCCGGCGCTGAGCAGGCACAGGAGCGCCGAACCCGCTACCAGGGCACTTCGCATGCGTTTGGCAGACATTTTTGCTGCATTACAGGGACTAACAATCACGAGCAACCCTCGCCGAAAACAGATCAAAAAACCAACGGCCAGCTATCTATATGCCAGGTTGGCGAGCATTGTTCCGACTCCGCTGGGGCAAAATGATTCCCCAATCGGATCCGGACAAGTCTCTACCTAAGTGAAAATGGATCAGCGAACGCTGATCCCAGTGCGCGCGATTATCTAGTAGCCCGCATGACAACGCATCAGGGGTAACAAAGTATTTATCGCGAAAACACCCTAAAAACGGTCGAAATTTCCCAAAAAGGTGTTTCAAGCGCTTTCAGGTCTGTAACAAAAAGGTAACCGGGCCATCGTTGACCAAATGCACCTGCATATCGGCGCCGAATCTACCTGATGCCACAGTGCCATGCACCTGTTTCGCACTGCTTAATAGATAGTCGAACAATTCCTCGCCCAACGCCGGTGGCGCGGCTGTCGAAAAGCTCGGGCGCAACCCGCTTTTGGTGTCGGCCGCAAGGGTGAACTGCGAGACCAGCAGCAACCCGCCACCGACATCGGCGAGGGACAAGTTCATCTTGCCCTCCGCATCACTGAATACCCGATAGTTAAGCAGCTTATGCAGAAGTTTGTCGGCGCTGGTACGCGTGTCGTCGGGTTCGACCGCCACCAGCACCAGCAAACCGTGATCGACCGCCCCGACTACCTCACCCGCGACTTCAACCCGCGCACCGCGTACCCGCTGTAGAAGCCCCTTCATGCTTCTTCGGGCGGCAGGTCGAGCAGGCGCCGAGCCATATTGCCCGCGGCGCGCACCAGTGCATCGGTGATGCCCGGTTCGGATGCGGCGTGGCCGGCATCACGGATCACCTGCAGTTCGCTGTTCGGCCAGGCTTGATGCAGTTCCCAGGCGTTGTCGAGCGGGCAGATCACGTCATAGCGACCGTGAATGATCACGCCGGGCAGATGGGCGATCTTGCCCATGTCGCGAATCAGCTGGTTCGGCTCAAGGAAGGCGTTGTTGGTGAAGTAATGGCATTCGATCCGCGCAATCGACAGCGCGCGCTGCGGCTCGGAGAAGCGATCGACCACCAGCGGGTTCGGCCGCAGGGTCGCGGTGCGCCCTTCCCACGTCGACCAAGCCTTGGCCGCGTGCATCTGGGCGATCTGGTCGTTGCCGGTCAGGCGCTTGTGGAATGCGCTAAGCAGATCGTCGCGCTCGTCCAGCGGGATTGGCGCAATGTAATCCTGCCAATAATCGGGGAACAGACGACTGGCACCGGCCTGATAGAACCACTCGATTTCCTGCGGACGGCAGAGAAAGATCCCACGCAGGATCAGACCGTGAACACGCTCAGGGTGGGTTTGCGCATAGGCCAGCGCCAGGGTCGAACCCCACGAGCCGCCGAACAGCACCCATTTGTCGATGCCCAGGTGTTTGCGGATGCGCTCAAGGTCGGCAACCAGATCCCAGGTGGTGTTGTTTTCCAGGCTGGCGTGCGGCGTGGAACGCCCGCAACCGCGCTGGTCGAAGGTTACAATGCGATACAGGTTCGGATCGAAATAGCGACGGCTCTGCGCGTCGCAACCGGCGCCGGGGCCGCCATGAATGAACACAACCGGCAAACCCTCCGGTGAACCGCTTTCGTCGACGTACAGCGTATGGGTGTCATCGACAGCCAGATCGTGCCGGGCGTGAGGTTTGATCTGCGGAAACAAAGTCTGCATTGCGCGCTCCGTAAGGGGTCGAGGTCATCCCTGGGGGGACTTCTATTATTCTGCCGTTGGGCATCATAAACCCGATTTACGTCAATGAGCATGCTCCGGGGCCTGATCGTTCCCACGCTCTGCGTGGGAACGATCAAGATCGCAGCTTTCGGCAGCTCCTACAGGGGTGAGTCAGCCGCGGTAGTGTTTTTCGCCCCAGGCCAGATAGCCTTGCAGCAATTCCTTTAGTGCCACCCGCGTTGGCTCGGCGAGGTCAGGGCGATAGCGGAACGGTTCGAACTCTTCCATGTAGGTGCTCTGGCACAACTCCAGTTGCACCGCGTGGATGTTCTCGGCCGGGTTGCCGTAATGACGGGTGATGTGGCCGCCCTTGAAGCGTCCGTTCAGAACATGACTGTAGTTGCTATGACCAGCGCAGATCGCTTCCAGTTGCGCGGCCAATTGCGGATCACAACTGGCGCCATTGAAGGTGCCGAGGTTGAAGTCCGGTAGTTTGCCGTCGAACAGGTGCGGGATGATTGAGCGGATCGAGTGCGCGTCGAACAGCAGCGCGTAACCGAATTCGGCCTTCAGCCGTGCCAGCTCTTCCTGAAGCGTACGGTGATACGGCGTCCAGATCTGCTCCAGATAAGTCGCGCGTTCTTCTTTCGACGGCTCGTGGCCTTCGCGGAACAACGGAATGCCGTCGAACAGCGTCGCCGGGTAGAGCCCGGTGGTAGCGCCCGCATACAACGGTTTGTCGTCGGACGGCCGGTTCAAATCGATGACGAATCGCGAGTACTCGGCAGCCAACGTACTGGCGCCGAGTTGTTCAGCAAAATCGTAAAGCTGCGGGATATGCCAGTCAGTGTCCGGCAGGCTTTTCGCATCGGCGATCAACCCGGCTTCCACCGCTGGGGTCAGGCGCACACCGGCGTGAGGCATGCTGATCAGCAGCGGCACGCGTCCTTGTTTGAAGTTCAGAACCTTATCCACAACCGCCCTCCTACAGATTTGATTCGACGCCGTGACGCACGACGCGTTTGTCCAGATCACCGCCGAGCCAATAGGCCAGATCCGCCGGACGATCAATGTGCCAGGCAACAAAATCCGCGACCTTGCCGACTTCCAGCGAACCGTGGGTGTCGGCCATGCCCAGCGCTTGCGCGGCATGAATCGTCGCACCGGCCAGGGCTTCCTCCGGAGTCATGCGGAAGCAGGTGCAGGCCATGTTCAGCATCAGCCGCAACGATAGCGCGGGCGAAGTGCCGGGGTTGAGGTCGCTGGCGATGGCGATTTTCACCTTGTGCTTGCGCAGGGCGTCCATTGGCGGCAATTGGGTTTCACGCAGGAAGTAGAACGCGCCCGGCAGCAGCACCGCGACGGTGTCGGACTCGGCCATGGCGATGGCGTCGGCTTCGTCCATGAATTCCAGGTGATCGGCGGACAACGCCTTGTAACGCGCGGCGAGGCTGGAGCCATGCAGCGACGACAATTGTTCGGCGTGCAGTTTCACCGGCAGACCGAGTTTTTGCGCGGCGATGAACACGCGCTCGACTTGCTCTGGCGAGAACGCCAGGTATTCGCAGAACGCATCCACGGCATCGACCAGTCCTTCGGCAGCCAGAGCGGGCAGCATCTCGCTGCAGATCAGATCGATGTAGTCGTCGGCACGATCTTTGTATTCCGGTGGCAACGCGTGGGCGGCCAGGCAGGTGCTGCGTACGCTGATCGGCAGCTCTTTTTCCAGGCGACGGATGACACGAAGGATTTTGCGTTCGTTGACCAGATCGAGGCCGTAACCGGACTTCATTTCAACCGTGGTCACGCCGTCACGCATAAGGCTTTTCAGGCGCTTGGCGGCGCTGGCGAACAGCTCGTCTTCAGTGGCCTCGCGAGTCGCGCGCACGGTGCTGGCGATGCCTCCGCCGGAGGCTGCGATCTCGGCGTAGCTGACGCCTTGCAGGCGCTTTTCGAATTCGCCGCTGCGGTTGCCGCCGAACACCGTGTGGGTGTGGCAGTCGATCAGGCCGGGCGTGACCCACGCGCCTTGCAGGTCATTGACCGCCGGGTATTCGCCGGATGGCAGTTGATTACGCGGGCCGATCCACTCGATGAGCGCACCGGACGTCACGATGGCCGCATCCTCGATGATCGAGTAGACGCCCTGCGCCATGGTTGCGACGTGGCAGTGTTGCCAGAGGGTTTTCACTGTTGGCCTCCGTTGTGTTTGGTTTGGTGGGTAGCCTCTGAAAAGCCCCTCACCCTAGCCCTCTCCCGGAGGGAGAGGGGACTGACCGGGTTGTTCTGTCGAAGTACACCGACCTGAAAGTCTTGAGCCGAACTCAGGTTCTGAAAACCATGAAGATCGGCTCCCTGCTCTTGCCAGGAAGAAGCAGGACTGACCGGGTTGCTCTGTCGAGGTACATCGACCTGGAAATCTTGAGCCGAACTCAGGCTTTGAAAACCACGAAGATCGGCTCCCTTCCCCCTCTCCCCCCTTGGGGGAGAGGGCTGGGGTGAGGGGGATCGATGTCAGTAACAACAAAGCTCTCCCTGAAAAAACACTTACAAACTAGGCAAAAGTTTCGCCGGAATCAGCTCGGTCAGGCACCGCGAAGCCAACAATTCAGTCGCCGCATTGATATCCGGCGCAAAGAACCGATCTTTCTCATAGAACGGCACTTCCTTACGCAGAATCGCCCGGGCCTGCTCCAGCTTCGCCGAGGTCTTCAGACCGTTACGCAGGTCCAGTCCTTGCACCGCCGCGAGCCATTCCACCGCGAGAATCCCGCGGGTGTTTTCAGCCATTTCCCACAGCCGCTTGCCAGCCGCCGGGGCCATCGATACGTGGTCTTCCTGGTTAGCCGAGGTCGGCAGACTGTCCACCGAATGCGGATGCGACAAGGCCTTGTTCTCGCTGGCCAGCGCCGCTGCTGTCACCTGAGCGATCATGAAACCGGAATTCACGCCGCCATTGGCGACGAGGAACGGCGGCAGCTGCGACATGTGCTTGTCCATCATCAGCGAGATGCGGCGTTCGCTCAGCGAGCCGATTTCGGCGATAGCCAGGGCCATGTTGTCAGAGGCCATGGCCACCGGTTCGGCGTGGAAGTTACCACCGGAAATCACATCGCCTTCAGCGGCGAAGACCAGCGGGTTATCCGATACGGCGTTGGCTTCGACCGCCAGTACTTCAGCGGCCTGACGGAACTGCGTCAGACAGGCGCCCATGACTTGTGGCTGGCAGCGCAGCGAGTACGGATCCTGCACCTTCTCGCAGTTCTGGTGCGAGTCGGAGACTTCGCTGCGATCGCCGAGCAGATCACGGTACGCAGCGGCAGCATCGATCTGACCTTTCTGGCCACGAGCCGCATGGATACGCACGTCGAACGGCGAACGCGAACCCAATACCGCTTCAACCGTCAAACCACCCAGCGCCAGCGCGCCCGCGAACAAATCTTCACCTTCAAACAGACCACGCAGCGCGAACGCCGTGGAAACCTGAGTACCGTTAAGCAGCGCCAGACCTTCTTTCGCCGCCAGCGTCAGCGGCGTCAGGCCAGCCACTTTCAGCGCTTCGGTGGCTTCCATCCACTCGCCCCTGTAGCGCGCCTTGCCCTCGCCCAGCAGCACTAGAGACATGTGCGCCAACGGTGCCAGATCGCCCGAAGCGCCCACCGAACCTTTCAGCGGAATATGCGGATAAACCTCGGCATTGATCAGCGCGATCAGCGCATCGATCACCACGCGGCGAATACCGGAGAAACCACGGCTGAGGCTGTTGACCTTAAGCACCATGATCAGTCGCACCAGCTCATCACTGATCGGCTGGCCAACACCGGCGGCATGGGACAGCACCAGCGAACGCTGGAGGTTTTCCAGGTCCTCGCTGGCGATGCGCGTCGAGGCCAGCAGGCCGAAACCGGTGTTGATGCCGTAGGCGGTGCGGTTCTCGGCGAGGATCTGCTCGACGCAAGCGACGCTGGCTTCGATCTGCGCCGAGGCGCTGTTGTCGAGCGTCAGCTTGACCGGGTTCTGGTAGACGTCACGCAGTTGGGCCAGGCTCAGTTGGCCGGGAATCAGGTTCAGCGCAGTCATTTTGTGCTCCTTTTGAGAGTTTGTTATTAACTCGCCAGACGCTCCGGAGATGTCCGTTGTCCGTCGCGTCTCGCCTTTTGGGGAGTCGCGCCTTGGCACGCTGGCGTGGGTATTTTTCAGTGCAAATTCGGTAAAACGTTGCCCAGCACATTCGGGGCTTTCAACACGCTCGCGGCGGCGGCGATATCCGGCGCCAGCCAGCGATCCTGATCGTAGGCCGGGACCGTTTCGCGCAGCAGTCGCCACGCGCGGTCAGTGCCCGCGCCGAAGCGCTGTTCCTTGAGAAATTCAAAGGCCTGCGCCGCCAGCAGATATTCGATGGCGAGAATCTGCGTGCAGTTTTCCAGCGCACGATGCAGCTTGAGCGCAGCGTTGGTGCCCATGCTCAAATGGTCTTCCTGCAGGCCCGAAGTGATGTAGTTGTCGAGCACCGCCGGTTGCGCCAATTGGCGGTTTTCCGCACACAGTGACGCAGCGACGTACTGGACGATCATCATCCCGGAGTTCACCCCCGGATTGGCCACCAGAAATGCCGGCAGACCGCTGACGTGCGGATTCACCAGACGATCCAGACGACGTTCGGCAATCGAGCCGATTTCGGCCATGGCAATCGCCAGCAAATCCGCCGCCATAGCTACCGATTGGCCGTGCGGGTTGGCTTGCGACATCACCCGGAAGTTGTCCGGCGTGCCTAGCAACAATGGGTTATCAGTGCAGCCGTTGAGTTCGGCCTCGACCTGCTTGATTGCATGATCGAGCTGATCGCGCGCGGCGCCGTGAACTTGCGGGATCGAACGGATGCTCAGCGCATCCTGAGTGCGAATGCCTTTGCTCGACGCAATCACTTCGCTGCCATCGAGCAAGGCGCGCAGATTGACGCCAACCTGCTGCATGCCCGGATGCGGTTTCAGCGCGATGATTTCAGCGTCGAACGCATCGATCTGGCCGCGCTGGGCTTCAAAACTCATCGCGCCGATGACGTCGGCCCATTGCACCAGACGCGTCGCGTCGGCAATCGCCAGACAGCTGAGGCCGGTCATGCACGGCGTGCCGTTGACCAGGCACAAACCGTCTTTTGCGCCGAGCTGAACCGGTTGTAACCCCTCTTCGGCCAGCGCTTGTTGCGCCGAAATGATCTGCCCGCGATAGCTGACATTGCCGACGCCGAGCAACGCGATGCCGATGTGCGCCATATGCGTCAGGTAGCCCACCGAACCTTGCGACGGCACTTGCGGGGTGATGCCGCGATTGAGCAGCGCCAGCAGGGCTTCGACGACCCGGCGATGCAGACCGGATTTTCCGTGGCTGTAGTTGTGAATGGCGGCGCAGATGATCGCGCGAGTCTGTTCGTCGGCAAGCACCGGGCCGACGCCACAGGCGTGGCTGAGCAAGGTGTTGCGCGAGAGCTGGCTGAGTTGTTCGTCCTGCAGCGAGACGTTGGACAAACCGCCCAGGCCGGTATTGACGCCATAGGCGCGCTCGCCGCTGGCGACGATGCGCTGGACGATGCCTTGGGCGTTTTCGATGCGCGCCCAGGTGTCGCTGGACAGCTCCAGAAGCGCGCCATGACGGGCAACGGCGACCAAGTCCTGCCAGCGCAGAGGGGCGCCGGTGATAACGATTTTTTCAGCCTGAGACATCTAAAACCTCAACCGTAATATTGATGCAGCTTTACCGGCCTCATCGCTGGCAAGCCAGCTCCCACAGGATCTCCAGTGTTCACACAATCTCTGTAGGAACTGGGCCTGCGAGCCCTCATTGTTCACACAACCCCTGTGGGAGCTGGCTTGCCAGCGATAGGGCCAGTCAGTGCACTGCATAATTCAGATCAAACCACTGCCGCCCGCCGCTGCACGAACCGGTCAACATACTCATCCGCCGGCGAATGCAGAATCTCGCGCGGCGTACCGACCTGAATCAGGCGACCATCCTTGAGAATCGCAATGCGGTTGCCGATACGCACCGCCTCGTCGAGGTCATGGGTGATGAAGACGATGGTCTTGTGCAGGGTCTTTTGCAGCTCCAGCAACTGGTCCTGCATCTCGGCGCGGATCAGCGGATCCAGCGCACTGAACGCTTCGTCCATGAGGATGATGTCGGTGTCCGCCGCCAAGGCGCGGGCCAGGCCGACACGCTGGCGCATGCCGCCGGAGAGCTGGTGCGGGTATTTGTTTTCGTAGCCTTTGAGGCCGACCGTGTTGATCCAGTGCAGCGCGCGTTCCGAGCACATTTGCTTGCTCTCGCCACGCACTTTCAGGCCGTAGGCGACGTTATCGAGCACGGTCTTGTGCGGCAGCAGGCCGAAGCTCTGGAACACCATGCTGATCTTGTGTCGACGAAATTCGCGCAGGGCATCCATGTCGTATTGCAGGATGTCGACGCCATCGACGAGGATCGCGCCGCTGGTCGGGTCGATCAACCGGTTGAAGTGGCGCACCAGTGTCGATTTTCCGGAACCGGACAGGCCCATGATCACAAAGATCTCGCCAGTGCCGATGCTCAGCGACAGGTCGTTAACGCCGACCACGCAACCGGTTTCACTCAGCACCTGATCCTTGGTCTTGCCCTGGCCGACCATGGCCAGCGCATCCTTGGCGCGGTTGCCGAAAATCTTGAAGACGTTTTTGACTTCGATCTTGCTCACGGTTGCGTTGCTCATTTGCTCACCTCATGCCGTGGCCGACCGTACGCCTGAGTAATGCGGTCGATGACCACTGCGAGAATCACGATCGCCAGACCGGCTTCGAGGCCGCGTCCGACGTTGAGGGTCTGAATCCCCACCAGCACATCTTCACCCAGGCCACGGGCACCGATCATCGAGGCGATCACCACCATCGACAGGGCCATCATGGTGGTCTGGTTGATCCCGGCCATGATGCTTGGCAGCGCCAGCGGCAGTTGCACGCCGAACAGCTGCTGCCAGCGGTTGGCACCGAAGGCGTTGATCGCTTCCATCACTTCGCCGTCGACCTGGCGAATGCCCAGATCAGTCAGGCGAATCAGCGGCGGTGCGGCGTAGATCACCGTGGCGAAAATCGCCGGGACCTTGCCCAGACCGAACAGCATCAGCACCGGGATCAGGTACACGAAACTCGGCATGGTTTGCATGATGTCGAGCAGCGGCATCAGCACCGAACGCAAGCGATTGCTGCGCGCCGAAAGAATCCCCAGCGGAATGCCGATCAGCACCGAAATGATCGTCGCGACCATCATCAACGCCAGGGTCTGCATGAGCTTGTCCCACAAGCCAACGGCGCCGACGAGGAACAGCAGACCGACGATGACTGCTGTGGTCACGACTTTACGCGTGGCATGCCAAGCGACCACACCAACGATCGCCAGCATCAACCACCACGGCGCTGCGCGCAGCAAGCCTTCGAGGTTGACGATGGCCCAGAGCAGTGTGTCGGAGATGTGGCGGAACACATCACCGTAGTTGGTGACCAGCGAATCGACCCAACCGTTGACCCAGTCGGCGATGGAAAAGGTAAAGCTTTCGGGAAACATAAGCGGCTCTCAATCAGAAATCTCAATCAAGCGTTTACGGCATATCCCCCGGCCAGCCTCACGGTTGACCGGGAGGTATCGACCTACAGCGCCGCGTCGATTTTCTTGGCTGCGTCTGCACTCACCCACGCATGCCAGACCTCAGGATGTTCCTTGAGGAAGATTTTCGCCAGTTTCGGCGACTCGATACGCTCCTTGGCCATACGGCCCAGGTTCTGGTTCAGCAGGTCGATCGGCAGGTTGACCTTTTCCAGCACGGCGACCAGTTCCGGGGCCTCGTCGTGGAAGGTTTTCGACAGGCCGACCTTGATGCTCACGGTCTTGTCGACGCCCGGTTTTTCTTCCAGTTTGACCAGATCCACCTGGCCCATCAGCGGGGTTGGCGACCAGTAGTAAAACAGGATCGGCTCGCCACGCTTGTAGCTCGACAGCACTGCTGCATCCAGCGCAGGACCGGTGCCCGGGCGGAAGTTGGTGTAGCTGCTTTCTAGGCCGTAGCTTTTCAGCATTTCGCTGTTGTCGAGTTCGCAGGTCCAGCCGGCCGGGCAGTTGTAGAAACGGCCCTTGGACGGCTCTTCAGCGTCCTTGAACACGGCGGCGTATTTGCCCAGGTCAGCGATGTTTTTCAGGTCTGAAGCTTTCGGCTCAAGCTTGCGCTTGGCGTCGCCTTCGATCACGTAACGCGGCACGTACCAGCCTTCCACCGCGCCCACTACCGGAGCGCCGACACCGACGACCTTGCCGGCCTTCTCGGCCTTGTTCCAGACCTCGCTGCGGCCGACCCATTCTTCGGCGAACACTTGAATATCGTTGCTGCTCAGGGCGTTTTCCATGGTGATGGAGTTGCCCGGGAGGCTGTCGGTCTTGCAGTCGTAACCTTTCTCCAGCACCACTTGCAGGACGTCGGTCAGCAGCATGCCGCTTTCCCAGTTCAGCCCGGCGAACTTCACCGGTTTGCCCGATTCGCACCAGCCCGCGGCTTGGGACGCACCGGCACTGGCCAGCAGGCCCATGGACAGCAATGTGGTCAGCAGGGTCTTGTTCGATTTCATTGTTGTGACGCTCCTAATCATGAATTGGCTTACGGCAGTCAAGAGGCATCCAGCCCTGTCCACGTCCAAATCAGGCCTGCGCCGCAGCGCGACCGGCCCCGCTTGTTTTAGGTTGTACAACGCTGTTCTGCTCGACCGGCAGAATCAGTTGATCGGGCACTGCGCTGTGCCATTTTTTTGCGCACACGTAGTAGACGACGGCCGGCAGCACCAGGCCGATGATCCAGGAGATATCGACGTCACCGAGGGCGGCCACCAGCGGACCGGTATAGAACTTGGTGGAGATGAACGGCAACTGCACCAGCACACCGAACACATAGACGCTGATGCCGAGCAGGTTCCAGCGACCGTAGCGGCCATTCGGGTCGGCCAGCGCCGGCACGTCGTAGCGCTCACGGGTGATGCAGTAGTAGTCGACCAGGTTGATCGCGCTCCACGGGGTGAAGAAGGCGAGCAGGAACAGGATGAAAGACTTGAACGCACCGAGGAACGAGTGCTGACCGAGCAGCGCGATCAGAGTAGCGGCGCCGACGATCACCAGCACAAACACCAGCCGCTGCATCCGGGTCACCGTCAGATGGCCTTTGAAACCACTGATGATGGTCGCGATGCACATGAAGCTGCCGTAGGAGTTCAGCGTCGAGATGGTCACCTTGCCGAACGCGATGCTGAAGTACAGCAGCGCCGCGGTGGCACCGGTGCCGCCCAGACCGACGATGTAGGCGACTTCATGACCGGCGAACTGACCGTTGGAGGAAGCCGCGGCGAACACGCCGAGGATCATCGCCACTTGTGCGCCAACCACAGAGCCGGCACCGGCGGCGAAGAATGTTTTGACCGCCGAGGTATTGCTCGGCAGGTAACGGGAATAGTCAGCCACGTACGGGCCGAATGCGATCTGCCAGGAGGCCGCGAGCGACACCGCGAGGAGGAAGCTGCTCCAGCTGAAGTGACGGATTTGCAGAAGTGCGCCGACATCGGTCTGGCTCATCAAACGCCAGAACAGGAACACGAAAGCGATCACGCCAATGACGCTGGCAACACGGCCGATCCAGTGGATCACCCGATAACCGAGCACCGTCACCAGCACGATGACGCTGGCAAAAATCAGGATGCCGACACTGTCGCTGACGTTAAACAACTGCCCCAGCGCCTGGCCGGAAAGCACAGTGCCCGTCGCGGTGAAACCCAGGTACATCAGGCACACCAGCACGATCGGGATCGCCGCGCCGTAAACGCCAAACTGCACGCGGCTGGAGATCATCTGTGGCAGGCCCAGCTTCGGGCCTTGCGCGGCATGCAGCGCCATCACTCCACCGCCCAGCAATTGACCGATCAACAGACCGATCAACGACCAGAACACATCACCGCCGAGCACCACGGCCAAGGCCCCGGTGACAATCGCGGTGATTTGCAGGTTGGCGCCCATCCACAGGGTGAACTGGCTAAACAGACGACCGTGTCTTTCCGCTTCCGGGATGTAGTCGATCGAACGCCTTTCGATCAACGGTTTGTTGCCTGCACGATCGGTGTTGACAGCCATGATTCAACCTCTGTGGATTGTTAGATTCTCTGTAGGAGCTGCCGCAGGCTGCGATCTTTTGATCTTGAAAAACCAACATCAAAAGATCGCAGCCTGCGGCAGCTCCTACAGGGGTTTTGCATTTATTTGCCGGTAATCATCGGCAGGTTCAGGCCCTGTTCTTTGGCGCAGTCGATGGCGATCTGGTAACCGGCATCGGCGTGACGCATGACGCCGGTGGCCGGGTCGTTGTGCAGCACGCGCGCGATGCGCTCGGCCGCTTCGTCAGTACCGTCGCAGACAATCACCATGCCCGAGTGCTGCGAGAAGCCCATGCCGACGCCGCCGCCGTGGTGCAGGGAAACCCAGGTCGCCCCGCTCGCAGTGTTGAGCAATGCGTTGAGCAATGGCCAGTCGGACACGGCGTCGGAACCGTCCTGCATCGATTCGGTTTCACGGTTCGGGCTAGCGACCGAGCCGGAGTCAAGGTGGTCGCGACCGATCACGATTGGCGCCGACAACTCGCCGCTGCGGACCATTTCGTTGAAGGCCAGACCGAGCTTGGCGCGCAGGCCCAGGCCGACCCAGCAGATACGTGCCGGCAGACCCTGGAAGCTGATGCGCTCGCGGGCCATGTCCAGCCAGTTGTGCAGGTGCGCGTCATCCGGGATCAGCTCTTTGACCTTGGCGTCGGTTTTGTAGATGTCTTGCGGATCACCCGACAGTGCCGCCCAGCGGAACGGGCCGATGCCACGGCAAAACAGCGGACGGATGTAGGCCGGTACGAAGCCCGGGAAATCGAACGCGTTTTCGACGCCTTCTTCCTGTGCCATCTGACGGATGTTGTTGCCGTAGTCGAAGGTCGGGATGCCTTGCTTCTGGAATTCCAGCATGGCTTTGACGTGCACAGCCATCGACTGCTTGGCGGCTTTGATCACCGCGGCCGGTTCGGTCTTGGCGCGGGCGCGGTACTCGTCCCAGGTCCAGCCGGCAGGCAGGTAACCGTTGAGCGGATCGTGGGCACTGGTCTGGTCGGTGACCATGTCCGGGCGCACGCCGCGCTTTACCAGTTCCGGGAGAATTTCTGCGGCGTTACCCAACAGGGCGATGGAGATCGCTTTGCCTTCCTTGGCGTATTTATCGATGCGCGCCAGAGCGTCGTCGAGGTCTGTGGCTTGCTCGTCGACGTAACGGCTTTTCAGACGGAAATCGATGCTGACCTGCTGGCATTCGATGTTCAGCGAGCACGCGCCGGCCAAAGTTGCCGCCAGAGGTTGTGCGCCGCCCATGCCACCGAGGCCAGCGGTGAGAACCCACTTGCCGGTGAGGTTGTCGTTGTAGTGCTGGCGACCGGCCTCAACGAAGGTTTCGTAGGTGCCTTGGACGATGCCCTGGCTGCCGATGTAGATCCAGCTGCCGGCGGTCATCTGGCCGTACATGGCCAGGCCTTTGGCGTCGAGTTCGTTGAAGTGTTCCCAACTGGCCCAGTGCGGCACGAGGTTGGAGTTGGCGATCAACACACGCGGGGCGTTGCTGTGAGTCTTGAACACGCCGACCGGCTTGCCCGATTGCACCAGCAGGGTCTCGTCGTCGTTCAGGTTGGTCAGGCTCTCGACGATCTTGTCGTAGCACTCCCAGTTACGCGCGGCGCGACCGATACCACCGTAGACCACCAGCTCTTTCGGGTTCTCGGCAACTTCCGGGTCGAGATTGTTCATCAGCATGCGCAGCGGCGCTTCGGTCAGCCAGCTCTTGGCGGTCAGCTTGTTGCCGCGGGCGGCGCGGATCTCAACGTTGCGAAACTTTGTAGGCTTATTGTCAGTCACGAAAAAGACTCCTCAGCGATCAATTCAAACCAACCCTGGCAGTGGGCAAGCAGCCTGTGCGCTTCGATGCGCGACAAGCGAATCAGTGGACGCTGCGGAGAGTCTCGAGCGACTCATACGCATACGTCTTTACTTGTACATACAAGCATATGCAATCAAGCGGCCAACTTGTTGGAGGGTCGTTCAAGAAAAATCGCCGGAAAGGCTGGAGAGCGCCTGAATCAAGGGTTCAGGCGTGGATGAAATTTTTCCTGGGGATGATTTAGGGAGGCGCGGGCTTTGTTACATGAGCGTGGTTTTGCGCCACGCTGGGGCGTTCGGTAACAAGTTGGTGCGTGGGTTGGGAACACCCCAAAAGCAAAAGATCGCAGCCTTCGGCAGCTCCTACACTGGGTTTGATGTACACCCTGTAGGAGCTGCCGAAGGCTGCGATCTTTTAAGATTTCTGAATCAGCGTCCAGTCAGTTCAATGACGCAGCAACCCGCATTGGTGGAGACTTCGGCCAGACCGCTGTTGCCGTCCAGTTGCAGGCAATCATGTCGCCCCAACTGCGAAACACTGTCACCGATCCGGACTTCCAGCAACTCACTGACACTGAACACCAACACCGTCCCCGCCGAGCTGAAGAAACGCTGCTCACCGTCCAGCCACTGCAACCGCGCGCTGTAACGCTGCGGCATATAGATCAGGTTGAAATCGCGAATCGCACCGCCGAGCAGCGTGCACAACACCTGGCTTTCACCGCTAAAGGCAAACGGGTCGAGCGGTAACAGCGGCCGCGTATCGTCGCCGTCAACGCACAAGGTCATGCCGTCACCCTGCAACACGGTGATCACCCGCTGATAACCGGCGAATGTTGAAAAACCACCGGATTCGGCGATGTCGGCAATCGACAGACGCCAGCCAAAACCGTCCAGCCCGGCACCCGCGTCACGGGTGATTTCTTCAGTGCTGCCGCCGCCGTTTTTCCACGGCATGCGCGGGTAGCCTTCGGCGCGTAAAACCCTCAAACCATTCATTTATGCTCTCTATTTATGGAACCGCCCTTCCAGACGATGACGGGAACCCGGGTGAATCAATCGTGCAGCGGTAACCGGCTGACGCCCCGACCACGTGCGGCGACGAATCAACAAGCACGGCTCACCCTTTTCAATCTGCAGCAACTTGCACTCTGAGGATTCGGCGAGGATCGCTTCAACCACGTGCTCGCCCTCGGTCAGCGGCGCCACCTGGTTCAGATAGGCGTACGGCGTTTGCAGAGTGAAATCCTGTTTGAGGTATTCCGGAGCGACCAGCGCGTTGACGAAACGGTCTTCGATTTGCACCGGAATGTCGTTTTCGTAATGCACGATCAGCGAGTGGAACACCTTCTGCCCTTCGCGCATGTCCAGTGCCAGCGCACGTTCGGAACCGGCGGCCTCTTCTTCGAGGGTGATCACCTGGCAGGTGTGGCGATGGCCACGGGAGGCAATTTCGTCGGCGATGTTGTGCACTTCGAACAGCGCGGACTGGCTCTTCGGTTCAGCGACAAACGTGCCGACGCCTTGCATGCGCACCAGCAGACCGTCGGCGGTCATCTCGCGCAGGGCACGGTTGATGGTCATGCGGCTGAAACCGAGTTGATTGACCAGCTCGCTCTCGGACGGCACGCGGTAGTGCGGCGGCCAGTTTCCGCTGTCGATCTGCTGGGTGATCATCTGTTTGACGCGGGCGTACAAGGGCGCCGGACTGTCGCCCATGTTCGCGGCCAACGGGGAGACTGGAGGCGGAGTCGGCACGGTTGATCCCTGTTCATTGGATGAAAGTGGCTAGCTTGCCGGAGTTTACCGGGCAGGCAAACGTCTGTATATGTATATACAAATAACACACGATGGGGTGCTGAACCATGTCCGCCTTCTTTGCCGAACGCGCGCTGCTGCCTAACGGATGGGCCAACAATGTACGTCTTGAGGTCAGCGCCGAGGGCTTGCTGACCCGAATCCAGGCCGATTCCACCGCAGATGGCGCTGAACGGCTGAGCGGCCCGCTGCTGCCGGGCATGCCGAATTTGCACTCCCATGCCTTCCAGCGAGCGATGGCAGGTCTGGCTGAAGTGGCCGGCAATCCGAACGACAGTTTCTGGACCTGGCGCGATCTGATGTATCGGCTCGTCGGAAAAATCAGCCCGGATCAGCTCGGCGTGATTGCCCGTCAGCTGTACATCGAAATGCTCAAGGCCGGTTACACTTCGGTCGCTGAATTTCACTATGTGCACCACGACAGCAATGGTCAGCCGTATGCCGATCCGGCTGAATTGGCGTTGCGCATCAGTCAGGCCGCAAGCGAAAGCGGCATTGGTCTGACCCTGTTGCCGGTGCTCTACAGCCACTCCGGTTTTGGCGGCCAGACGCCGAATGACGGCCAGCGCCGCTTCATCAACAGCACCGAAAATTACCTGAATCTGCAATCGCGTTTGCAGCCGTTACTGGCGCAGCAAAAGGCGCAGTCGTTGGGCCTGTGCTTCCACTCGTTGCGCGCGGTGACCCCGCAGCAGATCAGCGAAGTCTTGGCGGCCAGCGACAAGCAATGCCCCGTGCACATTCACATCGCCGAACAGCAGAAAGAGGTCGATGACTGCTTGAGTTGGAGCGGTCGGCGTCCGCTGCAATGGCTCTACGAAAATACCGAAGTCGATCAACGCTGGTGTCTGGTGCACGCCACCCACGCCAACCCGGAAGAAGTCACGCTGATGGCCAAAAGTCGCGCCATCGCCGGGCTGTGCCTGACCACCGAAGCGAATCTCGGCGACGGAATTTTCCCGGCGGTGGATTTCCTCGCCCAGGGTGGGCGCATGGGTATCGGTTCCGACAGCCATGTCTCGCTCAGTGTGGTCGAGGAATTGCGTTGGCTGGAATACGGCCAGCGCCTGCGTGATCAGCGGCGTAATCGCTTGTATGGCGCGGATCAGCCGATGGTTGGACGTACGTTGTATGACGCGGCGCTGGACGGTGGTGCGCAGGCGATGGGGCAGCCGGTTGGTGCGCTGGAGGTGGGCAAGCGTGCGGACTGGATTGTGCTCGATGGCAGCGATCCGTATCTGGCGACGGCCACGGGTGACGGGATTTTGAATCGCTGGTTGTTTGCCGGCGGCGATCGGCAGGTGCGCGATGTGCTGGTCAACGGCCAGTGGGTAGTGCGTGATGGTCGGCATGCAGGGGAAGAGGACAGTGCTCGTGCCTTCACCCAGGTCCTGCGCGACCTTTTAGGCTGACACACATAACCCAATGTAGGAGTGAGCCTGCTCGCGATAGCGGTGTATCAGTCACATATTTATGGCTGACAAACCGCTATCGCGAGCAGGCTCACTCCTACAGGGGGTTGGCGGTGTTCTTTAGTTTGAAGTCTTGGCCATCTGTCGATCAGTCGCACGCCAGATCAGTCGCGTCGTGTCATAACCCTGCTGACGCGCCTTGCTCAGCAGCTCTTCACGCACCACACCGTTGACGGTCGGCGTGCGTGACAGCAACCACATGTACTTGCGACTCGGGTCGCCGACGATGGCGGTCTTGTAGTCATCGCTGACGTACAACACCCAGTATTCGCCTTTTGCCACACCCGGAATCAGGCGTGAGAACCAGGTATCGAATTCGACCCAGAGTTTATCGGTCTTGCCCGGCACCTGTGGATAAGCCGTGCCCTTGGCCTCTTCCCACTGCCATTGCGGCGTCAGGCAGCGATTGAGCACCGCGACATTGCCGTCAGGCTTGAGGGTGTAATGGGCTTCGGACTGCGCGCAATTGCGCTGGAAGTACATCGGCAAGCGCGCCAGCTCATACCAGGTGCCCTGATAACGCTTGAGATTGACGCTGTTGACGGTTTTCGGCGCCAACGGGTCTACGCCGGAAGTGGCGCAGCCGGCCAGTACCAGGCCGGCAAAAAGGATCAGCAATAACCGCTTCATTTTTCTTCTCCGTGGGCGCGAAGCCCCGGTTTACTTCAGGCCTTGGCCGGAAAACATCAGCACTTTGTCACCGGCATACTGCACGCTGATAAAGCTGTTCTTGTCGCCCCAGGTGCAACTGGACATGCCGAGCGCGCCCGAGCAATCGGTGGGCTTGCCGAGCAGAGTCTCGACTTCGGCCTTGGCCATACCGGCCGAAAGCTTCGAATAGTTTTCCTGATTGACCTTGCTGCATGCGGCCAACAGCACGCAAAACGTCAGAAGGGCGATAGATCGCAGCGACATGGTGTAACTCCTGGAACGAGGGGGGATGGCATGGTGCCAACCAGAAGCTTAGAAGAGAAAACCCTCATCTGGTTCCGTGGGCGGACGGCTATTTATTAGCCCGCCTGTCTGGCATTTGCCGATAAATCAGACACTTTGTAGGGCTATTGAGCATTTCGTCGCCTTTCGCCAAAGACGCCTAATCTTTGGCGCGTCGCGGTCGAAATAAGAGCAGCGCAAAGCCCCCGAGTGTGGCAAATTGCCGCCCTTTCTTGACCAGCCCCTTCGCGGTAGTTCATTCGATGACCAGAAACATGAAATTCAGCCACAAGATCTTGTTGGCTGCCGCCCTCGTGGTGGCCGTTGCGTTCGCCTGTTTCATTTTCTTCAACGACTATCGACAGCGCGAAGCCTTGGGCAGCAGCACCGAAGCCTCGATGCAGGAACTGGGCAGCCTGACCACCAGCAACATCCAGACCTGGCTGGAAAGCCGCATTCAATTGCTGCAATCGCTGTCGCAGCAAGTGGCTGTCGACGGCAACGCCCCCGCCAGCCTGAAACGCATCATCGACCTGCCCGCCTACACCGGCAATTTCCAGCTCAGCTATTTTGGCGGCGCCGACGGCGTGATGTTCTCGGTGCCGGCCGGCAATCGCGCGCCGGATTACGATCCACGCGCACGCGGCTGGTACAAAGCGGCCAACAGCGCGCAACAGACCATCGTCACCGAACCGTACATCGCCGCGTCCTCGGGCAAACTGGTAATCACTGTCGCCACCCCGGTGCAGCGCCAGGGCCAGATGCTCGGCGTCGCCGGTGCCGACATCGACCTGACCAGCGTCAGCGCGATCATCAACTCGCTGAACTTCGGTGGCCACGGCCACGCGTTCATCGTCAGTGCCGATGGCAAGATCCTTATCCACCCGGACAGCAAACTGGTGCTCAAGACCCTCGCCGAGGCCTACCCGAACGGCGCACCAAAAGTCAGCCCGGGCCTGAAAGAAGTCGAGTTCGACGGCAAGACGCAGTTGATCTCCTTCACCCGCGTCAACGGCGTGCCGTCGGCCGACTGGTACGTGGCGCTGGTGCTCGATAAAGACACCGCGTTCGCCATGCTCAGCGAATTCCGCACCTCGGCGCTGATCGCCATGGTTATTGCCGTGGTAATCATCATCGCCCTGCTCGGCATGCTCATTCGCGTGTTGATGCAACCGCTGCTGACCATGGGCCGCGCGATGCACGACATCGCCGAAGGTGAAGGCGACCTGACCAAACGTCTGGTGATCCACGGCAACGATGAGTTCGGCGCACTGGGCACCTCATTCAACCGTTTTGTTGAGCGCATTCACACTTCGATTCGTGAAGTGTCCTCGGCCACCGGCCAGGTCAACGAAGTCGCCCTGCGCGTGGTCGCAGCGTCGAACTCGTCGATGTACAACTCCGATCAGCAAGCCTCGCGCACCAACAGCGTGGCCGCGGCGATCAACCAACTCGGCGCCGCCGCGCAGGAAATCGCCCAGAACGCCGCCCTCGCCTCGCAGCACTCCAGCGATGCGCGCAGCCTCGCGGTCGACGGCCAGCAGGTTGTCGATAAAACCATCCACGCCATGCAGCAGCTGTCGGCGAAGATCAGCGATTCGTGCGGCAACATCGAAACCCTGAACAGCAACACGGTGAACATCGGCCAGATTCTCGAAGTGATCACCAGTATTTCCCAGCAGACCAACCTGCTCGCGCTCAACGCCGCGATCGAAGCGGCGCGTGCCGGTGAAGCCGGTCGTGGTTTCGCCGTGGTTGCCGACGAAGTGCGCAACCTCGCGCACCGCACCCAGGATTCGGCGCAGCAAGTGCAGAAGATGATCGAAGAGCTGCAAGTCGGCGCGCGCCAGGCGGTCAGCATCATGACCGAGAGCCAGCGCGAGAGTGAAAGCAGCGTCGGCATCGCCAACCAGGCCGGTGAGCGGTTGGGCAGCGTGACTCAGCGTATTGGTGAGATCGACGGGATGAACCAGTCGGTGGCCACCGCGACTGAAGAGCAGACCGCTGTGGTCGAGTCGATCAACGTCGATATCAACGAGATCAACACGCTGAATCAGGAAGGTGTGGAGAACTTGCAGGCAACGTTGCGGGCGTGCTCGGATCTGGAGCAGCAGGCGGCGCGGTTGAAGCAGTTGGTGGGTAGTTTCAGGATTTAAAGATCAAGGGCTTTACCCCCTCACCCCAGCCCTCCCGAAACGTCGGACCGCCCCCAGGGGGGCGAGGGGGGAAAGGGAGCAGATCTTCAAGCCTTTCAAAACCTGAGTTCGACTCAGGTCTCTCAAGTCGATGTACCTCCAACATCCACCTCGGTCAGTCCCCTCTCCCCCTGGGAGAGGGCTAGGGTGAGGGTAAGCCCTTAAAACCTTGACCCAGGTTCGGAAAGAAAGACCAACTCTTCAGCCGTTGACTCCCGCCCCAACACCGCATTGCGATGCGGAAACCGGCCAAACCGCGCAATCACCTTTTGATGCCGCTCGGCATAATCCAGATTATCCGCAAACACCGCCCGCTCCGACCCCGGCTGTTCAGCCACCAGCTCGATAAATCTGGAAACCGCCTCATTCTGCACCGCGAGGTTTTCGCAGTGTTCGAACACCAGATAAATGAATACACGCTGAATCGGTTTCAACTGCCGATCGAAATCCGCCGCAATGCCTTGGGCAACGAGTTTCTGCGCGCGCAGATCACCGGAAAACGCTTTGGGAGTGTCGCGAAAGATCATTCGCGGCAATTGATCGAGCAACAGCACCAGCGCCAGCCAACCTTCGGGACGTTGCGTCCACTCGGTCAATTCGCCGGCCAGGGCCTGATCGACAAAGACCCCGAAACGCGTCTGCGCTTCGAGGTCTTGGCTGTCTCGCTTGCCGAACCACAACTTGCCCTTGTCAGCCGAAATCTCGTCCGGTGATTCGGCATGTCCGAACCACCAATCGAGCAACGGCTGCCAGGGCGCAGTCATGGTTTATTCCTTGTGGTAAGCCGTAGCGCGAGCGACTTCTTCTTTCGAGCCGAGGAAGACTGCTACGCGCTGGTGCAGGCCTTCAGGCTGGATGTCGAGAATACGCTGATGACCGTCGGTGGACGCGCCGCCCGCTTGTTCAACGAGGAACGACATCGGGTTGGCTTCGTACATCAGACGCAGTTTGCCTGGCTTGGACGGCTCACGGCTGTCGCGCGGGTACATGAACAGACCGCCACGGGTCAGGATGCGGTGTACGTCGGCAACCATCGCCGCGACCCAACGCATGTTGTAGTTCTTTTTCAGCGGACCTTCTTCACCGGCCAGCAGCTCGCCCACGTAGCGTTGTACCGGTGCTTCCCAGTGACGCTGGTTGGACATGTTGATGGCGAATTCCTGGGTCGATTCAGGAATGGTGATGTCTTCGTGGGTCAGCACGAAGCTGCCCATTTCGCGGTCCAGGGTGAAACCTTTGACGCCGTCACCGAGGGTCAGTACCAGCATGGTTTGCGGGCCGTAGATCGCGTAACCGGCGGCAACTTGCTGAGTGCCTGGCTGCAGGAAAGCTTTCTCGTTCAGCGGCTCGTTCTGGCTCAGGTATTCGTTCGGGCAACGCAGTACCGAGAAGATGGTGCCGACCGGAGCGTTGATGTCGATGTTCGACGAACCGTCCAGTGGGTCGAATACCAGCAGATAGGCGCCTTTCGGGTATTTGCCCGGGATCTGGTAGGCATTGTCCATTTCTTCGGACGCCATGCCGGCCAGGTGACCGCCCCATTCGTTGGCTTCGAGCAGGATCTCGTTGGAGATCACGTCGAGTTTCTTCTGCACTTCGCCTTGGACGTTTTCAGTGCCCATGCTGCCCAGAACACCACCCAGGGCGCCTTTGGACACGGCGTGGCTGATTTCTTTGCAAGCACGCGCCACCACTTCGATCAGGAAACGCAGATCGGCAGGAGTGTTATTGCTGCGGGTCTGCTCAATCAAATAGCGACTCAGGGTAACGCGGGACATGGACGGCTCCGGTGGAATGGGGGGCTAAAAACCCGCGCAGTTTACAGGGAGTCTGAAAACGTAGCGAGCGAAGACGCCCGGTAACGTGCGTTGGGGTGTAATTGCCTGCATGAGACGTGAATGTGGGTGGAGAGTTCAGGTAGCGGGTTTAGCGTAGACCGGTTCGGGACGGATGGTGGTTGAGTGATAGCGGCGGTTAGAGGATTTTTGTTGATTGATCGGCCGTCATCGCTGGCAAGCCAGCTCCCACAAGGACTTCGGTCGTTCATCTATTTTGTGTACACCAAATAACCTGTGGGAGCTGGCTTGCCAGCGATTGGCGCGCAGCGCCAGCCATTCTCAGGTGTTGGTTGGAGGCTTGCGCAACAAGCTAAACGCCATAGCCCCCAAAAACACCACACTCAACAACAACACTGCCCACAACCCAATCTTCTTCCAATTGGTCTCCGCCACCGCCGCTGTGGTCGCCGTCGATGTCTGCGTACCAACCGCTTCACCCTGCACCGACGCCTTGCCCAACGACGCCAGCTTCTGCGGCTTGAAATCCGGAATCAGCGTCGCCAACGGCAAGTTCGCCGTTTTCACCGTCGGATTACCCAGCGCCAGACTGTACGGCCCCTCCCCGCGAGCAAGGAAAATCACCTGCGTCGCCCGCACTGCGTATTTCACGCTCGGCGCCTGCGCGCCCAGACCACCGCCACGTTCATCCACCGTCAGCTTCAGCTGCTGCACGGTCTGCCCGTAGAGCTGCAACTCGTTCTGCACCACATCCTGATTATTCTGGCTCAGGCGATAGAGCAAGCCGCTGCTCAGTTCCTGCCACGGCAGGCTGCTTTCACGTCGCCCCGCCAATATCACCGGCGCAAGACTGTTCGGTTGTTTGAGTTCAACCTGCACGCGTTCGACATTCAGCCCCATCGGCAACTGCCAGGTATATTCCCCGGCCTTGGTGCTGCTGCCGGCCAATGCCTGCGACCAGACCAACGGCAGCGGCAAATCGCGCGGATCACTGCTTTTCAATTGTGCCGCCGTCAAAATCGGCGCCGAGTTCGGCGACTCCCACAATAGCCGCACATAACGCGCCGATTGCCCCGGCAACGTCACTTCGTGCTGCTCGATGCGCTCATCGGAAAAAGTCAGTCGTGCGACCTGACCTTCGCCCCACGGCTGCCAGTGCTGCAAATCATCGCTGGCCTCAATGCTGAAACGCTGAAAGCCGTCGCGCTCACTGGTCCAGTCGAGGATCAATTGCTGCAACGGCGCCTTGATCGCGCTGGCATCCAGCAGCCAGCCACGCAGCACTTCTTCACCCGCCTCCAACTGGCTGGATGGCTGCACTTCGACCAACGTGCCGTTGGTGGTCGATTGCACGCGCACATTCGGCGCGCGCTCACTGGCGTCGGCGGCGTTGTACAGCGGGAACCATTTCACCTCGTGCAACTGGCCGTCATCGCGGGTCTGCGCCGACTCGCGCGCCAAGGCGTAGGCCTGCGCTTCGCCAGCGGCGTTGAATACCCGCAAGTCACTGAGATCAGTCTGGCGCGCCTGCAATTGCACGCTCAACGGTAAGTCGAGGCGATACCACGGGCCGTTGCCGCTCACAGACAGCGGCACCTGCGTGGCGAAGTCCGCCGGTTTTTCCTGAGCACCGGCCACCATCACCACGCCCAACGCCAACCAACCCAGATTTCGCATGCGACTCAAGATGAAACTCCTTCGGTGTTCGGGGCCGGTTTGTCCGCCGCCGGGTCAGCGTCGACGCGTTTGGGCGGCAGTGGCGCGAAGTAGCCGACCACCAACAGCAACACGCCAACGCCGATAAACGAGACGATCCGGGCAAGGCCGCCACGGTTGCTCAGTTCGACAAAAATCAGTTTGGCCACCACCAGCGCAATCAGCGCCGCGCCGATCAACCACACTTCGCGACGATGACGCAGATGCCCGCCGATCATCAGCCCGAGCGCCATCAACGTCCAGACGATGGACAATCCGGCCTGCACCAGCATCGAGCCGAGCAGTTGATCGAGCTCGAACGGAATCCCCGCCCAATGGTGTGCCGCGCGGGTGACCAGCGCGGTGCAGAAAGCGAACAGCGATACCCCGGCGATCAGTTGCGTCGCGTATTCGGCGTAGTCCTGACGAATCGACAGTTGCGAAACTGCACTGCGCGACCAGACATAAACGCCGAACAAAGCAAACAACAGACCCAGCTCCAGCGGGTTCAGCAGCGGCACATACGGCAACGGTTCGGCGTTGCCATCGCTGACGCCATTCGCCAACCAAAACCACGCGAGCATCAGCACCGCCAGCGGCGCGGCGGCGTACAAGCGGTACTCGCGGGCAAACGCTGCGACCGGCCACGGCCAAGAGCGCGGGGCCGCTGCCAGCAGCAGATAAACGCTCGGCAGAATCGCCCAACCCAACCAACGCCAGGCGTTGTATTGCTCGGACAACAGCAGTAGCCCGTAACGCAATTCCAGCGCCAGCACGCCAATCAGCAACCAACAGCCCAATACATGCGCCGTACTCAAGGCGCGCGCCGGCAACATCGGCGCCAGGCGCCGCAGACTGAAGAAGTGCACGGCGAACACCGCCGCCCACGCCAGCCAGCCGAAATCCGTCGCCGGGTGATAACGCGAATGCCAAGCAGCGAGCAACACCAGACCTGCCGCCGGAATCAGCAAGGTGCAGAGCAAGCCCAGCGCCGGCCATTTCAAACGTAGCGCCAACACAGTCCACACCGCCACGCTTACGGCTGCTACCAACAGCAGCAACGTGCCTTGCAAATTCGGAGCAGCAAAACGCAGCATCTCGCTAACCCACGCCAGCGCCCACCAACCCGCGCCCCACACCAGCAATACTTCGGACAAGCGCTGCAAACTCAACGCATCGAATGCCGAGGCGTGATTGCCCAGTTGCAGGCGCCACGCACCGATCATCGCCGCCAGCCCCAGTACCAGCGGCGTCCAGAATCCGCCATGGGCCAGCGGTTTCAAACCTTCGCTGGACAGTGGCCCGAGCAATTCCGGACCGGCCAGCAAAAACGCCGCGCCACCGATCACTTGCAACAACAAACCGAAAACAAAACTCACGCGCTGCTTGAGGTACAGGCTCAACCAGATAATCAGCAAACCACTGGCCGCCCACACCGCGCTCGCGGTCTGCCATGGCAGGACAAACAGCACCGCCAGATTGATCAGCACCAGACCAGCCAACAGCACCACCGACAATCCGCGCAGCAGACGTACATCACCGCGCACCATTTCATCACGGGCCGCCAACAGCATGCCGGCGATCAACGCCAGACCGATCAGCGAAGCACTGAGCAAGCCACTCCAGCCGGCGCTGAACACCGCTGCCGAATCCTCGCCCGCGCCTTGCAGACGCAACAGGAACAACGCACCGCCAAGCAACTGCACGGCAAACGCGGTGAACAGGAAGGTGCGCGATTGAATCCGCAGACCGACAAACAACGTCACCAGACCGGCCAGCGCCCAACTGATGGCCGTGGCCTGAACGAAGAAGAACAGCGGCGCCAGCAGATAGAGGAAGGTCAGGCCCAGGCACGCCAACACCGGCAAGCCTTGACGCTCCCAAAGTGATGCCTGTTGCGGCGAGGCCTTGCGCAATTGATAGAAGCTGAACAGCAGGGCAATGCCAAGCATCAACGCGCCCAACGGTGCACCGTCAAGCAGACTGCTTTCGCCGACCCGCAACTGACTGAGGAAGGCTAACGCGGAACCCAGTTGCAGCAGCAAGGCAAACGCGCGGGCGAACGGTCGATGCTGGCGCAAACCGAGCCAGAAAATCCCCGCGCCTTCCACCGCCCACGCCGCCGAGGTCCAACGCGCATCCAGTCCGAGCGGGATCGCCAGACTGGCAAAAATCACCCCGAGCGCCAGACAGGTTTCGCCCAGCAGCACCGCGCGTCCGCCCATCAATACCTTGGCCAGCGCCATGTAGATCATACCCAGCGCCAATGCACTGAAGGCCGCCGCGAACTCCAGATGCTGCACCAACGCAAACTGCAGACCGAAGCCAATGATCGGCGGGCCGAACAGCATCGTGCCGTCGACGTAATCGCCCTTGCGCGCAGACCAGTGCAGCAACGCCTCGCGGTCGTCCGCCGCCGGCGCATCCGGCATGTCGAGCAATTTGCGCCGGGCGAACAGCAGGCCGATGGCGAGGTACATCAGGAAAAACAGAATCAGGAACGGTTCGGTGCTCCACAACAGCTCCGGCGTATACGAACGCAAGCCCCAGGCGAAACCGATGCCGAAGGTGCCGACGAAACCGATCAGGTTGAGCAGACGCCAGGCCTTGAACCAGGCGATGGCGAGAATGCCGGCGTTGAGCAGCGCGAAATAACTGAACAGCGCGACGTGGTTGCCGGCGCCGGTCGAGGTCAGGATCGGTGCGGCGAATCCGCCCAATGCGGCGACGGCGGCCAACGCCAGCGAGTCTTGGGTGATCGCCAGAATCGCCGAGAACACCGTCACAGCCACCAGCAAGCCCAACGCGGCGGACGGATCGAGCAACGGGTGCAGACGCATCGCCGCAAACACCGTCAGGTACAGCACCGCGATCCCGGTGCCTTGCAGCATCAACGCGTAATTGCTGTTGCGCCGCCGCAGCCACCAACCCAGCGCGAGCAAGCCCAACGCGGCCGCCGCGACACCGGCGTAACGCACTTCAATCGGCACGACCATTCCTTCGGTGGCGTAGCGCAGCAGGAACGCCAGACCGAAGAACAACAACACCACGCCAACGCGCAGCACGGTGTTGCCGCCGAACAGCCAGTTACGCGCAGCATTGATGCCGCGTTCGATCAGGTTCGGGCCACGGGGCTCGGCGGGTTTTGCTGGCTCGGGCGTGACGGCGTCGAGGCGCCACACATCAGCGGGCAGCGGTTGACTGGTTTCGCTGGCGACGGCGGGAATGGATTCGAGTTCGGGCGGCAGTTCCCAGACCAGTTCGGGGGCCGGGGCTGCTTCAGCGGCTTTGACCGGTTCTACGACGGGCTCGGTAACCGGCGCCGCACTCGGTGGCGGCGCGGCATGAATGGGCGCGCCTTCCAGTAAAAACAGACGTTGCTCGACACCCTGCAAAGCGACCTTCGCCTGCTCAAGTTGACGTTGCTGCTCCATCGCCTGCGAGCCAAGCCGCGCGATGCGGATCGTCTGCCCGATTGCCAGCCCCAACAACGCGCCCAACAGCGCATCACTGAACGACTCGTCGAGCAGCCAGCCGAGCACCAGCCCGATCAACATGAACATCCATTGCATGGTCGATATCCCTAAGCGCGAAGGCCAATCCGGGAAGATTAGCGCAGCCTGACCCAAAAAGATCGCAGCCTGCGGCAGCTCCTACAGGGTTATGCGAACACCTGTGTAGGAGCTGCCGAAGGCTGCGATCTTTTCCGGCACGCGATTATATCGAGCCGAACGGAAAGTTACTCCAGCGCTTTCCAGATATCCGTGGCGTACTCGCGAATCGTCCGGTCTGACGAGAACCAGCCCATCCGCGCCGTGTTGAGCACCGCTGAACGCCACCAGTTGTTGGAATCGTGCCAATGCGCTTCAACCCGCTTCTGCGCTTCCCAATAAGAGTCGAAGTCGGCGCAGACCAGAAAGCGGTCGTAATCCACCAGCGAATCGATCAGCCCGGTGTAACGCGACGTGTCGTCCGGCGAAAACACCCCGCTGCGGATCGCTTGCAGCACATCGTTCAGACGATGGGAGGCGGCGATGTCCGGCAAAGCGCTGAACTCGTGATTCTGTTTACGCGCTTCAACCTGCTGCGCGCTGAGGCCGAAAATAAACATGTGCTCGGCACCGATGCGCTCGCACATTTCCACGTTGGCGCCGTCCAGTGTGCCGATGGTCAGCGCGCCGTTGAGGCCGAACTTCATGTTACTGGTGCCCGACGCCTCGAAACCGGCGGTGGAAATCTGCTCGGACAAGTCCGCCGCCGGAATAATGCTCTCCGCCAGGCTGACGTTGTAGTTGGGCAGGAACACCACTTTCAGCAAGCCGCGCACGGTCGGATCGTTATTCACCACGCGGGCAATATCGTTGGTCAGTTTGATGATCAGTTTGGCCTGGTGATAACTCGCCGCCGCTTTACCGGCGAAGATTTTCACCCGTGGCACCCAGTCGACTTCCGGCTCCGCGCGAATCGCCTGATACAGCGCCACGGTGTGCAGCAGGTTAAGCAACTGGCGTTTGTATTCGTGGATCCGTTTGACCTGCACGTCGAACATCGCCGCCGGGTTGACCGCGATGCCCAGCCGTTCATGAATCAGATAGGCCAGGGCTTTTTTGCTGTGCAGCCGTTGTTCGGCAAAAGCTTTACGGAACGCAGTTTTTTCGGCAAACGGCTCGAGATCGAGCAGACGCTCTTCGGGGTTATCCAGTAGATCCGGGCCGAGCGCGTCGACCAGCATCGAAGTCAGTTCAGAGTTGGCCTGATACAACCAGCGGCGGAAGGTAATGCCGTTGGTTTTGTTGTTGATCCGCTCCGGATACAGCTTGTGCAGTTCGGCGAACACGGTTTTGCGCATCAATTGCGTGTGCAATCCGGACACGCCGTTGACGCTGTGCGAACCGAGGAACGCAAGGTTGCCCATGCGCACCCGGCGACCGTTGTCTTCTTCGATCAGCGACACCGCGCGCAGCACGTCGAAATCGTGAATGCCTTTGGCCCGCAGCGAATCGATGTGCTGGGCATTGATCAGGTAAATGATCTGCATGTGCCGTGGCAGCATGCGTTCCATCAGGCCCACCGGCCAGGTTTCCAGTGCTTCCGGCAGCAGCGTGTGGTTGGTGTATGACAGCGTGTCGACGGTCACTTGCCACGCGGCATCCCACGCGACGTCGTAGACGTCGACGAGTTGACGCATCAGCTCGGCGACGGCAATCGAAGGGTGCGTATCGTTGAGCTGGATCGCCGCGTGATCGCCCAAGGTCAGCACCGAGGTGTGCATGTTGCGGTGACGACGCAGCAGATCCTGTAACGAGGCCGCGACGAAAAAGTACTCCTGACGCAGGCGCAGCTCTTGCCCTGCTTCAGTGCTGTCCGCCGGATAGAGCACGCGGGAAATACTTTCGGCGCGGGCCACTTCGGCCACCGCGCCCAAGTGGTCGCCAGCGTTGAAACGCTCCAGGTGCAAATCTTCCATGGCGCGCGCACGCCACAGCCGCAAAGTGTTGACGCTCGCCCCGCGCCAGCCCACCACTGGCGTGTCGTAAGCAATGGCGCGAACGGTTTCCGCCGGCGACCAGACTTGTTTGGACTTACCGGAAATGTCGGTGACGGTTTCAACGCTGCCGCCGAAGCCGATGGTGTAAACCACTTCCGGCCGTTCGAACTCCCACGGGTTGCCGAAATCCAGCCAGTGCTCGGTCTGCTCCTGCTGCCAGCCGTCGACAATGGCTTGGCGGAACAAGCCATGTTCATAACGAATACCGTAGCCGTGACCGGCGATGCCGAGGGTCGACATGCTTTCCATGAAGCACGCCGCCAGACGCCCGAGGCCGCCGTTACCGAGCGCTGCGTCAGGTTCCAGCAAACGGATACGCTCCAGATCGACACCGAGTTCAGTCAGCGCTTCACGGGCGACGTCGAGCAGGCCAAGGTTGCTCAGGCTGTCGTAGAGCAAGCGGCCGATGAGAAACTCCAGCGAGAGATAATACACTCGCTTCTGGCCTTTGCGATAAATCTGCCGGGTGTGGTCCATCCAGTGTTCGACCATGTGATCACGCGCTGCCAGGGCGATGGCTTCGAACCAGTCATGATCGAAGGCGTGATCGGGGTCTTTGCCCACCGCATAGGTGAGTTTGGTCAGGACGGCGTCGCGGAATGCGGCCACCTCTGCTTCGCGAACTAGTGGTTCTTGAGTCATCGATAGGACCTCGAGCGAGCGGGGAATTGTCTGAGCCTAGACGGTCTGACCGACGGTAGCGGCTCTGGTTCGGCAGTTTTTCCCGAGACTGTGAGATAGCCCGGCATTACCTTGTCGAGTGAGCTAATCAATGCAGGGGCCGTGCCGATTTTTCCGGCAAATTGCCTGCATCGAGAAAAAATCTGGCGAAAGGTTGTTCAAAAATCCACCAGTCCCGGTATGATCGCGCGCCCTGATGCACACACGCCTGGTAACTCCCGATGATGAAGCCCAACCTGATTGCCGCCGCCGAGATCGACCGTCTCGATACGTGGGCAAAATACTCAGCCCCGATGTGCGGTTCCTGCGTGTCCAGCTGCTGCACGCTGCCGGTTGAGGTGAAGATCAAGGATCTGGTGCGTATCGGCGTGGTCGACGAGTTCGAACTGGGCGATCCGCCGAAGAACATCGCCAAGCGCCTGCAAAAGGAAGGCCTGGTTGAACGTTTCAATCAGAAGTCCGGCATCTTCACCTTGCAGCGCATGAGCAACAACGATTGCTACTACCTGGATCGTAAGAGCCGCTTGTGCACCATTTATGACAAGCGCCCGGATACCTGCCGCAATCACCCGAAGATCGGGCCGCGACCTGGGTATTGCGCGTACAAGCCAAAGGAAGTGGTGCGCGAGCAGAATTTCCGGGCGATCGAGCGGTTCTGACCCAACCCTGGAATGGGCCAAAGGCGAGCTCCGCACTTAAAGTGCCGTCCGTAGATTGTTCTTACAGGGACGGGTAACTCGACCCTACCCGCTTGTCGCAATTTCCTATGCTTTATCAAGCATTCACCCGACAGAAAGTATCTCTCCCCAACACTAGTGTGGAGCATCACTCCCTCAGAGAAGATGCTCATGCGTTATTTAAAAGTGACAGCCCAGGATCGTAGCGGTAACGGCAAGGCCGATGCCGTGCAGCTGCACTTCCACAATGGTTCTGCCAACCTCGTCCACGAAGCTTTTGCATTGGATATGTCCGCCGATGGCTGCATTGAGTTCGGCTTCGCCGGCGATATCAACAGCGACGGCGAGCAGAACTTTCAGGATCAGTTGCTACTCACGGCCTTTGCCGAGGTATTCCTGCAGCTCAACTGGTTCAATGCCGGCGATAACTGGGAGCGCTATCTGAAAATTGGCGCAACCGACCATCATCAGGACGGCACACCCAATGTGGTCACGCTTCAATTCAGTGAAGACGATGGCGAGCTGAGCAAACCCATCAAAATCCGACGCGCAGCCGCGTACGATGGTGACAATGACGGCAGCCTCGACTCCTTCACTAACTCCGATGTGAACGGCGATGGAATAGCCAACAAAGCGGACAAGGTTGTACTGCGCAAGATCGCGGAAACCTTCCTCGCGTTTCGCTGGTTCGACGCTTGATTCGCCCATTGCTTCGCTGCTGATCGCAGACAAACAAAAACGCCCCCGGTCTCGCGACCGGGGGCGTTTTTTATACCAGAGCTAAATTACGCCTTGGCTTTCTTGGCAGCGCGGGTACGCTCGCTTTCGTCCAGGATCTTCTTGCGAAGACGGATGGACTTAGGAGTCACTTCGCACAGCTCGTCTTCCTGGATGTATTCCAGAGCCTGTTCCAGGGTGAAGCGAACAGGTGGTACCAGAGCGATGGTTTCGTCTTTACCCGAAGCACGCATGTTGTCGAGCTTCTTGCCTTTGGTTGGGTTCACACCCAGGTCGTTGTCGCGGCTGTTCTGACCAACGATTTGACCGTTGTAGATCTCTTGGCCGTGTTCTACGAACAGCTTGCCACGAGCCTGCAGGGTTTCCAGCGAGTAGGTCAGTGCCTTACCGGTTTCAACCGAAACCAGAACGCCGTTCTGACGGCCGGACATGTGGCCGGACTTCACTGGAGCGTAACGGTCGAAGATCGAGGTCAGGATGCCAGCACCGTTGGTCAGGGTCAGGAACTGGTTACGGAAACCGATCAGACCGCGAGCAGGGATGTTGTATTCCAGACGAACACGGCCCTTGCCATCCGGCACCATGTTGCTCAGGTCGCCCTTACGCAGACCCATCTCTTCCATGACCTTGCCCTGCGATTCTTCAGGGATGTCGATGGTTACGTTTTCGAACGGTTCCTGCTTCACGCCGTCAACTTCACGGATGATCACTTCAGGACGGCCCAGGGCCAGCTCGAAGCCTTCGCGACGCATGGTTTCGATCAGTACCGAGAGGTGCAGCTCACCACGGCCGGAAACCTTGAACTTGTCAGCCGAGTCGCCTTCTTCAACGCGCAGTGCAACGTTGTACAGCAGCTCTTTGTCCAGACGATCCTTGATGTTACGGGAGGTCACGAACTTGCCTTCTTTACCGCAGAATGGCGAGTCGTTTACCTGGAAGGTCATGGAAACGGTTGGCTCGTCAACGGTCAGCGGCTTCATCGCCTCGACGGTGTTGATATCGCACAGAGTGTCGGAGATGAACAGCTCGTCGAAGCCGCTGATGCAGACGATGTCGCCGGCTGCTGCTTCTTCAACGTCAATGCGGTGCAGACCGTGGTGACCCATCAGCTTCAGGATACGACCGTTGCGGCGCTTGCCGTCGGCGCTGATAGCGACAACCGGGGTGTTCGGCTTGACGCGACCACGAGCGATACGGCCAACACCGATAACACCCAGGAAGCTGTTGTAGTCCAGAGCGGAGATCTGCATCTGGAACGGACCGTCACGGTCAACGGCCGGAGGCGGAACGTGGTCGACTACCGCTTGGTACAGCGGGGTCATGTCTTCCGCCATGGCGGTGTGATCCAGACCGGCAATACCGTTCAGGGCCGAAGCGTAAACAACCTGGAAGTCCAGTTGTTCTTCGGTAGCACCGAGGTTGTCGAACAGGTCGAAGATCTGATCCAGAACCCAGTCCGGACGCGCGCCTGGACGGTCAACCTTGTTGATTACCACGATTGGACGCAGGCCGGCTTCGAAAGCCTTCTTGGTCACGAAACGGGTTTGCGGCATAGGGCCGTCTTGAGCGTCAACCAGCAGCAGAACGGAGTCAACCATCGACATTACGCGTTCAACTTCACCGCCGAAGTCGGCGTGGCCCGGGGTGTCCACGATGTTGATGTGGTAGCCGTTCCAGTTGATGGCGGTGTTTTTCGCCAGAATGGTAATACCGCGCTCTTTTTCCTGGTCGTTGGAGTCCATCACGCGCTCGTCGTTGAGCTCGTTGCGTTCCAGGGTGCCGGATTGACGCAGGAGTTTGTCTACCAGGGTGGTTTTACCATGGTCAACGTGGGCGATGATGGCGATGTTGCGTAGATTTTCGATCACTTGTGTATCTCGATCAGAGGATTCGGTTTGCTGACAAGTCTTGGCAGCGATTAGCAGTAGTGTCCGGCATGGCCGTTACAGCTTGACGGCGGTGTCGGGGGGCCGGTGACGCAGGCCACAGGCAAACAGCCCCGGGCACTTAGCTCGGTCGATAAACGCGCACATTGGCATGCCCCTCACTGAGCAAATGGTGAGCATGCAGGCGACTCATCACGCCTTTGTCGCAATACAGCAGGTACTGGCGAGTCGGATCCAGCTCCTTGAAACGAGCGTTCACTGCGTAGAACGGCATCGTCTGTACTTCTACGCCAGCGAGTTCCAGCGGCTCATCCTCGGCGGCATCCGGGTGACGGATGTCGATCACGATCTGGCCGGCCAGTGCTTCGCTGACTTCTTCAATCTGTACGTCCTGGCCCAATTCGTCGATCACCCGATCGATCGGCACCAGTTTGGCGTTTTCGAGCGCACGCTCGAGGACTGCCATGTCGAATTCTTTCTCTTCGTGTTCAACACGACCGCGTTTGGCGGCGGTTTTCGGATTGACCGAAATGACCCCGCAGTATTCCGGCATGTGCCGGGCGAAATCGGCAGTGCCGATCTCGTTGGCCGTGTCGATGATGTCCTGCTTGTGCGCCACGATCAGCGGACGCAGGACCAGTTTGTCGGTCACGCAGTCGATCACCGACAGGTTCGGCAGCGTCTGGCTCGACACCTGGGAGATCGCCTCGCCGGTGACCAGCGCCTCGATCTGCAGGCGGTCGGCGATATTGGAGGCCGCGCGCAACATCATACGCTTCAATACGACGCCCATATGACTGTTATCGACTTTGCCGAGAATTTCGCCCAGCACTTCTTCGAACGGAACACTGACAAATAGCACGCGTTGCGAGCTGCCGTACTTCTTCCAGATGAAATGCGCGACTTCCATCACGCCCAATTCGTGGGCACGACCGCCCAGATTGAAGAAGCAGAAGTGCGTCATCAGGCCGCGGCGAATGATCTGGTAGGCCGCAACGGTCGAGTCAAAGCCGCCGGACATCAATACCAGCGTCTGCTCAAGGGCGCCGAGCGGGTAACCGCCGATGCCGTTGTGCTGGCTGTGAATCACAAACAACCGTTTGTCGCGAACTTCGATGCGGACTTCGATTTCCGGCGCTTTCAGGTCGATCCCGGCAGCACCGCACTCACGGCGCAGCTTGCTGCCGACGTATTTTTCGACATCCATCGAGCTGAATGCGTGCTTGCCGGCACGCTTGCAACGCACCGAGAAAATCTTCCCGGCCAGTGCATCGCCGTAGTGCTGTTTGCACTTCTCGGTGATGTCGTCGAAGTCGCCCAGCGGGTACTCGTCGATCTGCAGAAAGTGCGCGATGCCCGGCATGCAGGTCAGGCGCTCGCCCATCTCTTTCAAGGCTTTGGGGTCGGTAACGCGGGTTTCCAGTTCGAGATTGTCCCACACACCGTTCACCACCACGGCCGGGTCCAGGTCGCGGAGCACGGTGCGGATGTTCTTGGCCAGCTGGCGGATGAATTTCGTCCGGACAGGTCGGCTTTTGATGGTGATCTCGGGGAAGACTTTTACGATTAGTTTCATGAAAACAGCGCGCGAACGGCCAGCCGAAAAAGGGGGGCGCGGATTATAGCGGAAATTGCTCAAGGTTTAACCAGTTAATGTGCAGAAGGTTTTGCATGCACCAAAACGGGTCATTTTCGATTTATGACGCTACATTAAAGGGCGAGATTTTCCGCATTGAGACGCTTTGCACCTTTATAAGCGTGAATTTGGGGCAAAAAACCCATGCTGGGGCACTGGCATGCAATTTGCTCCCTTGTGAGGCAGGTTGCCTTGGCAGAGTATTCGCGCCGGCATCACCCAAATTCTAAGGGCATCCACTACTAAGCCCGAAGCCACCCGGAGGACATATGTCGAAGACGGTTCAACTCATCAAAGATCATGACGTCAAGTGGATTGATCTGCGCTTCACGGACACCAAAGGCACTCAGCACCACGTGACCATGCCGGCTCGCGATGCGCTGGATGAAGACTTCTTCGAAGTCGGCAAAATGTTCGACGGTTCCTCCATCGCTGGCTGGAAAGGCATCGAAGCCTCCGACATGATCCTGATGCCGGTTGACGAAACTGCCGTACTCGACCCGTTCACCGAAGACGCCACCCTGATCCTGGTGTGCGACATCATCGAACCTTCGAGCATGCAAGGCTACGACCGCGACCCACGTGCGATCGCCAAGCGTGCCGAAGAACACCTGAAAGCCACCGGTATCGGTGACACCGTGTTCGCCGGTCCTGAGCCAGAATTCTTCATCTTTGACTCGGTGAAATTCAAGTCGGACATCTCCGGCTCGATGTTCAAGATCTACTCCGAGCAAGGTTCGTGGATGTCCGACCAGGACATCGAAGGCGGCAACAAGGGGCACCGTCCAGGCGTCAAAGGTGGCTACTTCCCGGTTCCGCCGTTCGACCACGACCACGAAATCCGTACCTCCATGTGCAACGCACTGGAAGAAATGGGCCTGACCGTCGAAGTTCACCACCACGAAGTGGCGACTGCCGGCCAGAACGAAATCGGCGTCAAGTTCAACACCCTGGTGAAGAAAGCCGACGAAACCCAAACCCTGAAGTACGTTGTGCACAACGTTGCTGACGCTTACGGTCGCACCGCGACCTTCATGCCGAAGCCACTGTACGGCGACAACGGTTCGGGCATGCACGTGCACATGTCGATCTGGAAAGACGGCAAGAACACCTTCGCAGGTGAAGGTTATGCCGGCCTGTCCGATACCGCTCTGTACTTCATCGGCGGCATCATCAAGCACGGTAAGGCCCTGAACGGCTTCACCAACCCGGCGACCAACTCCTACAAGCGTCTGGTACCAGGCTTCGAAGCTCCGGTGATGCTGGCCTACTCGGCTCGCAACCGTTCCGCTTCGATCCGTATTCCTTACGTGTCGAGCCCGAAAGCCCGCCGTATCGAAGCCCGCTTCCCGGATCCGGCTGCCAACCCTTACCTGGCCTTCGCAGCACTGCTGATGGCCGGTCTGGACGGTATCCAGAACAAGATCCACCCAGGCGACGCTGCTGACAAAAACCTGTACGACCTGCCGCCTGAAGAGGCGAAAGAGATCCCGCAAGTTTGCGGCAGCTTGAAAGAAGCCCTGGAAGAGCTGGACAAGGGCCGCGCGTTCCTGACCAAGGGCGGCGTATTCTCCGACGACTTCATCGACGCTTACATCGCGCTGAAATCGGAAGAAGAAATCAAGGTTCGCACCTTCGTACACCCACTGGAATATGAGCTGTACTACAGCTGCTGATCCGGTAGCGCCGCGTTTTTCGGCGTGACAAAAAGAGGCCTCCTTCGGGAGGCCTTTTTTCTTGCCTGCCATTTATGACGTGATGCTGATCGTTCCCACGCTCCGCGTGGGAATGCAGCCCGTGACGCTCCGCGTCACTGGACGCGGAGCGTCCCTTGAGGCGTACCCACGCAGAGCGTGGGAACGATCAATTGTGGTGTATGAATGATCTCTGGATGTGTGCAGGGTTGGGCCAACCGCCACACCTGTCCTATGCTGCACCCCATCGCTTTCAATCCCGGTCGATTTCATGGGTCGCACCTTTCTCTACATTCTATTGCTGATGATCGCCCTGCCCGCCGCCGCGCAGATCTACAAATACACCGATGCCAACGGCCACACGGTGTACAGCGATCACTCGCCGGACGGCGTGCAGGCACAACCGGTGGAATTGCCGCCGCTCAATCGGGTCGAGCCTCAGGCGCCCAGCGCACCACCCGCGCCCGAAACCGACAACCGTGAACCTGCGCCCAACGCCTATGACATTCTTGAACTCGCTGGTTTGCCCACCGAAGAGGCCCTGCGCGCCAATAACGGCACGTTCACCGTTCAAGTGCTGATCAAACCCCGCCTGCTGCCGCCGCATCAATTAAGGCTGGTATTGGACGATGAGCCTTACGGTCAGCCGAGCAACGTGCCAATCCTGCAACTGGTAAACGTAGATCGCGGCGAACATCGTTTAGCGGTGCAGGTGATTGACGGGCAAACGGTCATACAGCAGAGCCCGCCAGTTCTCCTCAGCGTACAGCGGGTGCACAAGCCATGATCCGCGCATGTTTGTTCGTCGTGCTGGCGCTGCTGACCCTGCAGGCTTCAGCAGAGGTCTTCACCTACACCGACGCACAAGGCAACCGCGTCTACACCGACCAACCGCGCGGCAATGCCAAGCGTGTGCCCATCGCGACCAGCAATCGCATGTCCGCAACCCCAACGACCACCACGCCAATCACCACGGCAACAAAATCCCCGGAACAACCGCCGTTCCATTACGACATGCTACGCATCCTGGTGCCCGAGCCCGATGCAACGATTCGCAGCAGCGCCGGTGAAATCATCGTCAGCGTCACCAGCGAACCAGGCCTGCAAAAAGGTCATCGCTATCGGCTGTTGCTGGATGGGCAGGCCACTGGCGAACCCGGCCTGACGCCGGTTTTTCCTCTGAGTAACATCGACCGTGGCAGCCACAACCTTTCGGTGGAAATCCTCGACGCCGAAGGGCGAACGGTCGAACGCACCGCCAACCAGCCGTTCCACATGCTGCGCATCTCTCTCGCGCAGAAACGTCAGGTCAAACCCTGCGTCGCCGACGACTACGGCGTACGTCCGGAATGTCCGCTGAAAGACAAACCGCCAGAGCCGAAAAATCCCTTCCTGCGTTTCTTCTAACGCCATTCAGCTTTGCGCACTATATTGGTGCAATAGTCTGCGCCATACCCAGATCTCAACCCATTTTGGTTCGAAAGTACCCGCAAAGGCCGGCCGAATGCCACGCAAACGAGCGTCAAACGCCTGTTTCAGGCGTTGAACGCTTCTTTTCAGAGCCTTGGTTTGGTTTTTGCATTTTCCGTTCACCGACGCTTGTTATTTGCGCACGCTCCGCCCCCAAAAGAGGCTCCGATGACTATTAGCGACGCAATCCACCGTTTGCTGCTCGACAACCTGACCACCGCCACCATCCTGCTCGACGCCGAATTGCGCCTCGAGTACATGAATCCGGCGGCGGAGATGCTGCTCGCCATCAGCGGGCAGCGTAGCCATGGGCAATTCATCAGCGAGCTGTTCACCGAATCCACCGAGGCGCTGAATTCGTTGCGCCAAGCGGTAGAGCAGGCGCACCCGTTTACCAAACGCGAAGCGATGCTCACCGCCCTCACCGGCCAGACCTTGACCGTGGATTACGCGGTGACGCCGATCCTCAGCAACGGCGCGACCATGCTCCTGCTGGAGGTTCATCCGCGTGACCGCTTGCTGCGGATCACCAAGGAAGAGGCGCAGCTGTCCAAGCAGGAAACCAGCAAGATGCTGGTGCGCGGTCTCGCCCATGAAATCAAGAATCCGCTCGGCGGTATCCGTGGCGCCGCGCAACTGCTGGCCCGCGAGCTGCCGGAAGACAGCCTGCGCGATTACACCAACGTGATCATTGAAGAGGCCGACCGCCTGCGCAATCTGGTCGACCGCATGCTCGGCTCGAACAAGCTGCCGTCGCTGGCCATGTGCAACGTCCACGAAGTGCTGGAGCGCGTTTGCCAACTGGTTGAAGCCGAAAGTCAGGGCTGCATCACCTTGGTGCGCGATTACGACCCAAGCATTCCCGACGTCTTGATCGACCGCGAGCAAATGATTCAGGCGGTGTTGAACATCGTGCGCAACGCGATGCAGGCGATCAGCAGCCAGAACGAGCTGCGCCTGGGCCGCATCAGTCTGCGCACCCGAACCATGCGCCAGTTCACCATCGGCCACGTCCGCCATCGTCTGGTGACCAAGATCGAGATCATCGACAACGGTCCGGGGATCCCGGCGGAACTTCAGGAAACCATTTTCTTTCCCATGGTCAGCGGTCGCCCGGACGGTACCGGGCTGGGCCTGGCCATTACCCAGAACATCATCAGCCAGCACCAGGGCCTGATCGAGTGTGACAGCCATCCAGGCCACACCACCTTCTCGATCTTTCTGCCACTGGAACAAGGAGCCACATCGACATGAGCCGTAGTGAAACCGTGTGGATCGTCGATGACGACCGTTCTATCCGTTGGGTGCTGGAAAAGGCCTTGCAGCAGGAAGGCATGACCACCCAGAGCTTCGACAGCGCCGATGGCGTGATGAGTCGCTTGGCCCGTCAGCAGCCGGACGTGATCATTTCCGACATTCGCATGCCCGGTGCCAGCGGTCTGGATCTGCTGGCGCGGATTCGCGAACAGCACCCACGGTTGCCGGTCATCATCATGACCGCTCACTCCGATCTGGACAGCGCTGTCGCCTCGTATCAGGGCGGCGCGTTCGAGTATCTGCCAAAGCCGTTCGACGTTGATGAGGCCGTGTCGCTGGTCAAGCGTGCCAATCAGCATGCGCAAGAACAGCAAGGCCTGGAAGTCGTGCCTGCTTTGACCCGCACCCCGGAAATCATCGGCGAAGCGCCGGCGATGCAGGAAGTGTTTCGCGCCATCGGTCGCTTGAGCCACTCCAACATCACCGTGCTGATCAACGGCGAATCCGGCACCGGTAAAGAACTGGTCGCCCACGCCCTGCACCGCCACAGCCCGCGCGCGGCCTCGCCGTTCATTGCGCTGAACATGGCGGCGATCCCCAAGGACCTGATGGAATCCGAGCTGTTCGGCCATGAGAAAGGCGCGTTCACCGGCGCGGCGAATCTGCGTCGCGGGCGCTTCGAACAGGCTGACGGCGGCACGCTGTTTCTTGATGAAATCGGCGACATGCCGGCGGATACCCAGACCCGCTTGCTGCGAGTTCTGGCCGATGGCGAGTTCTATCGCGTTGGCGGGCATGTGCCGGTCAAGGTCGACGTACGCATCATCGCCGCGACGCACCAGAATCTGGAAACCCTGGTGCATGCCGGCAAATTCCGTGAGGACTTGTTCCACCGCCTCAACGTAATCCGTATCCACATCCCGCGCCTGTCGGACCGTCGTGAAGACATCCCGACCCTGGCCAAGCACTTCCTCAGCCGTGCCGCGCAGGAATTGGCGGTCGAGCCGAAACTGCTGAAGAGCGAGACCGAGGAATACCTGAAAAACCTGCCGTGGGGCGGCAACGTGCGGCAGTTGGAAAACACCTGTCGCTGGATCACCGTGATGGCCTCCGGACGCGAAGTACACATCAGCGACCTGCCACCGGAGCTATTGAACCTGCCGCAGGACTCGGCGCCAGTGACCAATTGGGAGCAGGCGTTGCGTCAGTGGGCCGATCAGGCGCTGGCGCGCGGTCAGTCGAGCCTGCTCGACAGTGCGGTGCCGGCGTTTGAGCGAATCATGATCGAGACGGCCCTGAAGCACACCGCCGGGCGCCGGCGTGATGCCGCGGTTTTGCTCGGTTGGGGGCGCAATACCCTGACGCGCAAGATCAAGGAATTGGGGATGAAGGTCGATGGTGGCGATGATGATGAGGGGGATGAGGGTTAACGGTTTGTTCGCTTGAGGGCTGTTGTGAATTCAAAATCCAGCCCCTCATCGGAACGCCGTGCACCGCATCAATGCACAATGACCCGCGATCGCGCACAGCCGCATCGCCACATTCGCTTCTGAAACCACTGAAAAATCAACTACCCAAATGCACGAAAGCCCCGAATCCCGGGGCTTTCGTGTTTCTGATCAGATTTTTTGTTTCAACACATTAAAACCTGGCACGCCCCCTGCAGTAACCCTTACAGGTGATTCGATTCACCACCCGTTTCGGGGACCTTGGTACAGGCAGGCCGGGGATTCCCCTCTTTACACCGGGCTCATACCGCAACGCGACGAGCCCACCCTTTTGGGATCCTTGGTACAGGCAGGCCGGGGGTTCCCTCTTTACACCGGACCGACGCTCACAGCGAAGTCCACCCGTTTTGGGAACCCTGATACAGGCAGGTCAGGGATTCCCGCTTTTACACCAATCGCCGAGGTGTTCAGCCCGGCGTTAATTAAGCTTCGGACGTTTGGGTAAATGATGCAGGGGCTGATTTTGCCGCCCCGAGTCATATTCCCGTATTTGTGCTTCAAGCCTGTCGAGCATTTTTCCGGGGCTGGGTTCATTGAGCAGAATGTCCCTCATCCTTGCCTGTTCGCTTGGCTCAGCCTTCGTATAGGCATCCAGAAACCACCACACCCGCCGCTGCAAAAGCGGATGCTCGACGTGAAATTCAGGCGTACGACTCAGCTTCCGAATCCCATTGATCACGTCACTTGCTGCACCGCCGAAGCTGTCCCAGAGCTTCAGTTTTTCAGGTAATTCCAATGGCGGCACATTTCGCAGCCACAGGTTTGCCGACCGATCAGCACTTTCCTCTCCCAGCCAGATGTCGGCGCCTGTTTTTATACGCGCATGTATCAGACGCCGCAGGGAAGCCGGATCCGTGATGGGATTGCCGCTGAGACTGAAGCCCGCTCTGAGTTCGATGGATTCCGGGATCGCGGCAATTCGATTGTTCGCCAGATTCAACACTTTCCCGGGAATCTTATCGGTGATGCCGTCCGGAAACCTGTCCAACCTCATGTTGGAAAGATCCAGCTCCTGCAACGCAGTCATTGCTTTAAGTGAAGGTGCAACAGAAAACGCGTTGTCGCCCAGTCGCAATACCTCCAGCCTTGACGGCCCGTCGTCGGTATCAAGCCCGATAGGGATTCGGTGTATTCCGGAGCCTGTCAGGTCCAACACGCGCAACTCGGTCATCCCGGAGATGTCAGGATCCGTTAGCAAAACAACGCTCGGGTGTTGAAGAGACAACCGAGCGCGCAAGTCGTCGGGATAATGATTCAGCCTCGCCGCCTGTATTTTACCTAGCCTCAACACCTGCAGCCTGGTCATGCCCCTCAGCGAAAAGTCATCCTGAAAATCACAATCCTGCAGGTTCAACTCTCGTAAACGGGGGAGCCTCGCTAATTGCTCGGCAAAGCGCGAACCCAGATCGAATCTTGAGTAAGCATGCTCATACATAGAGGCATCGGAGGTACTTCTGGTGATCATCTGGCTTGTGACCGTCAGACTTTCAATGTTGGGAAATTGCGCAAAAAACACCTCAGGGTTCAGCGGCGCATGACCTCTTAACGTGAGAGAAACGACTGAGTTGAATTTCAATGAAAGCAGCTTATCGACTGGCCATAGCGTGAGATTGATATCCAGCTTGAAACCCGATAGCCGCCCATCGCTGTAGACCCGCTGATCAGGCTTACTTTTCCACTTGTACAATTTGCGCAGCGTACTCCACATGGCAAACGCCTCATCTACGCCATGTTTCCCTAGAATGCGATTTTGGTGGTCCGGGATGCTGACGTGTTCGTAGTCCAGTTGCAGTAGCCCAAGCTGAATCCGCTTGAGTTCCACATCTGCCACATCCTTGTCACCAAACCGGGCGATAAAGTCATCCGCGTGTTGATCGGTCGCTTTCGGAAGGTAGCTTCGAACCTGCGCTCGGGTAGTTGGCTCAACGACCGTACGCGGGTACCAAAAACCGCTATCGGCGTCACGCAGCATCACCGGCCCCAAAAGCAACTCACTTGGCCGTCGGGCCCGATGCAGTCCCGTCTCGGGGTCCACGGCGACATGGACAAAATCGCCATCGGCCACTTCAGCGTAGGTGCGCTTGTTAAAAACCCTCAAGCCTTCGCCGTTGGCTTCTGGAAGTAACGCCCGGGCATTGATTACGTAATGGTCCAGCGTCGGTTGAGGCGCGAGCAAACGTGCGTCAACGGGGGTCGCGTGAGTAATAACCGCCGGAGTCGCACCAGTGGCATCTGCGTCAACAGCCCTGGACGACCCGGCACGCGGCTGCCAATCATCGGCGGAGAGTCCTGAACCGGAACCTCTGCGGCCCGATGGGCCGGGGAGCGGAATGTCCACGTCGGCCGGTCGGGTTGGACTGGTCGAAGCATCCACTTTCACGTGGGTGCTGCCCCCGGCAGGTGGTTTTATTGGCATTTTTTTCATCCTTGAAAAAATCGCCCCTGGCAGTCGTGCAAGGGGCGAAGACTTTCGGCATCCTGCCGGTTTAAAAGAGGAACGCACGATAGCGTGCGCAAGCATTCAAGGAGAGTGGAAAGGCAGACAAGCGTAGTGGGAAACGACGTCAATAAGCGTAGGAGTACGTCGAGAAGGACAGCAGTACTCCGATCAGTTCGTTTGCAAGCGTATCTCCAGCCGCCAGCGGTCATCGACCTCACTGCCGACCCAATTACCCTGCAGCGGCCGCGCTGCCAATACGGTCAACAACAACCCGCCATCGCTCATGCGCGTGCGCCAGTTCACGTCCCTGCCGTTGAGCTTGAGTTGCCCCTTCTGCGCCTGGCCATCCGCCTGAAACAATAGCGCCACCGTGCCATCGATGATTTCACCGTGCAGCTTGGGTTCGTTGTTGAACCACACCACCAACCCCTGCTCTGACACCTCGACTTGTTGCAGCACAGTCGGATCCGGCGTGGTCAGGCGGCCGATCATCAAACCGATCATCACGCCGACAATCGCCAGCGAACCGATGACTCGCGGCAATAGTTTCGAACGGTTGTCCACAGGCGGCGTAGAATGCCGCTCATCTTTACCTTCGGAGCCGTGCATGTTTCACGTCATCCTTTTTCAACCAGAAATTCCGCCGAATACCGGCAACGTTATCAGGCTGTGCGCCAATAGCGGCTGCCACCTGCATTTGATCGAACCGCTGGGCTTCGAGATGGACGACAAGCGCTTGCGCCGCGCCGGTCTCGACTATCACGAATATGCCACGCTGCAGCGTCACGCAGACTTGGCCAGTTGCCTGGAAAGCCTTGGCAACCCGCGGCTGTTCGCGTTCACCACCAAAGGCTCGCGGCCGTTTCATGATGCCGCGTTTGTTCCTGGCGATGCGTTCATCTTCGGCCCGGAAAGCCGTGGCCTGCCGCCGGAAGTGCTCGACGCGCTGCCGCCGGAACAGCGCCTGCGCCTGCCGATGCGCGAAGGCTGCCGCAGCCTGAACCTGTCCAACACCGTTGCGGTCGCAGTGTACGAAGCCTGGCGCCAGAACGACTTCAAGTAACACCACACCTGATCGTTCCCACGCTCTGCGTGGGAATGCAGCCCGTGACGCTCCGCGTCACTGGACGCGGAGCGTCCCCAGAGGCATTCCCACGCGGAGCGTAGGAACGATCAGCCAAGAAAAAAGCGCCTGTTACGGCGCTTTTTTCTTTGTAGCCCAGACCGTCTTACTGAACGGTTGGCGTCTCGCCGCTTTCCTGCATGCGCTGCAGCTCTTGCGCGTACAGGGCGTCGAAGTTCACCGGGGCCAGCATCAGCGCCGGGAACGAACCACGGGTCACCAGGCTGTCCAGAGTTTCGCGCGCGTACGGGAACAGAATGTTCGGGCAGAACGCACCCAGGGTGTGGCTCATCGAGGCCGCATCGAGGTTCTTGATCAGGAAGATACCGGCCTGTTGCACTTCAGCGATGAAGGCGACTTCTTCACCGTTTTTCACGGTGACGGACAGGGTCAGCACAACTTCGTAGAAATCACCTTCCAGTGCTTTCTGGCGAGTGTTCAGATCCAGCGCGACCGCCGGATCCCACTGCTGGCGGAAGATCGCCGGGCTTTTCGGGGCTTCGAAGGACAGGTCGCGTACGTAGATGCGCTGCAAGGAGAATTGCGGTGCGGTTTCTTCTTCGCTGGCTGCAGTGTTCTGTTGGTCAGTCATCTCAGATCCTTTCTGATCTCGGGTCTTTAAGGGATTGCTGTACGTGGGTGCAGCCGTTCAGGCCTTGAGCAGCGCGTCGAGCTTGCCGGCGCGCTCCAGGGCATACAAATCGTCACAACCGCCGATGTGCTTGCTGCCGATCCAGATCTGCGGCACGGACGTGCGTCCGGCTTTCTGGGTCATTTCGGCGCGCACCTGCGGCTTGCCATCGACCTTGATCTCTTTGAAGGCCACGCCTTTGTTCTCGAGCAGGTACTTGGCGCGCGAGCAGTAAGGGCAGTAATCGCTGGAGTAGACGATGACTTCGCTCATATCACTTCACCAGCGGCAGGTTGTCGCCTTTCCAGCTGGAAATCCCGCCGGACAGCTTGGCGGCGGTGAAGCCGGATTTCATCAGTTCGCGGGCGTGGGTGCCGGCGGTCTGGCCCAGGGCGTCGACCAGGATGATGGTCTTGGCCTTGTGTTTTTCCAGCTCGCCAATGCGCGCAGCCAGTTTGTCCTGGGGAATATTGATCGCGCCAACAATGTGGCCGGCTGCGAAATCCTTGGCCGGACGGATGTCCACCACCACGCCTGCATCTTTATTGACCAGCGCGGTCAGCTCGCCGGTGCTCAGGCTTTTACCGCCGCCCTGCATCGTGTGCGCCAGCAGCAGAGCCAGCAGTACGACGAAGATACCGACAAGAATGTAGTGGTTAGTGGCAAATTCAATCAGGTGAGCAACCATCGAAGGAGGTTCCAGGGCGTTAAAATGTCGGCCAGTATACACAGCCACTATGGTCGGCCAAACCCCGTCCGGCGGTGACGCGGTCGGAACTTAGCTTTAAACTCCAACTCCCTTTTCCATCGCCCTCTTCTTTATTAGCCACGAGTGGATTCCATGACGACTACGCCTAAACCTTTGGTCCTGATGATTCTCGACGGCTTCGGTCACAGCGACAGCCCCGAATCCAATGCCGTTTTTGCGGCGAAGAAGCCTGTTCTCGATCGCCTCTGGGCCAGCGTGCCGAACGGCTTGATCTCGGGCAGCGGCATGGACGTCGGCCTGCCGGACGGCCAGATGGGCAACTCCGAAGTCGGCCACATGAATCTTGGCGCCGGTCGCGTGGTGTATCAGGACTTCACGCGTGTGACCAAATCGATCCGCGACGGCGAGTTCTTCGAGAACCCGACCATCTGCGCCGCTGTGGATAAAGCCGTGGCCGCTGGCAAAGCCGTGCACTTCATGGGTCTGCTGTCCGATGGCGGCGTACACAGCCATCAGGATCACCTGATCGCCATGGCCGAACTGGCGTTCAAGCGCGGCGCCGAAAAAATCTACCTGCACGCTTTCCTTGATGGCCGCGACACGCCGCCGAAAAGCGCGGCATCGTCGATCGAGCTACTCGATGCGACCTTCCAGGCGCTCGGCAAGGGACGCATCGCCAGCATCATCGGCCGTTACTTCGCCATGGACCGTGACAACCGTTGGGATCGCGTCGCTCAGGCGTACAACCTGATCGTCGATGGCAACAGCGAATTCAACGCTGCCACGGCGCAGGAAGGCCTTGAAGCCGCTTATGCCCGTGGCGAGAGCGACGAATTCGTCAAAGCCACGTCCATCGGTGAGCCAGTGAAAGTCGAAGACGGCGACGCCGTGGTGTTCATGAACTTCCGCGCCGACCGTGCCCGTGAGCTGACCCGCGTATTCGTCGAAGACGACTTCAAGGATTTCGAACGCGCACGCCAGCCGAAACTGGCCGGTTTCGTCATGCTGACCCAATACGCCGCCAGCATTCCGGCTCCGTCGGCATTCGCTGCGGGCAGCCTGGAAAACGTGCTGGGCGACTACTTGGCGAAGAACGGCAAAACCCAGCTGCGCATCGCTGAAACCGAAAAATACGCCCACGTGACCTTCTTCTTCTCCGGCGGTCGCGAAGAACCTTTCCCGGGCGAAGAGCGCATCCTGATCCCGTCGCCGAAAGTCGCCACCTACGACTTGCAGCCGGAAATGAGCGCGCCGGAAGTCACCGACCGTATCGTTGAGGCCATCGAAAACCAGCGTTTCGATGTAATCGTGGTCAACTACGCGAACGGCGACATGGTCGGCCACAGCGGCGTGTTTGACGCGGCGGTGAAGGCTGTTGAATGCCTCGACACCTGCGTCGGTCGCATTGTCGATGCGCTGGAAAAGGTTGGCGGTGAAGCACTGATCACGGCTGACCACGGCAACGTCGAAAAAATGGCCGATGAAGAAACCCACCAGGCTCACACCGCGCACACCACCGAGCCGGTGCCGTTCATTTATGTCGGCAAGCGCGACCTGAAAGTCCGTGAAGGCGGCGTGCTGGCGGATGTGGCGCCGACCATGCTGAAACTGCTGGGCCTGGAAAAACCTGCGGAAATGACCGGCACTTCTATCCTGGTCTGACCTCGATCGCCAAAACACCGCAAAACCCTGTGGGAGCTGGCTTGCCAGCGATAGCAATCTGACAGCCAACATCTATGTTGAATGTGCAGACGCCATCGCTGGCAAGCCAGCTCCCACAGTGGTTTATGGAGTTTTCGAAATGGAATTCGGTGTATTGCTTGGTCCAGTTATCACACAGCCCCAATTGGGCGTTTTTTTTGCAGCCTCGGGCGGGCATACTAGGCCGTCCCTTACCCTGGTGCCGCCCGCCCCTATGCTTCGCGTCCTGATCGCCCTCGCTCTGACCTGCCTGCTCCAACCGGCCTTCGCTGACGAGCGCGCGCAAACCCAACAGCAGTTGGACGCCACGCGTCAGGACATTGCCGAGCTGAAAAAGCTGCTGAGCAAAGTCCAGGAAGAAAAGTCCGGCGTACAGAAAGAGCTCAAGGGCACTGAAACCGAGTTGGGCAAGCTGCAGAAACAGGTCGATGCGCTGCAGAAAGAACTGCAGAAAAGCGAATCCGAGCTGCAGCGGCTCGATGCAGAGAAAAAAAAACTCCAGAGCGCGCGCACTGAACAGCAGCGACTGATCGCCATTCAGGCCCGAGCGGCCTATCAGAACGGTCGGCAGGAATACCTCAAGCTGCTGCTCAACCAGCAGAATCCCGAGAAGTTCGCCCGCACCCTCACCTATTACGATTATCTGAGCCAGGCCCGCCTGGAGCAGTTGAAGAACTTCAACGAGACCCTGCGCCAACTGGCCAATGTCGAAAAAGACATTGCCGCCCAGCAGGCGCAATTGCTGGTGCAGAAAAGCAGCCTCGATACCCAGCGCGACGAACTGGAAAATGTTCGCAAGGAACGTCAGCAAGTCCTCGCCAAGCTCAACGACGACGTGAAGGCCCGCGATCAGAAACTCGCCGCCCGCGAGCAAGATCAGGCAGACCTGTCTAAAGTCCTTAAAACCATTGAAGAAACCCTGGCCCGCCAGGCTCGTGAGGCAGAAGAAGCGCGACAGAAAGCGCTGATCGCCCAGCAGGAAGCGGAAAAAAAGCGTTTGCGTGAGGCGCAGGCTGAAAACAGCGACGCCCCACGAAAACCAGTCAGATCCACTCCCGGCGCACTGGTTTCCAGCAGCGGCGAGACCTTCGGTGGCCCTTTTGCTGCAACCCGGGGAAAACTTCCTTGGCCGGTTGATGGTCGACTGCTGGCACGCTTCGGCGAAAGCCGTGGCGACGACGCCCGGACCAAGTGGGACGGCGTGATGATCAGCGCCTCCGCCGGCAGCCAGGTGCATGCCGTGCATGGCGGTCGCGTGGTCTTCGCCGACTGGTTGCGCGGTGCCGGGCTGCTGGTGATCCTTGATCACGGCAATGGTTTTCTGAGTCTTTACGGTCACAACCAGACGCTGCTCAAGTCGGCTGGGGACGTGGTTAAAGCCGGTGAGTCGATCTCCACTGTCGGTAACAGTGGCGGTCAGGACACACCAGCGCTGTATTTCGCAATTCGTCAGCAGGGTCACCCGAGTGATCCAGCACAATGGTGCCGCGCGCAAGGATAAGCGTGCCGCCTAATTCAGGAGTTCGTTCGACATGCTGCATTTGTCCCGCCTTACCTCGCTGGCCCTGACGATCGCTCTGGTGATCGGCGCGCCTCTGGCGTTTGCCGCGCAACCGGCCCCGGCCGTCGCTCCGGCAGGCACTGCCGCGACCTCCAAGGCACCGCTGCCGCTGGAAGAGTTGCGCACCTTTGCCGAGGTCATGGACCGGATCAAAGCCGCTTACGTCGAGCCGGTGGACGACAAGACCCTGCTGGAAAACGCGATCAAGGGCATGCTCAGCAACCTTGATCCGCATTCGGCCTATCTGGGCCCGGAAGATTTCACCGAGCTGCAGGAAAGCACCAGCGGTGAATTCGGCGGTTTGGGCATTGAAGTCGGCGCCGAAGACGGTTTCATCAAAGTCGTCTCGCCAATCGACGACACCCCGGCGTCGAAGGCCGGCATTCAGGCCGGCGACTTCATCGTCAAGATCAACGGCCAGCCAACGCGCGGCCAGACCATGACCGAAGCCGTCGACAAGATGCGCGGCAAGATCGGCCAGAAAATCACTCTGACGCTGGTACGCGATGGCGGCACGCCGTTCGACGTGACCCTCGCCCGCGCAGTGATTCAGGTGAAGAGCGTCAAGGCGCAATTGCTGGAAACCGGCTATGCGTATATCCGCATCACCCAGTTTCAGGTCAAGACCGGCGAAGAGGTCTCCAAGGCTCTGGCCAAGCTGCGCAAGGACAACGGCAAGAAGCTCAACGGCATCATTCTCGACTTGCGCAACAACCCGGGCGGCGTGTTGCAGGCGGCGGTCGAAGTGGTCGACCACTTCATCACCAAAGGCCTGATCGTCTACACCAAAGGCCGCATCGCCAACTCCGAACTGCGCTTCTCGGCCACCGGTAAAGACGAAAGCGAAGCGGTGCCGATGGTCGTGTTGATTAACGGTGGCAGCGCCTCGGCCTCGGAAATCGTCGCCGGCGCCCTGCAGGATCAGAAACGTGCCGTGGTCATGGGCACCACCAGTTTCGGCAAAGGCTCGGTGCAAACCGTGCTGCCGCTGAACAACGACCGCGCACTGAAGATCACCACGGCGCTGTACTTCACGCCAAATGGTCGCTCGATCCAGGCGCAGGGCATCGTTCCGGACATCGAAGTGCGCAAGGCCAAGATCACCAGCGAGGCCGATGGCGACTACTTCAAGGAAGCCGACCTGCAAGGTCACTTGGGCAACGGCAACGGCGGTGCGGACAAACCGAGCGGTTCCGGCGGCAAGGCCAAAGCGATGCCGCAGGATGACGATTACCAACTGGCCCAGGCCCTGAGCCTGCTCAAAGGCCTGAGCATTACGTCCGGCCGTTGAGGATGTCACTGCGTTTCGTCTTCGTTCTGTTGTGCTGTCTGGCGGGTGCTGCTCACGCAGAGCCCGCCAGCCCAAAGCCACACAAAGCCTTCCTGACACTGATCATTGACGACCTGGGGCAAAACCTGCCCCGGGATCGCCGCGTGCTGGCCCTGCCCGGCCCGGTGACCACGGCGATCATGCCCGACACCCCACACGCCACCGAGTTTGCCCGCGAAGCCCATCGCGCTGGCAAAATCGTCATCCTGCACATGCCGATGGACCCGGCCACTGGGCCATATGCCTGGCACCCCGAACTCCCGCTCGAAGAACTGGAAAAACGCCTGAACGCCGCGTTCAAAATGGTCCCCTATACCGCTGGCATCAACAATCACATGGGCAGCCGCATGACCGCGCAGCCAGTGGCTATGGCATGGTTGATGGGCGAATTGCAGCGCCGTCACAAGTTTTTCGTCGACAGCCGCACCAGCGCACAGACCGTCGCCGCGCAGCAGGCGCAGAAGATCGATCTGGCGAGTGTGTCACGGGACGTGTTTCTCGATGACGAACGCACTGAAGCGGCGATCTACACGCAACTGCAAACTGCGATCAACCTGGCGCGCAAACAGGGTTCGGCGGTGATGATCGGCCATCCGTATCCGCAGACGCTGGCGGTGCTGGAGCGCGAATTGCCGAAGTTGAAGGCTCAGGGCATCGAATGGATCGATATCAAACAGATGATCAGCGTACGCAGCAATCGCGCCATGGCTGGCCATGGCAAGGACGGGGTGTATCGGTAGCACTTTGTGACGCTGACACATACATAGTTACCACCCGACAACCATCCCCTTTCCCGATAGTGCGACCTGCAACAGGTCGTGGCGCCCTCGCGTCGCTTTCAACTATCAGGAATCATCATGACTATCGAAGACAACACCGCAGCGCATCCCAAGCAGATGGAACCGATCATGCAGGACAATCTGCTGATCAACTTCACCACGGAGTTTCACCGGATCTGGAGCACCAACGGTTCAAAAGCAAAACCCGCCACGTTCTGGCGCCCCACCCCTGCTCCGGATGCATTGCCAGGCTACTTTCCGCTGGGCGATGTGCTCATTCCCGGCGACACCAGTATCAATGGCGAAATGGTCGCCGCCGTGGTCTGCGAGAAAGATATGAAAGGGGCCGTAAGCCCTAACGGAAAGGCACTGGCCCGCCCTGTCGATTTTGAACTGGTCTGGAAGGAAACCGGAGCGCCCAGTGTCACGCGCATGTCGATCTGGCGACCTTTGGCCCCTGTCGGTTACGTCGCATTGGGGCTGGTGTGCTCCAACGATCACTACAAACCTTCGTTGAACTCGGTACGCTGCGTCAGGCTCGACCTGGTTATCGCAGCGAACGTCGGCGAGCTGATCTGGAATGACAAGGGCAGCGGTGCCAAGCTCAGTTTCAGCGCCTTTGGCATCGAACCGTCGACTGCCGCCGCAGGCGACATCCATTTTGCACCCGGCACCTTCGTGGGCGTCCAGGGCTACAGCAAGCCTGCTGCGCCTTCAACGGCTTACGGCTTGCGCATGCAAATCCCGCTGCAAGTCAGCGCATCGCCGCAAATTCCAACCCTCACCGGCTACGCGAAGCCCGCCGCACGCGAACCCGCCACAGTCACCCAGATTGCCCGGCTGCCATGGTTTGCAGTGCGAGATCATGTTCATTCCGGCGAACAATTTCGCAATTCGCCCTACTACGAACTGAAAAGAACTGACGAATACGTGCTCATTGGTCACGAGCACAATGAATCGGACAAGTATCGGGCCGTCAAATGGACAGCGCCACGTTCGCAAAACGCGGTGACGATGCGTATGTTCCATCGTTTTACCGCCATTGAAATCGTCAAAGCCTGGCCGACCGTGCCTCTCAGTGATATCCGCATTCCAAAATTCTCAGCCTGCCTGCCGAAGACTTTGACCCACACCGAAACGTCTTCCAGCGGCTGGAACGAGCTACGACCTCAAGTGGTGATTGTCATGGCGCCGGAGCAAACCGCCGTCGCGGTTTATCAGCTGCAAAGCCATTACGAGTTGGTACGGGAAGACGGCACTCAAGTGGCGGTCGACTTTGGTTACACCGATGATTCCAGCGTTCTGTTGACGCAATATCCGCCGGAATCCGTCGAGGTCGTCAGTGGGTGCCCGCCACTGACGACAGACACCCCGGCAGCACCGCACATCGATGACGCCAACGCTAGCGCGCAGCAATCACCGGACCTGGCTGTCGCTATAGATAGCGCGCCATGATTTCGTCGACCACACCTTCCTTGCGCAACTGATCCAGCGCAGCCTGAAGCCTGGCGACGACTTCGTCGGAGACATCTTTGTTCAGCGCCAGGTACAACTCGGCACTGTTGAAGCGCAGCACGGTCTTCAGGCCGGTGACCCCATCCTGCCGAGCCAGATAGCGCCCGGCAGGATCACCGGTAGCCCACAGATCAATCTGTCCATTGACCAGTTTCTTCGCGTTGTCCTGATCGCGCAGCACCACAATCGGCTTCAGGCCTTGTTTGGTCAGTGTCTCGGCAATTGCGTCGCCCTTGTAGGCACCGACCTTGTACTTGCGCGCGTCATTGAGGGTTTCCAGGGTGATCTTGCTGTCAGCCTTGGCCAGCATGATCCAATCATCAGGACCGATGGGGCCAACCCATTTGAAGAGTTTTTCGCGGTCCGGCAAGCGCGCCATCACAAAGGCGCCATAACCGGGGTTTTCCAGCGCGAGCTTATAGACACGCTCCCATGGAAAACGCAGGGTCAGGCTATAGGTGACGTCGGCACGCTTGAACATCTCGCGCACGATATCGGCGGCGATGCCATTGATGTTCTCGCCTTTGGCGAAGTTCTTGCCATCTTTCGCCATGTTGTACGGCGGGAAATTTTCGGTGAGGAGCACCAGATCGGTGTCGGGACTGGTTTCGGCGCGGGCCGTGTTGATGAACAACATCGAGGCGCTGGCGAGAACAAGAAGCAGGCGTTTGATCATGTCGGGCTACCGGAATCCATGGCGTGCCCAAGAGTGCCTTGGGTGCGCCATGGTGTCCACTGGCCTGTATCGATTTTGAGCTTAGCGCATCACGATGCCGCGTTTGGCCATGTAGGCCTTGGCTTCCTGAACGGTGTATTCGCCGAAGTGGAAAATACTCGCCGCCAAGACTGCGCTGGCGTGGCCTTCGAGGATGCCGTCGGCCAGATGCTGCAAGTTACCGACACCGCCGGAAGCGATCACCGGAATGCCCAGCGCATCGCTGATCGCGCGGGTGACACCGAGGTCGAAGCCGTTTTTCATGCCGTCCTGATCCATGCTGGTCAGCAGGATCTCGCCAGCGCCGAGGCCTTCCATTTTCTTCGCCCACTCAACCGCGTCGAGGCCGGTTGGCTTGCGCCCGCCGTGGGTGAAGATTTCCCAGCGCGGTGTTTCGCCCGGGCCGGAGACCTTCTTCGCATCGATGGCGACAACGATGCATTGCGAGCCGAAATGCTGCGCGGCTTCGCCGACGAACTCAGGGTTGAACACCGCCGCGGTGTTGATCGACACCTTGTCCGCGCCGGCATTGAGCAGATTGCGAATGTCTTGCACGGTACGCACGCCACCGCCGACAGTCAGCGGGATAAACACCTGGCTGGCCATGCGCTCGACGGTATGCAGCGTGGTGTCGCGGCCATCGACGCTGGCGGTGATGTCGAGAAAAGTAATCTCGTCGGCACCCTGCTCGTCATAACGACGGGCAATTTCCACCGGGTCACCGGCGTCGCGGATGTTTTCGAACTTCACACCTTTGACGACTCGGCCGTTGTCCACGTCCAGGCAAGGGATGATGCGTTTGGCCAGCGCCATGGTCAGTCCTCAGCCTTTGTACGAATCGCAGAAAGCTTGCGCTTCGGCGACGTCGAGGGTGCCTTCGTAGATCGCCCGGCCAGTGATGGCGCCGATGATGCCTGGCGCCTTGGCGTCGAGCAGCGACTTGATGTCACCCAGATTGTGGATACCGCCGGAAGCGATCACCGGGATCTTGGTGGCAGCGGCCAGCGCAGCGGTAAACGGCACGTTGCAACCCTGCATCATGCCGTCTTTGGCGATGTCGGTATAAACGATCGAGGAGACGCCGTCGGCTTCAAACTGCTTGGCCAGATCAATGACCTGCACGGTGCTGATTTCAGCCCAGCCATCGGTGGCGACGAAACCGTCTTTGGCATCCAGACCGACGATGATCTTGCCCGGGAACGCACGGCACGCTTCAGCGACGAACGCCGGATCTTTAACGGCTTTGGTACCGATGATCACGTAGCTCACGCCAGCCTTGACGTAGTGCTCGATGGTTTCCAGCGAACGGATGCCGCCGCCGATCTGGATCGGCAAAGTCGGATAGCGCTTGGCGATCGCGGTGACCACTTCGCCGTTGACTGGCTGGCCTTCGAACGCGCCATTCAGATCGACCAGATGCAGACGGCGGCAACCGCCCTCCACCCACTTGGCAGCCATGCTCACCGGGTCATCGGAGAACACTGTGGAATCTTCCATGCGGCCCTGGCGCAGACGTACGCAGGCACCGTCTTTAAGATCGATAGCGGGAATAATCAGCATCTGGCAAACCTTCAAATTTGAATGTTCAGCTTGGCTCGGAAATCAGTTTTTCTCGAGCGCCCACAGGTCGCTTTCGATGCTTTCAAACCGCTCTTTGAGGTGGGTCTGCACATCGAAAATCGCCCTGTTGTAATAGTGCGGAGCAATTTCGCGGGTAAACAGCTCAAGAATTTCCGCCGCTTCGAACGAACCCAGGTCCAGTTCGAAACGGTCTTCCATGAACCGCTGAATCTTGCGATTGGCCTCGTTCTCCTGTTCGGGAGTGAGGGTCAGGATCGGCGGTTTGGACTTCTTGGCAGCCATTTACCAGCGACCGTCCCACGCGGCGAAGTTCTGCAGCAATTGCAGGCCATGGGTATGGCTCTTCTCCGGGTGGAACTGCACGGCGAAACGCGAGCCATCGGCCAGCGCCGCAGCGAAATCGACACCGTAATGACCGCCGCCGACCACCTGCCGCGCGTTAGCGGCAGCGATGTAGTAGCTGTGCACAAAGTAGAAACGCGCCATATCGGGGATGTCATGCCACAGCGGGTGGCTGACCTTCTGCTTAACTTCGTTCCAGCCCATGTGCGGGACTTTCAGGTGCTCGCCGTCTTCATGCAGGTCTTTGCCGAAGAACTTCACCGCGCCCGGGAACAGGCCGATGCAGTCGACGCCGTCGTTCTCTTCGCTGGTGTCGAGCAAGGCTTGCATGCCGACACAGATGCCGAGAAACGGACGATCCTGACTGACTTCGCGCACCAGCGAGTCGAAGCCGAGGCGACGGATCTCTGCCATGCAATCGCGAATTGCGCCAACACCGGGGAACACCACACGGTCAGCTTCACGAATCACCGCCGCATCGCTGGTGATCAGCACTTTACCGGCGCCGACGTGCTCAAGGGCTTTGGCCACCGAGTGCAGGTTGCCCATGCCGTAATCGATAACTGCAACCGTCTGCATTACAGAACGCCTTTGGTCGATGGCATTTGCCCGGCCATGCGCTCATCCAGCTCGACGGCCATGCGCAGCGCGCGGCCGAAAGCCTTGAACACGGTTTCGATCTGGTGGTGAGTGTTGGTGCCACGCAGGTTGTCGATGTGCAGGCTGACCAGCGCGTGGTTGACGAAGCCCTGGAAGAATTCCTGGAACAGGTCAACGTCGAAACCGCCGACGGTGGCGCGGGTGTACGGCACGTGCATCTGCAGGCCTGGACGACCGGAGAAGTCGATGACCACGCGCGACAGCGCTTCATCGAGCGGCACGTAGGCATGACCGTAGCGACGGATGCCTTTTTTATCGCCAATGGCTTTGGCAAATGCCTGGCCGAGGGTGATACCGACGTCTTCCACCGTATGGTGGTCGTCGATATGCAGATCGCCCTTGCATTCGATATCCAGGTCGATCAACCCGTGACGGGCAATCTGATCCAGCATGTGCTCAAGAAAAGGAACACCGATATCAAATCGGGCCTTTCCGGTGCCATCAAGGTTGATCGAGGCTTTGATCTGGGTTTCCAGAGTGTCGCGCTCGACAGACGCCTTACGTTCGGCCATCACCAGCTCCGCAAAATCATTGGGCGAAAAAGGCAGCCATTATAGGCACGCGGGGCCGAAACAGAAACACGAGAGGTGAGATGGCTGACGGATAGAACGCCCGGCTGTCGCGGGTAGACATGTCCATACAAGCCATTACAGGTACCCCAAAAACGACTGTAGGAGTGAGCCTGCTCGCGATGAGGGCCTGACTATCAACATTTCTGTGACTGTCAGACGGCTATCGCGAGCAGGCTCACTCCTACAGGGGTACTGCGTTTTTACTTAGTGAAACAGTACCGCCGTCTTCTGCAGGGTCACCCACACACCCCACGCCAACGGAATACCCACCACCAACCACGCAGCGATTGCCAGAGGCTTGCTGCCCGGCGCGGCTTTCCACTCCAGAACCGTGCTGGCATCAGCACCCTTGTCATGGCCCAGCGCCTGTTCGGCCGCCAGCTCAGCGTCGGTCATGAAGTACTTGTCGGCCACCGGACGCACCATCAGGTTGCACAGGAAGCCCAGCACCAGCAGGCCAGCGAGGATGTACAAGGTGATGTCGTAAGCGGCAGCGCGTTCAACGCCGATGCTCAGCTGATATTCACGCAGGTAGTTCACCAATACCGGACCCAGCACGCCAGCCGCCGCCCAGGCGGTCAACAGACGACCGTGGATCGCACCAACCATCTGCGTACCGAACAAGTCGGCCAGATACGCCGGAACGGTGGCAAAACCACCGCCGTACATCGACAGAATGATGCAGAACGCCGCCACGAACAGCGCAACGTTGCCCAGATGGCCCATGTTCGGAATCAGCGCATACAGGGCAAAACCCAGCGCAAAGAATACGAAGTAGGTGTTTTTACGACCCAGGTAGTCCGAGAACGAAGCCCAGAAGAAGCGACCACCGATGTTGAACAGGCTCAGCAGACCGGTGAAGCCGGCAGCAATCGCCGCGATCGAAGCCAACTGGCCGGCATCGAGCTGGCCAAACGGCACATCAACACCCAGCAGTTTGCCGCCGAACACTTCCTGCAACAGTGGCGAAGCCATGCCGAGGATGCCGATACCGGCCGATACGTTCAGGCACAGCACCAGCCACACCAGACGGAATTGCGGGGTTTTCCACGCCACATTCACGTGCACGTGACGGTGGGTGATCATCGAGTTCGAGGCTTTCTTCGCCGGAGCGGTCCAGCCTTCAGGCTTCCAGCCGGTTGGCGGCACGCGGTAAGCCAGAGCGCCACCAATCATGAACACGAAGTAGATCGCGGCCATGGCCACAAAGCTTTGCCAGACACCGACACCGGTCGGCGAAGCGAAGTGGCTCATCAGCGCAGTCGCCAGCGGTGCACCGACCATCGCGCCGCCACCGAAGCCCATGATTGCCATACCGGTGGCCATGCCGCGCTTGTCCGGGAACCACTTGATCAGGGTCGAGACCGGTGAGATATAGCCCAGGCCGAGACCGATACCACCGATCACGCCGGAACCGATCCACATCAGCCAGATCTGGTGGGTATAAATACCCAGCGCCGAGATCAGCAGACCGCCACACCAGCACAGTGCCGATACCACGCCAGCCTTGCGTGGCCCTGCGTGTTCCAGCCAGCCACCCCAGATCGCTGCCGAGCAGCCGAGGAAGATGAAGAACAGCGTGTAGATCCAGCCGAGCATGGAGATCGGCCAGTCGCATTGCGACGAGAACACTTGTGCGATGAAGCTCATGTCCGGTGCGCAAGCCACCGGAGCGGTAACGCCCAGCGCCTTGGACAGCGGCAACCAGAACACCGAGAAGCCGTAGGCCATGCCGATGCACAGGTGGATGGCCAGAGCGGCCGGTGGAACCAGCCAACGGTTGAAACCGGGCTTGGCGATGATGCGTTCCTTGGACAGGAACGCGGGCTGATCGGCTTTGAAGCCGTCCGCCGTGATGCTCGTGCTCATTGTGTATCCCCCAATTATTAGTATGGTTCGCCAGCCACTGTTCACCCCCGGCCTTTATGCACGCAGGCATGACCGTTTTTTTGGGTGAAGCTCCTTGAAGGCGCGACGTTAAGTCGCAGAAGGACGGACGAACGGGCGAAGGTTACCATTTGCACGTGACAGAAAAACCAAACTGATATCACCTTTTTTATGTCATCTGTTCTCGTACCACTCAGGAAAGCACCATGCCGATCATTGTCCAAGCCCTGAAAGACGCCAGTTATCAGGATCAGCAGGATTTGCAGAAGATTTATCGCGATGCGCCAGAATGGCTGTTCGCGCCATTTTCCGAGGAGGCTGACCTGATTGAAGGTGCCCTCGCGGACGGTTCTTTTATCGCTGGCCGCTTCAACGACCGCTTGCTGGGCGCCGGCATTCTGCAAAGGCATCAAGACGTCTGGTACTTGTCCCATTTATGCGTGCGAAAAGTTACCCGTCGCCGTGGGGTCGCCGAGAGACTGGTGAACCAAGCGCAGAAAATGGCGTCGCAAGCGGGGGCTGAACTGCGCTTGCTGGCCCCTTTGGAACATCCCGAGGCGCAAGCACTCGCCGCCAGGTTGCAGATACCGCTGGACGTCCTGGCAACATGACGTCACAACGAACCGGGCAATTGCAGCGCTATACTCCCCGGCTAAATTACGAATTCGACTAACTACAAGGACTCGCCCATGAAAGCGTTCGGCAAAATCCTGGGTCTGGTACTTCTCGGGCTGTTGCTGATCATTGTGGCGGCAGGTTTTGCCCTGACCCACCTCTTCGATCCCAACGATTACAAAGACGAGATCCGCCAGATAGCCCGCGACAAGGCCCACATCGAGCTGACGCTCAATGGCGATATCGGCTGGAGCCTGTTCCCGTGGCTTGGCCTGGAATTGCACGAGGCCAGCGTCGCCACCCTGGTCAAACCTGCCGAACCGTTTGCCGATTTGCAGATGCTCGGCCTGTCAGTGCGGGTGCTGCCGCTGCTGCGCCGCGAAGTGCAGATGAGCGATGTGCGCGTCGAAGGCCTGAACCTGCGCCTCAACCGCGACAAGGACGGCCACGGCAACTGGGAAGACATCGGCAAGGTGCCGGCCCCGGCCGGAGCAACGCCGCCAGCCGCTACTGCAGGCCAACCGGCCAGCGAAACCCCTGTTGCGGTGGAAAAGCCACCGCAGCCGATCCGCCTCGACATCGATAGCCTGACCGTCAATAACGCCCGCGTTGAGTACAACGACGAGAAGACCGGCAAGCAGTTCAGTGCCGAGAGTATCCAACTGAGCACCGGTCCGGTTCACGACTCGACCAATATTCCGGTGAAAGCCACTGCCTTCCTCGGCACCAACCAGCCGGTTCTGCGCGTGCGCACCGAACTCACCGGCGAGTTGCGCATCGAGCGCGCCCTGCAACGCTACAAGTTCGAGGATATGAAGCTCTCTGGCGAACTGGCTGGCGATCCGCTGCAAGGCAAGACCATGACCTTCGCTGCCCAAGGTCAATTGTTACTGGATAAAGCCGCGAACGTCGCCGAATGGACCGGCATCAAGATTTCCGCCAACCAGTTGCGCGCGCTGGGCGAACTGAAAGCCAACGACCTCGACAAGACTCCGCAGATCACCGGCGGTATCTCCATCGCCCAGTTCGATCTGGCGAAGTTCGTCGACAGCATCGGTCAGAAACTCCCGGCCATGGCCGAAGGCAGTCTGAGCAAGGTCGAACTGGTCAGCCGCGTGGCGGCCACGCCAAGCAGCGTCGCCTTCGACAACATCAACCTGAAACTCGACGACAGCAGCTTCAGCGGCCGCATCGCTGTCGAAGACTTCGCCAAGCAATCGCTGCGCGCCGTGCTCAAGGCTGACACGTTCAACGTCGACCGCTACCTGCCGCCGAAATCGGCGCAAGCCAACAGCGCCACACAAGTGCGTCAGGCCGAAGTCGCCAGCACCGAGGCCGATGCCATGGCCGGTGCCGGTTCCACACCGTTGCCGGACAAACCGAGCAAAACCGCCTGGAGCACTGAGCGTCTGTTGCCGGTTGAACGCCTGGCCAAACTCGACGTAGACGCCGACCTGACCTTCGGCCAGTTGACCCTCGACAAACTGCCAATCCAGAACGCAGCGCTCAAGGCTACCGGCCAGGGCGGCTTGCTGACCCTGACCAACCTGAGCGGCGAGTTGTACAACGGTGGCTTTGCAGCCAATGGCACCCTCGATGTGCGCCCAACCGCACCGGTACTGAACCTGCAGACCAAACTCAACCGCGTGCCTGTAGAAAAAATCCTCGAAAGCCAAGGCAAGAATCCTCCGGTCAAAGGTCTGGTGACCCTCACCAGCAACGTGACCGGCAGCGGAAACAGCCAGCAGGCACTGATCGACACGCTTAACGGCAACGCCAGTTTTGTGATCAACAATGGCGTGCTGCTCAACGCCAACCTTGAGCAGCAATTGTGCAAAGGCATCGCCACGCTTAACCGCAAAACCCTCAGCGGCGAGCCACGCGGTAAAGACACGCCGTTCCAGGAACTCAAGGGCAACCTGACCTTCCGCAACGGCATCGCCAGCAACCCGGATCTGAAAGTGCGCATCCCCGGCATGACCGTCAACGGTGATGGCGACATCGACCTGCGCGTGCTCGGCATGGACTATCGCGTCGGCATCATCGTCGAAGGCGACACCAGCGCCATGCCGGATCCAGCGTGTCAGGTCGGCGAAAAATTCGTCGGTGTCGAATGGCCGCTGCGCTGCCGTGGCCCGCTGGAGCTGGGCGCCAAGGCTTGCCGCGTCGACAATGATCGCCTCGGTCAGGTCGCGACCAAACTGGCCGGCGACAAGCTCAGTGAAAAGATCGACGAAAAACTGGGTGACAAAGTCAGCCCGGAACTGAAAAACGCATTGAAGGGGCTGTTCAAGCGATGAGAGCGGAGCAGTTTTCCACGGCGGTGCTGGATTGGTTCGACCGCCACGGCCGCCACGATTTGCCTTGGCAGCAAGACATCAACCCGTATCGGGTGTGGGTGTCAGAGATCATGTTGCAGCAAACCCAGGTCAGCACCGTGCTCAATTACTTCGACCGCTTCATGGCCGCGCTGCCGACGGTTGAAGCGCTGGCCGAAGCGCCGGAAGACGAAGTGCTGCACCTGTGGACCGGCCTCGGTTATTACACCCGAGCGCGCAATTTGCAGAAGACCGCGAAGATCATCGTCAGCCAGTACGGCGGCGAGTTTCCGCGTGACGTCGAAAAGCTCACCGATCTGCCAGGCATTGGCCTGTCCACCGCTGGCGCCATTGCGAGCATCAGCATGGGCCTGCGCGCGCCGATTCTCGACGGCAACGTCAAACGCGTGCTGGCGCGCTTTACTGCGCAAGAGGGTTATCCCGGCGAGCCGAAGGTCGCCAAACAGCTGTGGGCCAACGCTGAGCGCTTTACGCCGCACGATCGGGTCAACGCCTACACCCAGGCGATGATGGATCTCGGCGCCACACTCTGCACGCGCAGCAAGCCGAGTTGCCTGCTGTGCCCGCTGGAGCGTGGTTGCGAAGCGCACATGCTCGGCCTCGAGACCCGCTACCCGATTCCCAAGCCGCGCAAAACCATCCCGCAGAAGCGCACGCTGATGCCGATGCTCGCCAACGGCGAAGGTGCAATTCTGCTTTACCGTCGCCCTTCGAGCGGTTTGTGGGGCGGCCTGTGGAGCCTGCCGGAACTCGATGACCTCGACGATCTGCAACATCTCGCCGCTCAGCACTCGCTGACCATGGGCGAGCAGCAGGCGCTGCCAAGCCTTGTCCACACCTTCAGCCATTTCCAGCTGTCCATCGAACCCTGGCTGGTTCAGGTACAGGAGGCCGCCCATCACGTGGCCGAGGCCGACTGGCTCTGGTATAACCTCGCCACCCCGCCGCGCCTGGGCCTCGCCGCCCCGGTCAAAACCTTGCTCGAACGCGCGGCCGCCGTCTTGAATGCAGGAGAGTCGCCATGACCCGCACCGTAATTTGCCGTAAGTACAAAGAAGAACTGCCCGCACTGGACCGCGCTCCTTTCCCGGGCGCCAAAGGTCAGGATATTTTCGACCACGTCTCGGCCAAGGCCTGGGCTGACTGGCAGAAACACCAGACCCTGCTGATCAACGAAAAGCGTCTGAACATGATGAACGCCGAAGACCGCAAATATCTTCAGGGCGAAATGGACAAGTACTTCTCCGGCGAGGAATACGCCAAGGCCGAGGGCTACGTTCCGCCGGCAGAGTAAACCCCGCAAAATCGGGGGTCGGATCGTAAGCGACGGAATTAATTTAAGAAATTTTAAAAAAGTCGTTGACGTAAATCCGAAAAACCCTTTTAATGCGCCCCGTTGCCCAGATAGCTCAGTCGGTAGAGCAGGGGATTGAAAATCCCCGTGTCGGCGGTTCGATTCCGTCTCTGGGCACCAAATACCGAAAACCCTGAATCGCAAGATTCAGGGTTTTTTTATGCCTGCGATTTGCTAAGCCACACCTCACCCCTCTCCCAGTGCTTTTGCTGGCCATTATTTTGATGTTAGGCTCCGTCAGCTTTTTACGGCAGGTCATTACTGACTGTCGAAAATAATCGCCGCGTACTTCAGTCCTGATGACCGGCATTTAACGCATTACTCAAATAACGCACTCCGCGCCCCGGAACCCTCGGAACCTACTGAGGTTATTGCTGGCAGCAGGAGAGTTGCGTCTGCGAGCAGGATCGCTCGCAGAACCAAGCCCCCTCAGAAAGTTGTCATGGAGGACAAGACCTCAGCGCAGGTCATCTGCTGTTGTTTCAACTGTCAGGCAAGCGACAGCAAACACTGACCCGGCATTCAACACTTGTTTGAACTGTCGCGTCACAGCGCCCTGTGCCCTCGCGAAAAAATCAAACCTGTATCAACTCGCCCACGTCCGGATCTGTGCGTGCGCTCGGCACGCATTGCATCATCGAAACAGCCAACAGCTCCCACAAAAAAATACAAAGGGAGCCGATACGACAGGGATGTAAACAATGACCGAAGTCCTACAACACACTAATAAAACCGTTGAGTCGTTAGTTGAACAGGAAGTCAGAACTTTCAGTTTTGATACGCAACAAGCAACGCTGCTGCACACTTTCTCTGAAGAACTGGCGGCCATGGGCGGGCCACAAGCCGCAGGCGCAAAGTCCAAAGCCTCGCTGGCAGCGACTGAGTTGAAGTTTTCGTTTTCCAAGGATCAATGCGAACTGCTTGGCGCTTATTCCGACGGCCTGGTCTCCCTGCTGATTTTTGAGGGGATGCAAAAAGTCACCGACACCAGCCCTCCGGATGAACTGCCCGACCTGGCCGCTCTGGAGAATCGTCACGACGTACTGTGTCTGGCGGCACGTAATCAGATTCTGTTGAAACTGGTGGATAACAGCTCCTTTGCCTACGACATGGACAACGAAGGCAAACTGGTCCGTCTCGTCGCCAACTTCAAGGGCGGTGGACTGACCAAAATCAATGACGAACCGGAAATCAAAGAACTCAGCTCCCATTCCGGTCTCGCCCTCGGCCCGCACACCGAAGCGCCGTACTGGTGCGCTGTGAACGCGCAAGACGGGCATTCGCCCTCGCCATCGTCGTTGATCCTGTCGGCGCTGTGGAATCCAGGCCTGGAGCCCACCTCGGTGATTCCGTTGCCGCCCCTGCTGGACGAAATCGGCGTCACCGGATGCCTCGCACTCACAACGGGCAGCTTCCAGTTCACCCGCAGCGACTCTTTCGTCAACGGCAAGGGCGAAGACGGTCGTAATGTTTCGATTCTGGAGTTCGATGACAACGTCGGATTCGCCGCGCGATTCAACTCGTACCGTTTTTCCGTCAACGACAACGCCTCGGACTTTGTCAAAGAGGCTTATTCCGCACTTTGCCAAAGCGTGGGTAAAGCAACACCGGTTCAATACACACTGACGCAAGAGTCGGCCATGGTGATCAATAACGTCCGGGCCCTGCATTGTCGCGATGTCATCAAAGACAATCGACGTGTATTGGTGCGCATCTTCGGCCTGTCGAAGTTCTCGTCCCCGATTGTCATTTCAGACGATCCGCTGCTGATACAGGGCTGAAACTCGCTGTACGCAAAGCTGTTGAATGGCCAGTCATGTAAATGGCTGGCCAATAACTATAAAAGGGAAAATGTAATGGCTTGGGATGTAATTGGCATGTTGGCGCTCGTGGCTTTTTGCGCCGGTTTTTTTGATGCGATTGCCGGGGGTGGCGGTTTGATTACTTTGCCTGCCTTGTTTCTGGCCGGTGTCGACCCGATCAGTGCGATTGCCACAAACAAGTTTCAGGCCGCGTCGGCGACTATTTCGGCCACGGTCACTTTTGCCCGCAAGGGCATGATTGAATGGCGGGAGGGGCGCTTTCTGGTTATCTGCGCATTCCTGGGGGGCGCCAGCGGGGCACTGTTGGTCAGTTCAATTGATAAGCGCTATCTGGAAGTGTGCGTGCCCGTCATGCTTATTCTGGTGGCGATCTACTTTGCGCTCTCGCCGAAACTGGCCAATGAGGATCGACGCAAACGAATCGGCATTCTGCTGTTCTCGTTCACCGTGGCACCGATCCTGGGCTTCTACGACGGTATCTTCGGTCCGGGTGTAGGTTCATTCTTCATCGTTGGTTTCGTGCTGCTTTGCGGGCTTGGCATGATGCGGGCCATGAGCTTCACCAAACTGGCCAACGCGTCGTGCAACCTGGGTTCGCTGTCAGTCTTCATCACCAAAGGCGTGATCATCTGGCCGATCGCGATTGCCATGGCGCTGGCAGCTTTCCTCGGCGCACAACTGGGCGCAAGAGCGGCGGTCCGGGTCGGCCCACGCTTGATCAAACCCATGTTGATCGTGGTCTGCTGCGCCTTGGCGATCAAACTGTTGAGCGTGGAGACCAATCCATTGCGTGTTGCAGTCCTGCACACCCTGGCGGCCCTGTGATCAATCGGTTGGCGCTGACCGGCGCGTCTCGACCTCAGTCTCGATTGCAGTTCGACGAGGCGCCAACCGGCCCTGAGTTTTTCTTTGCGCAAACCTTCGCCGGCTACCAACTGGAGGGTCGCGTATTGGCCGGCTCCGCCGCAGAAGCGTCAACGCCAAAGGTGCTGGCCATTCACGGCGCCCGCTCTGACTATTCGCGACTCAACGCCATCCTGTATCCCTTGCAGGCGCAGGGAATAGCCAGCCTGAGCTTCAATCTTTCCGGCCACGGTCCCGACACCGACGTTGCCCTTGAAGACACTTCACTGACGCACAACCTTCAGGAGGCTTTGCAGTTTGCCGGTCATCTTGGCGGCGAACTCAGCACGGTGATCGGTCACAGTCTGGGCGGTGCACTGGCGCTCAAGGTGGCGCAAGCGCATCGCGCTTCAGTCAGGCGCATCGTGCTGTTCTGTCCCGCCCTGTATGCGGAGGCAGCCTGGCAGCAACCGTTTGGATCACCCTTTAAAAACGCCATTTCGGTGCCTCACGGTTTTCTCGATTCGCCATCGCTGGATTTCCTGCGTACGTTCGACGGGAAGGTCTTGCTGGTGATCGGCGAATACGATGGCCTTCGATCAAACGCGTTTGGCGGGATTCCCGGTACGTCTGCCGGGACGCAGCAAATGGGCGCGCGCGTGATCAATAGCGCCATTCCCTATGAGGTCATCGAGGCCATTGAAAAGAGTCTGGATCCCCATCAGTTCAGAAAAATCGTACTGCCGGGGTGCGACCACGCTGTATCAACGTGGCTCAGGGAAAACCCGCCGCGCGCAGCGGAATTGGCGAGCGAGATAGCGCAGTTCATCAATACCGGAAACAGGTCCCAAGCGTCATGAATCAAAGGAAAACCCGCATCCCCCTGCCCCACCCGCCGCCCTATCGCCCAAGTCGTGTGACTTACTGGCTGACTGTTCTCGTTGCTCTGCTGATCACTTTAGCCATCGGGTTGTCGATCTGGATGCTGGTCGACAGCTGGATCAGCGGCTCTATCACCACCAATAACCGCGGCCCGCGCAGCACTTACACCCTGGCCCAGCAACCGCAGCAGTTCTGGTTCGAGTTTGTCTGGCAGAGCGTTGGCACAGTGTTTCTGCTGGCAGTGGGTGTGTTCGGCGTGTGGATCTATCGCAAGGCTCAAGAGCCCGTGCACACGCCAAAGAGCAAGCGCCGCGCAAAGAAAACCTAAAGCGTATTGATGTAATCGATCGGCAGCAGAACCGTATCCAGCGCGGCATCCACTGGCAGAGATACGACGGTGATGACCGGGCAGACAATCATCATGTAACAGACGATCGCCGCCGGCATGCCATCGCTACCACCACCACGCACACCCAGCAGGTGAAGGTTGCCATCAACCCCTCGGTAGTACTGGGCATCGGACAAACCGTCATTCAAACGCCCGATAAACGTTCCACAGCCGGTCAACTGCGATACCAGGCCGATGACACAAACAGCACGCAAAATCCCTTTCAAACCAGCGCTTCCTTACATCACAAAACAGGAGGCGCGGGATTGTACCTGCGCCTCGACTTTGCAATCACATCCATCGCTATCCAGCGTCATTCCAGTGGAACACCAGATTGCGCGCCGTGCCGCTGCCAACGTCGGTCACATCATGCCGCGTTTCGCCTTTGCGCGTGGCTACCACCGTGTACTTGCCGGGTGGTAGTTGCACGTATACCAACGGGCCCGTCTGGTTGAGCGTCAATATGGTTTGCCCTGGCGACTTTTGAATCATCACATCAACATCAGCGGTGTACTCGTCTTGTGCGCCCACAGCGAACGTCATGTGCAGGTTGTAACCGCCGGTTTGTTGAATGGCCTTCGCCTCATCCTCACCAATCCCGCCGGCTAGATAAGCGATGCCGTTCTGTTGTTGCTGCTGAACTTGCACCCCGGCACTGTCGATGGGTTCAAGACTGGCTGCCTGCAACATCACCGGGAACAGCAATGCGGCGACGGCGGCGATGGGCAGCATGAATGAAAGAACGCGTTTCATGATCACGACTCCCGGGTTCTTGTAGAACCCAACCATTACTCCTTTTAGATTTTGCGTATCGGGGCGGGTTTTAGATTGTTTGGAACTTGGCGCGTGTACGAAATGGACTACAGACCATGACTCTCTGACGCCTCTTTCAGCGGCAACGTCCTGCAACATCAATCCCTTCTTCCGTCCCATTTAACCGGCTCGCCCGACATACCCACGCGGCGACTCTTGGCATGCTTTGAGGCCTGTTTCCAACGATGTGGAAGAGCCGATGAGCCCGCTAAAACCTGCTGACACGCAAGACCCGAAAATCGATTCGTTGCTGGGGGAGCTGGGCGAACTGATTCGCCAGGCGCGGCAAAAAGTGCTGCGTGCGGTGGACACGATTCAAGTGCAGACCTGCTGGCAGATCGGCAGGCATATTGTCGAGTTTGAACAAGAGGGAGCCCAGCGTGCGGGCTATGGAAAACAGCTGATTGGCCTACTGGCGAAGGATCTGACTGGGCAGTTCGGAAAAGGCTTTGATGAAACCAATTTGTGGAAGATGCGCCTGTTTTATCAAAAATTTCCAATTCGAGACGCACTGCGTCCCGAATTGAGCTGGACCCACTACCGCCGTCTACTGCGGGTTGAAAGCGAGAAAGCCCGCCATTGGTACATGGACGAATGCGCCAATCTGAACTGGTCAAGCCGCGCCCTCGACCGCCAGATCCTCACGCTCTACTACGAGCGGCTTCTCATGAGTCGCGACAAAGCCGATGTGATCGAAGAAGCCACCACCAACATCGAAGCGCTGAAATGCAACCCGCGTGAATTCATTCGCGACCCCGTCATGCTCGAATTTCTCGGTCTGCCCTCGGCAGGCAAGGTCAGGGAAAGCGGTCTCGAACAAGCTCTGATCGACCATCTGCAGGGCTTTCTGCTTGAGCTGGGCAAAGGCTTTTCCTTTGTCGCCCGCCAACAACGCATCAGTACCGACGGCGTCGATCTGTATATCGATCTGGTGTTCTACAACTACCTGCTCAAATGCTTTGTGATCATTGATCTCAAACGCGGCAAGCTCAGCGCCCGCGATGTCGGGCAGATGGACATGTATGTGCGCATGTACGACGAACTCATGCGCAGCGAGGGCGACAAGCCGACAGTCGGGATTATTCTGTCTGCCGAGAGCAACGACTCGGTGGCGCGCTACTCAATGCTCAAGGGCAATGAGCAACTGTTTGCCAGCAGTTACAAGACGATCCTGCCGAGTGAAGACGAGTTACGCGCGGAGCTCAATCGCGAGCAGGCGTTGATCGAAGAGCGCAGGCTCACTCAATCCACCGAGTAAAACTTGCGCATTGTTGCCGGGCGGCGCTGAGACTATCGTTGTCAGCTTACTCTTCAAGGTCGAGCGTCATGAGCTGTCAGGACACGCCCGCAAGGCAAGGCATGCAGTCAAGGTCGCCAACCTTGCCTGCTGAGCAAGGTGAGCCTTTCAAAGAAGCTGCCGCCGACGGTTTTGCACTTGGCGGTTTCACCTGGCGTCAGTTCTTGCCTGATAGCCAACGCCCGGTAGTGATCATCAGCGCCGCCACGTCGGTACGTTGCCGCCACTACTCGCGTTTCGCGGCTTATCTGTTCGCCAACGATTTCGACGTGATGACCTACGACTACCGCGGCATCGGCGAATCACGATCCGCGTCGATCAAAGGCTTGAACGCCTCGTGGACAGATTGGGGCGCACTGGATTTCGAAGCGATGCTCAAACGCGCGCAACGAGAGTTTCCCGGTCAGCCGATTGATGTGGTCGGCCACAGCTTCGGCGGTTGCGCGGCAGGTCTGGGCGAATCCGGGCGGGTTATCCGACGGCTGGTCACCGTCGGTGCGCAGTTCGCCTACTGGCGCGATTACGCGCCCGAACATCGCTGGCGCATGTTCGGTAAATGGCATGTGGTGATGCCGTTGCTGACGCTGTTCTGCGGCTTCTTCCCTGGCAAGCGACTCGGCTGGCTGGAAGATACGCCGACCGGCGTTGTACGCGACTGGAGCACGCCTGCCGCGCGTTACGAACAGCGCCCAAGTGGTCGCGCGCTGATGAAAAAGACCGGCGCCCTGCCCTTCGCCAATGTCCGCGCGCAGATTCTGGCCATCAGCATCAGCGACGATCCCTACGGCACCATTCCAGCCATCGAACGCCTGCTCGGCTACTTCAGCAACGCGACAAAAACCCACCTGCGCATCGAACCGCAGGACATCGGCGAACAACAAGTCGGACATTTCGCCTTTTTTCGCAGCGCATACCAAGCCACACTATGGCCCATCGCTCTGACCTGGCTGCAAACCGGCGCACTGGCCCCCGACACACCCGGGCGGCAAGTCCCGCGCAGTTGAGCCCCTCTTAACGCACGACGGAACACATCATGGCCTCCGCCAACAAGCAGCAGAAACGCGCCACCCGGGCCAAAGCCAAGGCCAAGCAAAACCGCACCAAACGCGCTGAAACGCCGGTCGAACTGGACCCGAACGACGACCGCATCGACTTCGAATCGGTGGACCTGACCGAGCTGTTCAAGAAAATGATCGACGCCGAGAAGATCAGCCAGCAAGCGCTGTGCAGCGCATTCCTCGAAGACCCGCTGCTGGAGCTGGTCTACGAACAGGAAGGCGAAGAAGGCGCGATGGATTTCATCCTCGCCGCACTGATCGAGTATCGCCAGTGGTCGCAGGAAACCGACGAGGCCGGCGCGCTGGCGTGGATCGAATCCCCGGCCTTCCAGGCCGACTATGTAGCGGCGTCCGACGCGATCGCCGCGCAAACCCAACAGAAGAACTGAGTTCCCATGGCATCCCTGAACAAGCAACAGAAACGCGCCAAACGCGCCAAGGCCAAAGCCAAGCAAATCCGTATGGTCGGCCGCAAGCCGCTGGAGCAAGACGAAGACCTCGACCACCTCGCCGAGCCGATCCCGGAATACACCCTGGCGATGTTCAGCAAAATGCGCGACGCCGAAGCCATCAGCCGCAACGAGATGCTGCTGACCCTGCTGCGCGAACTGGCGTTCGTCATCGTTGACCATCCAGAGTTGCTGGACATGGAAAACGCCGACAACGAAGGCATGGCCGCCACTCACCTGGCCGCCGACATGCTGATCGACTACCGCATGTGGTCCGAAGGCGTAACCATCGAAGAGGCCCAGGCCTGGCTGAGCGAACCGCAGTTCATCACCGATTTCGGGGTTGCGCTGGATGCTTATGGCAAGTCGGTGGAAGCACAGGAAGACAAGAGCGAATAAACATCGCTCACAAACAAAAACGGCCGCTTGTCATCACTGACAGCGGCCGTTTTGCATTACGCGTAACGGATCAGTTCAACACCACCGCGCCACGTTTTTCCAGCTTGCGACGGCGTGCTACCAACAAACCGGCTGCCACCACCATCAGACTCAGCAAACCAGTCGCGAGGATCTCTACGCGATGCGCTTCCTGGAACAGCATGATGGTCAGGGCCGCGACGATGAAGATGATCACCGCGTAGGTCAGGCCTGGGAACAGCCACATGCTGAAAACGATTTTCTCGCCGCGCGCCATGCGTTGTTTACGCATACGCAGTTGCGAGAACGCGATCACCAGGTACACCAACAGTGCGATCGCACCGGAGCTGGCCAACAGGAATTCGAATACCGCCGCCGGGGCCACGTAGTTGGCGAAGGTGCACAGGAATGCCGCGCCGGTGGACAGCATTACGGCCCAGTAAGGCGTACCACTTTTGTTCACCCGTGTCGCCATGGCCGGTGCATCGCCACGCTTGCCGAGGGAGAAGAGCATGCGCGACGAGGTGTACAGCGCCGAGTTCAGGCAGCTGGTCACCGCGACCAGTACCACGATGTCGACGATCATCTTGGCGTTCGGGATGCCCATGCGCTCAAGCACGGTCTGGTAGGAGCCGAGGTTGGCCAGCGTAGGATCGTTCCATGGCACCAGGGCCACAACGATGAAAATCGATACGAGGTAGAACAAACCGATCCGCCAGATCACCGAATTGGTGGCCTTGGAGATTTGTTTGCCCGGGTTCTTCGATTCCGCGGCCGCGATGGTCACGATTTCGGTACCCATAAAGGAGAACATCGTGGTCAGAATCGCGCCCAGTACCGCGCCCATGCCGTTTGGCAGGAAGCCGCCGCTGTCGAACAGGTGCGAAACGCCGCTGACCTGACTGTTCGGCAGGAAGCCGAAGATCGCCGCCAGACCGAGGATGATGAAGCCGATGATCGCCAGCACTTTGATCAGCGCGAACCAGAATTCGAACTCGCCGTAATTCTTTACGCTGAACAGGTTGGTGACAGTCAACAACAGGGTGATGACCAGCGCGAACGCCCAGATGCCGACATCAGGGAACCATGCGTGCAGGATGGTTGCGGCGGCGTTGGCTTCCAGTGGAATCACCAAGACCCAGAACCACCAGTACAACCAGCCGATGGTGAAACCGGCCCAGTGCCCGATGGCACGGTCGGCGTACGTCGAGAACGAACCGGTGTCCGGCGAGGCAACAGCCATTTCGCCGAGCATGCGCATCACCAACACCACCAGGGTACCGGCGGCGGCATAAGCCAGCAGCACGGCAGGGCCGGCGGCAGCGATGGCGTGGCCGGAGCCAACGAACAGACCGGCGCCGATTACACCGGCGATCGACAACATGGTCACATGACGCGGTTTGAGCCCCTGTTCGAGGCCATTGGAGCTTGGGGTACTGCTCATCGAAACTACCTTTGCGAGGAAAGCGATTCAGTCCGTCCTGCCTGGTGTGTTCTTTCTCGTAAAAAGAAACCAACAGGGCGTTCCGGATTCTGCACGCAATAAATGCGCCAAAATGTTTCAAAGTCTTCTGGCTCGGGGCTTTGCGCACGACCGGACGGTCATCGCAAGTCCTTGAGATTAATGGCTATTCGCCAGAGCGTTACCCTGCGACTCACTTTCAAGACGAATTGGCGCACCAGAAACACACTGAAAAAGTGTGTGATGCACAATAAAAGGGCGAATCAGGAACGTTCGGCCGGATAGCGCTTCCAACACCCCGCCAAAGCTGGCAACATCGCGCCTTTTTTTACGCGACACCCACGGGTTTGCACGATCAAACACCCGTTCGGTTGTTGATGGGGCGACAGTCTGCTGTGCCGATGCGACAACCTGCCACATGCCACCCGTTAACCGCTCGTAGCGCTGTTGGCTGCCATTGAAACGCTATGCTAGCTTGGCCGCCTCGCCAGGAAGGCCATCCAACAGCTGGAGCGCAACATATATGAGGAACGCACATGGCTGAGGCCACGCCCGCGCTTGAAATCCGCAACTTGCACAAACGCTACGGACAGCTTGAGGTGCTCAAAGGCATCTCGCTGACCGCCCGCGACGGCGATGTGATCTCGATCCTCGGTTCCTCCGGTTCCGGCAAGTCCACGTTCCTGCGTTGCATCAACCTGTTGGAGAACCCGCACCAGGGCCAGATTCTGGTGGCCGGTGAAGAACTCAAGCTCAAGGCCGCCAAGAATGGCGAACTGGTTGCCGCCGATGGCAAACAGATCAACCGTCTGCGCTCCGAGATTGGTTTTGTGTTTCAAAACTTTAATCTGTGGCCGCACATGAGCATCCTCGACAACATCATCGAGGCACCGCGTCGCGTGCTCGGCCAGAGCAAAGCCGAGGCGATCGAAGTCGCCGAAGCGCTGCTGGCCAAGGTCGGCATCGCCGACAAGCGCCACGCCTACCCGGCGCAATTGTCCGGCGGTCAGCAACAGCGCGCGGCGATTGCCCGCACGCTGGCAATGCAACCGAAGGTGATCCTGTTCGACGAACCCACCTCGGCGCTTGACCCGGAAATGGTTCAGGAAGTACTTAGTGTCATCCGCGCATTGGCCGAAGAAGGCCGCACCATGCTGCTCGTGACCCACGAAATGGGCTTCGCCCGTCAGGTCTCCAGCGAAGTGGTGTTCCTTCACCAAGGCCTTATAGAAGAGCAAGGATCGCCTCAGCAGGTGTTCGAAAACCCGCTTTCGGCGCGCTGCAAACAATTCATGTCCAGCAACCGCTAACGGAGCAACATGCATGCAGAATTTCAAGAAGGTCTTCCTGGCCGCCGCCGTCACCCTCGCGTTCAGCGCCGGTGCCATGGCTGAAACCCTGAAGATGGGCATCGAAGCGGCTTACCCGCCGTTCAACAATAAAGATGCCAGCGGTAACGTGGTCGGCTTCGACAAAGACATCGGCGACGCACTGTGCGCGAAGATGAAAGTCGAATGCACCGTAGTCACTTCCGACTGGGACGGCATCATCCCGGCCCTGAACGCGAAGAAGTTCGACTTCCTGATCTCCTCGCTGTCGATCACCGACGAGCGCAAAGGCGCGGTCGACTTCACCAACCCGTACTACTCGAACAAGCTGCAGTTCATCGCACCGAAAAACGTCGACTTCAAAACCGACAAGGACTCGCTGAAAGGCAAGACCATCGGTACCCAGCGTGCGACCCTGGCCGGTACCTGGCTGGAAGACACCTACGCCGACGACATCAAAGTCAGCCTCTACGACACCCAGGAAAACGCCTACCTCGACCTGACTTCCGGTCGTGTCGACGCGATCCTCGCTGACAAGTACGCCAACTATGACTGGCTGAAAAGCGACGCCGGCAAGAACTACGAGTTCAAAGGCGACCCGGTCGTAGAAAGCGACAAGATCGGCATCGCTGTGCGTAAGGGCGATCCACTGCGTGAGAAGCTCAACGCCGCGCTGAAGGAAATCGTCGCCGACGGTACCTACAAAAAGATCAACGACAAGTACTTCCCGTTCAGCATCTACTGATCCTGACCTGTGGGACCGGCGCCGTGATTGCACGGCGCCGGCTCCCGACTTTGCCTGCCGCAATTTGAACAGAACTCCATGATTATCGACCTCTACGGATTCGGCCCGGCCCTCGCTGCCGGCGCGCTGATGACCGTCCAACTGGCTCTCACGGCCCTGTGCCTGGGACTGGTGCTCGGTCTGCTCGGCGCCTTGGCCAAGACTTCCCCGTACAAGCCGCTGCAATGGCTTGGCGGCACTTATTCGACCCTCGTGCGTGGCGTCCCGGAATTGCTCTGGGTGCTGTTGATCTACTTCGGTACGGTCAACCTTATGCGCGCCCTCGGTGAGTTCTTCGGCAACCCCGACCTGCAACTCAACGCTTTCGCCGCTGGCGTGATCGCCCTGGGCCTGTGCTTCGGCGCCTACGCCACGGAAGTGTTTCGCGGCGCGATCCTCGCCATTCCCAAAGGCCACCGTGAGGCCGGCCAGGCCCTGGGCCTGTCGAAATGGCGGATCTTCACCCGGTTGATCATGCCGCAGATGTGGCGCATCGCCCTGCCCGGCCTGGGCAATTTGTTCATGATCCTGATGAAAGACACCGCGCTGGTCTCGGTCATTGGCCTGGAAGAAATCATGCGCCACGCACAAATCGGCGTGACCGTGTCGAAACAACCGTTCACCTTCTATATGGTCGCCGCGATCATGTATTTGGGCCTGACCGTGCTGGCGATGACCGGCATGCACTTCCTGGAAAAACGCGCCGCTCGCGGCTTTGCGAGGAGCGCTTAATGAACTGGGAAGTGATCATCAAGTGGCTGCCGAAACTGGCGCAGGGCGCAACCTTGACCCTGGAACTGGTGGCCATCGCCGTGATTGCCGGTCTGCTACTGGCGATTCCGCTGGGCATCGCCCGCTCTTCTAAGCTGTGGTACGTGCGTTCGCTGCCCTACGCTTACATCTTCTTTTTCCGTGGCACGCCGCTGCTGGTTCAACTGTTTCTGGTCTATTACGGCCTGGCGCAGTTCGACGCGGTGCGTGAAAGCGCGTTGTGGCCGTACCTGCGCGATCCGTTCTGGTGTGCGACCGTGACCATGACGCTGCACACGGCGGCGTACATCGCCGAGATCCTGCGCGGGGCGATTCAGGCAATTCCGCCGGGCGAGATCGAAGCGGCGCGAGCCCTGGGCATGTCGAAGCCGAAAGCGATGTTCTACATCATCCTCCCGCGTGCCGCGCGCATCGGCCTGCCGGCCTACAGCAACGAAGTGATCCTGATGCTCAAGGCCAGTGCGCTGGCCAGCACCGTGACCTTACTGGAACTGACCGGCATGGCGCGCACGATCATTGCCCGCACCTATCTGCCGGTGGAGATCTTCTTCGCGGCGGGCGTGTTCTATCTGCTGATGGCTTACGTGCTGGTACGCGGCTTCAAGCTGCTGGAGCGCTGGCTGCGCGTCGATGCCTGCCAAGGGCGTTGATTCTTCCTACGTGCTGACGGGCGAGGACTTACTCGCCCGCTTCACGGCGCTGGATGCTTTTCTGACAACGCATCAGGCGTTATGGAAACCTCGGCCGTTCACTCACCGTTCTCTTGCCTGGGAAGCGTCCTGCCCGGAGTTAGCCTTGTGGCTACGCGGGCGCACTCTGGAAGACGCGGAAAACGCTCACAACCAACCCGCTGATCTTGTCGATGCGCCGGAGCCGTTTGCTTCATTGGCGGCGTTGTCGGCTGAGCTGAGCGCGGTCGGTGAGTTGCCGGGACATGCGCTGAAAGCTGCGGGCCATCGACTGAATGTCGATGTGCCGGGGCGCAAGTGGCAGCAGATCGAGGCGTTTGCCAGTCGATTGTCCTTTGCTTCGCAGCCGACGCACTGGCTGGATTGGTGCTCGGGCAAGGGGCATTTGGGGCGGCGCTTGTTGGGATCGGGGCAGCAACTGACTTGCGTTGAATACGATCCTCTGTTGGTCGCCAGCGGACAGGCGTTGAGTCAGCGTCATCACCTCCATGCCTTGCACGTGGAACAGGATGTACTGGCGGCGAATGCCTCTGCCGTGTTGAGCGCGACTCACACGCCCGTCGCCCTCCACGCGTGTGGCGATCTACATGTTCGGCTGATGCAACTGGCCAGTGCTGCAGGTTGCCAGCAAATGGCGATCGCGCCCTGCTGCTACAACCGCATCAGTTGCAGCGAATATCAGCCGTTGTCCCACGCCGGACTGGCATCGCTCCTACAGCTCTCAGTCGAAGATCTGGCGCTGCCAATGAGCGAAACCGTCACCGCCGGAGCCCGCGTCCGACGTCAGCGTGACACCTCAATGGCCCGTCGCCTGGCCTTCGACCTGCTGCAACGGCAAGTGCGCGGCGTCGACGAATACCTGCCAACGCCCTCCCTGCCCAGCACCTGGCTGGACAGACCGTTCGCTGAATACTGTCGCGATCTCGCAGCGCTAAAAGAGTTATCCACAATCGGCTCGCCAGATTGGCCCGCACTCGAAGCAGCCGGTTGGCTGCGGTTGGCCGAAGTTCGCAACCTGGAATTGCTTCGCGGATTGTTCCGACGGCCACTTGAGCTTTGGCTGAATCTGGATCGGGCACTTTTCCTCGCAGAACAGGGATACGTCGTACGCCTCGGCACTTTCTGCGAGGCCCCCCTCACACCACGTAACCTGCTGCTGTTGGCCGAACGCGAATAATTCATCGACTTCCTGTGGATAACTCTGTTGATGAATTCTTCGTGGATCCAATATCCATGCCTGTTTCGAGCCCTTAACAGCACTGGTCATTTTTTGTTCACATTGATAAAAAACCAATAAAACAGGGATTTGCGAACAAAATGAGAACGCGTCCACAAATAACTGCCTAAGCATGGTCTCGTGCCAGCCCGTTGTGCATAAGCCGTCAATCAAAACGACATAACCGCCGAAATTCACCGGTCCGAAGCGAATAATTGCGGCGTGTCGCCAGCCTTGCTATACAAGTCCACAGCGTGCCGCCAGCGCGTCTCCAAACAAGAACAATCAGACCGACAGGAAGCGCCCGTGACGTTCATTTCTTATGCGCAAAATTTTGAAGACGTCCGCTTGTGGCGCGCGCTTAAACAGTTCGAGCACGGTTTCTACATCGACGTCGGCGCCAACGACCCCAGCCACGACTCTGTCACCAGAGCCTTCTACGACCACGGCTGGCACGGCGTTAATGTCGAGCCGATGCAAAACTACTACGACGCGCTCTGCCAACAACGCCCGCGCGACGCCACCGTCCAATGCATCGCCAGCGACCAACCCGGCGAAACGACCTTCTACGGCATTCCCGGCACAGGCCTCTCCACCGCCGACCCCGCCGTCGCCCAGCAACGCAAAGACCTCGGCATGAACGTGCAGAGCCTCACGGTCAAGGCTCGCACGCTGACCTCGATCTGCGAACAATACGCCGCCGACCGCCCGATCCATTTCCTCAAAATCGACGTGGAAGGCCACGAAGAAACCGTTCTGCGTGGCATGGACTTCAGTCGCTTCCGCCCTTGGGTCATCGTCGTCGAAACCCCATGGCTGCGCGATCACAAGTGGGAACACCTGATCACCGACGCAGGCTATCAATCGATCCTGTTCGACGGCCTCAACACCTGGTTCCTCGCCGACGAACACCACAACCTCAAACCCGCGTTCGACATCCCGCCGTGCAACCTCGACAACTTCCAACTGTGCAAAGGCCACGCCTTCGCTCACCCGATCAGCGCCAGCGAAGTCGACACCGCCCAACAACTGGCCAACGCTCTGCAACGCGCCGAACAGGCCGAAGCGCAACTGGCGGCCCTGCAAAACAGCCGCACATTGAAGGCGCTGCAAACGCTGCGAAATGTGCTGCGCAGGGCTTGATTTGCAAAGATGCAAAAATAGTCAGAATTCAGGGGTTTACAGAAATTATCCAGTCGCTATAATCGTCGCCCACACGCCGGTATAGCTCAGTTGGTAGAGCAACTGACTTGTAATCAGTAGGTCCCGGGTTCGACTCCTGGTGCCGGCACCATACAAAACGAAGCCTCTGCAGAAATGCAGGGGCTTTGTTGTTTTCTGTAGCAGAAGTCTGCCCAAAGGTTTTAAGTGGTATCAAGCAGGATGCAGATCCCGCAAAACTTCCGGATGCTGGCGGGCAACCCTCAGGAGAGTTTGCGCCGCCCCCGTCGGCTGCCGGCGACCCTGCTCCCAATCCTGCAAAGTCCGCAGACTCACACCGATCAGTTTGGCAAACGCACTTTGAGAAACGCCCACTTTGGCACGCGCTTCTGCTGCCGCAGAGAGCGGCACTTGAGTCACGCGCGCAGCCTTTCCAGCCTTCATCTGACGTACAGATTCCAGCAAGTCCTGCTGGAATTGCTCCAGTTCATCGACCATCGCTGATTTCCTCCTTCAGTTGCTTAAGGAAGGCTACGGGCAAGTTGTCGAGCTTTGCCTTGGTGTAGGCAATGAGCAACCAAATCGAGCCTTCAGAAAGCGTGTTGTAATAAATGACACGTGTACCGCCTCGCTTACCTATGCCGGTGCGAGTCCACCGCACCTTGCGCAAACCTCCACTGCCAGGCACGACATCACCAGCCAGAGGATTTGCAGCAAGCCAATTTATGAATTCATGGCGCTCACCATCGACCCATATGGCGTCTGCATAGCGCTTGAACATTTCCGTTTCGATGATTGTATACATGAACCTGACTATACGGCTACGCCGTACAAACAAACCATAAACGTTTATAGGGACAGATCGACGAAATGCATGGCGCGAAGCCTTGTGAAATCTGTTGTAACGACAAGCCACTACTAGCCACCGTTGCTCATTCGCCCCTCGCAAAGCTACCGTTCAGTTCGTCGCTGCCTATTCAGCGACCGGGCCTGAGAACCCGCGTAAGATACAGGCGCACCAGCGCCCCAAATCACGATTGCCGGCGCTTTTTTGTGCCCGCATCCACGTGTAATGGCGGCTGTGCGTGGGAGACCTTCGGGTCTGCCGGGTTCCTGTATCTCCGGTTTCTCAGCCTGCGCATAGCTGCCACCCTTTCGCCTGAGAACGAAAATGGCGGCTCTCATTTGATACAGGGAGTTCACAAATGAATGCCATTGATCCATCAGCAATTCACAGAGCTGCAGAAACGGTCACCTCACGACACTTCCTTACGGCAGGTGAAGCGAAATGACCGACTACCTCCATTTGAAAACCCCAGGCCTCACGCACTTTTCCTTCCAGGCCAATCAAGCGCTGTTCCGCACCAATCGTGGCGTTCCAGTGATCGCCGCTCTCTCGCACGCCTCACATTTACTTCACATTTCCAAGCTACTGACCGCAGATTCCACAGTCTCGCGCGACCCTGATCTTCACTCTTATGCCTCGCAGTATTTGCAGGAATTGAGCAAAGCGCTGATCGATGATGTGGTGAAAGTGATGGATGCGCCGCCGGACAAGCCGTTGATGTAAACGCCGGTTTCAGGCCCTCGCCGATGCGAGGGCTTTTTGCGTTTCAGACCTGACTGATCTCAAGCACAAACGAAATCTTCTGCTGACTCGCACTCCACACATAGCGCAAATGCTTGCCCTGCTTCGGAATGGATACCGCTGGAGGTCTAAACGCGGCGACACATTCGTGGCCCGGCAAGCGAACGCTGTTGTAGAGAAGCCCCCACGACTCGGTTTCGCGCAGTTGACGGGCGAATAGCTGAGACGGCCCGTAAGCCTCCGGATCCGGATTGTGCAGCTCGGGGTGAACGTGGCGAATATCGTGTAGCGGTTTAACCACCCGATTGACGTAAGTCCGCATGGTCAACTCGAGATCCGCTTCCCGAGTCGCCGCAAGAAATCGCTCCTGGTGATAACAGGTCTCGGCGATGGCCGCAGCCTGACTGCTCGCAGCGTAGTAAACGCCGAAGGTGCCGTCACAGAAACGACTGCGTTTGCCAATATGAGTAAACGCAGCCATCACCGGAGTCGAGCCGGGGCCAGAGAGTCGGTCTTCGGGTCGCACTCGGGCAAGTACCCCGGCCTGCTCGATCAGACGATCATTGGTCAGCGCTTCAATTGCGTAAGCAACTTCCAGATCTTCGGGATCGAGCACGTCTTCGAACAACGCAATCGGCGGGAAGCTGCTGTTGACGATCCGATAGGCTCGCGTCCACGCCACATCAACCAAATCGGGCGCCTTCAACCGCGTACCCCATCGAGATAGCGACGCACATCGGCGATGTCGATCACTCTCCCCGCCAGCATGTAATCCAATGCAGTTTGCCCGTTGAACGGCGCCGCTGTGTTTGGACTGCTAACCCACGTATAGGCGCGCTCACGGTTATTGCTGAAGATGATGCTCAACGCCTTGTGAATGCCCATCAGGTAGGAGATGCGCTCAAGGGTGTCGTTAGGCAGACGTATGTTCGGCAGGTGTTTGTATTTGTAGAACGTGGTGTTACCAACGCCGCCGAGTAATGTGCGTTGCTGCTCTGCGCTGCAGCCCCAACGCTCCATAAGGTTGAAGAAGAACTTCAGCGCAACGCGGCCGGCTTCGGGGGCGTCGAGTTGTTCGCGTGGAGTGAGGGCTGGGGATGAGGTAGTCATTGAGCCTCTCCAGATTTGTCTTGCTTTGATACTAGTACATATACGAATAAATCGATAAAAAAGCTCCGTAAGCGTATTACTGGTTACCACATTCCCCATTGATTGGGATTCGGATATGACCGGATTTGAGCATTTCGTCGACCGAATCGAACCGCTGCCGAATAGTTCGTGCTTCCAACATGGCTTGGGCAGTCTTGTCCGTAGGAATTCGTGCAATGGACGGTTGCTCTTGAATTTCAATAACGTGATGAAGCCTGTTGCCAACTTGGCACTCCATATCGGCCGCTTCTTTTGATGCAATCACTTCGCTTACCTCACACAGATCTGTAGCCACATAGGCATGATGCCTCCCCACTGCTACTTCATCTGCTTTGACGGGTCGCCGCTATCAGCTCGGTCGCAAGTTCGCCTAAGACGCATCCACGTATTTCGCAGGCCAAAACCACTAACGTTGTCAGCCGTTTCCCCGTGAAAAATCGCCGCTACGCACCAAAACCAAGCACTTTTTTTGACCCCCATCACCCCCACGTCACTAAAAACCCCGATCCTGTGTCAGCCTCCAGCCATCGGCGGGGGCATCAATTCGCTACTAAACCCGCGACAACTATGCTCAGGTACAGGAATATAGCCAGCATATGGCGCCTGACCGGCAGTCTCGTAAACAACAATACCCAGCCCACTTCAGAGGGCATTACCCATGGATAGCAGAACCTTACGCAACCTCATGCGCATCGTGCAGACCGGCTCTTTGTCGGCCGCAGCCGAGCATTCGTGCCTGACCGTGCAGGCGCTGGCCGCGCAGTTGAACAAGGTCGAAGAGCAGTTCGGTTTCCGCTTGTTTCGACGTTCCAACAAAGGGCTGACGCTGACGCCGCAGGGCACTGAGCTGACGCCTTATATGGACAAAGTGCTGATTGCCACACGACAGATGGAAGAAAAGGTCGAGGCGCTGAAAGTGCCGGGGCAGCGGACGTTGAAGGTTGCGTTGAACAACACCTTATCAACTGACTTCAACCGGCGAATGATCGGGCGCCTGATCGAGGTGTTTCCCGATTATCAGATGGAGTTCAGCTACGCCGAGTCGATGGAAAACCTCAGCAAGCTGAAGAATGAAGACTTCGACCTGGCGGTGCTGATCGGTCCGCAGCGGCCGGGTTTGCCGAGCATTGTCTTGCCGGATGTGCAGGTGCAGGTGGTCGGTGCGCATTGCGGTCAGGAGAATGATCCGCTGACCTTGCTGGGCAACAAGTTCCAGGTACGTCCTGCAGAAGATTGTCCGTATTCCCACAGCTTTTTGCGTTTTCTCGACGCCGGGCTGGGCAATCACGAGAACGGTCAGCGCATGGTCTATTCGTGCAGCGAGACCCTGACGCTGTCGCTGATCACGCAGATGGACGCGGTCGGCATGGTTTCGCGTGAGGCCGCGCAAAAGAACGGCCTGACGATTTTCCCCGGGTTCGAGGATTTCCTCGAAGTGCGCCTGGCAGTGAACAATCCTGAATTGTCCAATCAGGCGTTGAGCGACGTCGTCGATCTGCCGTTACATGAACGAGCCGAGCGCAATGTACGCAGCCGTCCCAACCGCCACACTGAGAAAGAGGTTTTTGCTGAAATACGCACATAGCAACGTCGGAATCGCGGCATAGAATTCCGGGCGATCGAGCTGTATGTGCTGATCCTTGATCAATAAGGGTGTCAGGCTGATCGCAGCGACGATCGCCACCGGCAGGTATTCCAGCGCCCGCGCAATAAACGGCGGCCAGTGCTCGGTGTTGACTTGCAGGGGCAAGGCGCGTGGCAGGAAAGTCACGGCCATCATCAGCGCGACCACCAGAATCAGGAACGTTTGGTCAGGCATACACCCACTCCGCAGCCCACAAACGTGGCGATAAACACATTGAACGGCGAACTGCCGACCAGGCTCAGCGCGCCCATGCACAGCACGGCAGCAGCGGCGGCGATGAGTTTGTTGCGCGTGTTGCACAGCGACACCAGCACGTAGAGCATCATTGCCGTCAGTGCGTAGTCGAGCTGATATTTGATCAGGTGCGCCGCGTACTGCGCGCAAACCGCGCCAAGCAAACCGCCGAGCACCCACGAGGTGTGGCAGAACAGATTGAAGCCGATCAGATAACGCACATTGACCGGCGCACCCGTGCCGAGTTTAACGCTGTGGAAAGCGAAGGATTCGTCCGTCAGGCCACCGGCGTAAGCCCAACGCTCCATGCGACTCAAGCCGAGTGCGCGCAGGGCCTTGGCCATGTACACCGACATCAGCATGTGCCGCGCGTTGATCAGGAACGTGGTCAGTACGATGGTGGTCAGCGACGCTCCACTTGAGATCAGCGCCAATGCGGCGAATTGCGAAGCGCCGGCATACACGAACAAACACATCGCCACCGGCAGCCACATCGGCAAGCCTGCGTTGACGGCCATCAGCCCGAACACGAATGACACCGTGAAGTAGCCGGCGACGACCGGGCTGGCTTCGGCAAACGTGCGCGATGGCTGATGGGCAGCCATCAGCGGCGCACTGCCGGACGTTTCATTCATAGATCCCTCTCAAATGTCCGTTCGCCATGAGGCTCGCAAAAACCCTGGGCAGTCCAGAATCGCTTGCCCGCGAGGTTAGCATCGTCAACGAACAGAAACATCCGCAACACACCGACACGCTTCATGTCGGAAGACGCCGCTTCAACCAGACGTTGACCGACGCCCTGGCTGCGATAGCGCGGGCTGACGGCCAGATGATTGATGGTGCCGCGACTGCCGAGCATGCCGCCGAGCACCGCGCCGACGATTTCGCCGGCGATGTCGAAGGCGAGATAGGCCGTGGTGGTTTTCTGGATCAGCACGCCGCGCAGGCACTTGGCGTCCTGCCATTCGCAGAAGGACACTTCGTCGAACTGGCGGAAGAAGCGCTCCATGCGCTGCGCATCCTTGGCCGTGGCGCGTCGCAGCACCACCGGCGTCGAGCATTCGACGCCATCGATTGGGGTGATCTGATTAGCGAACAATGTCGAAAGCGGTCCCGGGCCGCGAGAAGGAAATCGCCAGAATCTGCCGGTACGCCATCGCATGAGTGTGCGGGTTGCGGGCCGGGGTCACGTAGTGGCGCATATCGCGATCGAGGAAGTAGGTGGTGTCGAGAATTTCCTGGTAAGTGGTCGACGCCAGTTGATGCTCGTGGATGTCGTACAGACGACTCTCCGCACCCTCGACGTTATTGCGGCCCCAGAAGTGCACACCGCTGAACGGATAGCCGTCGCAGTGAATGCCTTCAGGGGTGATTTCCAGTTGTTTGCCGGGTTTGATCTCGATGCGGATCTGATGGATCTGGCACTGCCAGATTTCATCGTGCAGCTCTTCCGGCAGTACGCTTTTGTACACTTCGAAATCGGTGTCGATCAGGCTGCGCATCACCGGTGAAGTAATCACTTCGTCGGAGAAGTCCTGAAAGTGTCGCACGAGGCCGCCGACATAGGCGTTGTTCTCTTTCGACTGCACGTAGGCGCGATGTTCGAGTTGCTTGAGCTCGCGGGTTTTCGGGTTGTACTCAAAGTCGCTGTAACGACGGTAACGCATGCCGGCTTCGGCCTGACCGTAGTAACTGTCAGGCTCCATGTTTTCCCAACTTTTGGTCAGTCTGACGAAGTCGGCAAAATGACCGTAGAGATTGAAGTCACCACCCTGGACGTTGACATATTTGTCGCGCCGTAGCGATTCGCCCACTTCTCTGTTCAAAACGATCATTACCAAATTCTCCGCTGCGTTGAGCGGCCTAATCTATTAGGTGGAGAAATTGCGTCCATGAGAAAGAATTTCAGGCATTTAAAGCCCTGTTTGAAACGGCGTTTACAGCCACTTAAAAACAACTTTTACATGACAAAAACACAGGTTTTTTCCGGTTTTCATCGAAAAACCGTCGAAAAAAAACCCCGAACCAGTCGGGGTTTTTCTCATGTTTCTTACACTTGATCAGGCATCAGAAGATGTTGATCGGGTAGTCCACGAATACACGCAGTTCGTTACCGCTGACGTTGTACTCGCTGGATTTCTGCGAAACACGCAGGATCGAGCTGCGCAATTTCACGCTCAGGTCTTTGGCCGGGCCAGACTGCACGACGTATTTGAACTGGTTGAAGATCTCGCGCTCGGTGCCACCTTCGCTGGTGGAGGTGGTGATGTTGTCGCCACGCACGTAAGCGAAGTTGTAGCTCAGACCCGGTACGCCGAATGCGCCGAAATCCAGGCCATAGCCCAGCTGCCAGCTGCGTTCGTCTTCAGCGTTGAAGTCGGACCAGTAGGAGTTGGCCAGATAGATGGAGTTACCGCCGTCACCGACACGACCTTGATCTTTCTGGTAACCGCCGTAGGCGTAACCGAGGTTGCTGTCGCCGGTGGAACGCTGGTGCGCCACGGTGAACGAGTGCGGACCGGTAGCGAAGGTTGCGGCCAGGCTCCAGATCTTGTTGTCGTCGCCAGTTACCCCGTTTTCGCGGACATAAGAGTTGTCCAGCTTGGTGCGGTAACCGTTGAAGTCCAGGGTTAGCGACTGATCCTTGTTGAACGGCAACACGTAGTTGGCGTTCACGTATTGTTTCTTCAATACGTCTTCGACGTCGGACGCGTAGAGCGCGCCTTTGAAGTTTTCAGTGAACTGGTAGCTACCGCCCAACACGTTGATCGACTTCAGACCACCGCTGTCACGGCCTTCGTCGCTCTTGCGCGATTCGGCGGTGAAACGACCGGCGTTCAGTTCCAGGCCTTTGATCTCTTTAGAAGTGATCAGGGTACCGGTGTAGCTTTCCGGCAGCAGGCGCACATTGTCGTAGCTCAGCACTGGCAGGGCCGGCATCTGGTCGCCGTAGGTCAACACGGTGTTGGAGAAGCGGAACTTCACCGCGGCACCGCCCTTGGCTATGTCATGGTTCGCGCGACCGTCATTTTCCTGCTTGAAGAAATCGATACCACCGGCGCCGCTACGGCCCTTGCCGCCGTCCAGACGCAGTGCGTACAGACCGAAAGCGTCGACACCGACACCCACGGTGCCTTGGGTGAAGCCGGACGAGAACGTACCGATGGCCGCTTGGCCCCACTCGGCTTTGTCTTTGTTGCCGTCTTTGTAATCACGATTGATGTAGGCATTGCGCAGCAGCACTTTGAGGCTGCTGTCTTCAACAAAACCCTTGGACTCGGCCTGGTCGTTAGCCATGGCCTGAGTGGCGCTCAACATCCCCAGTGCGATCAGACTGATTCGCTTGTTCAACATTTTGTTTTCCTTATTACGGGTTGAAACGCGCTGTGTCGAACGGCGGAAACGGCGCTTTTGCACTCTTTTATTCACCCCGAAACAAAAAGGCCCGCCCACGATAACGTGATGGCGGGCCTGCTCCTTATTTTGAGTCATGGCGGTTGGCCACAGGCGTTGGGCCGAATCGTAGCCGCGCCCTGAACAATGTGTCAATTTCAAGAATCGTCTTTAAATAGGTAAAAATCGTCTAAGAAACGTAAATTTTGCGCTGACTCCTTGCTGGGAAATGCACACAGCCAGTGAATCCAGTGCGTATCAGGCGCAACCATCAATAGAACAGAATGCAGAAGATTTACCGCTTTCATCGAGGACGATTGCCTGTTGTAACCAATCGGCAAATGCCTGCGGCTTGCCCAGCCACGGACTAATGTCGATCAATTGGAATGTGCCATCCTGCTCCAGAGCCATGGTCGGAAAACCCTGGCCGCCCAATTGCGCCAAAAACTGGCGACTGGCTTTTACGTGCCTCTCGCTATCAACGGACTCAAACGCAATGTGGAAATCGTCCTGCGCATAGCCCATCTGCATCGCCAATTCCAACAGCACGGCTGAATCGGCAATGCGTCGCCCTTCCACATAGTGCGCGCTCTGCAACCGCCCCAACATGCGCAGACCGCCTCGGTCGATGGCTTCGGCCGCCATCACCGCAGCAATCGGTGGCGTCGAATCGAACACGGCCGATTGATCTCGCAGCAAACCGTCGAAATAGGCCTCGCCGAAAGGCTGGCCTGTGTACTCGGCAATGCGTCGGTCGTGGGGCATGACGTAATTGCGCAGTTGTGGCGAAACGCGCTGGCGATTGGCGCCACTCATCATTCCCCCGGCATGCGCGATCACTGGCAGCACTGCCTGCGCCGCTTCCACCAGCGGCTTGGCGCCGTAACACCAGCCGCATAACGGGTCGTAGACGTAATGAAGGATCATGGGAAAACTCCGGCAAAAAGTGAGGGAAATCGATGGCGGCAGATTAGTGCCCGCACTCTTGCGGAAAAACGCCAGAATGGCTTTCAGTCTGTTTCATGAATCGGTCGAATTGCGGTTCAAGCAGATTGTGTCGAATGCGACACAAATTGAAACAATCAGATCAGGGAACTTATAAGGAATAATTAACGGAAGTAAATGCAAAGCATTACCATTCGCGCGATCGAATTCTTCCACCCTTTCGGATGCGCTGTTAAATGCCTGCCCCGTTCCGTCTTACGCCCGTCACCCTTGGGCTTTCTGTTTTTCTGTCCAGTGGTTTTGCCTACTCCGCGACCGAGTTACCCGCCACCGCGATCAGCGCCGAAGCGCAAGCCGATGACCCGCGCGTGAAGCTCAGCAACACCGCAACCCGCACCTCAACCCCGGTGCGCTACGTGCCGCAGGCGATCGATTCGATCAAGACCGCGAACGTCGCCAACTACGGCACCAATGATATCGGCGACGCGTTGAGCGGCATGCCCAACGTCAGCAGCAGCGCCGACACCCGTTTCGACAGCCTGCGCATTCGCGGTTTCGATGCCAGCAACGATTTCTATCTCGACGGCATTCGCGACGACAGCCAATACAAGCGCGACCTGCACAACATCGAACGCGTCGAAGTGCTCAAAGGCCCGGCCGCCGTGCTGTACGGTCGGGGCAGTCAGGGCGGGATCGTCAACCGCGTGAGCAAAATGCCCGAGTTCGGCCGTCGCTCGACCATCGAAGCCCAGGGTGGCAGCGAAGATTTGCGCAGTCTTTACGCCGACCTCAGCACCGACCCGAGCGAAAACATCAGCCTGCGCCTGAACATGGGCAACATGGATGAAAACAGCTTCCGTGATGGCGTCAGCGGCAATCGTCAGTTGTTCGCACCGTCGATGAGCTGGCAACTGACGCCGGACCTGAACTGGTTGGTGCAATACGAATACAGCCGCTACAACCGCACGCCAGATCGCGGCATTCCCGGCGTCAACGGGCGCCCGGCCGATGTCGGTCGTGACACCACCTACGGCAACGATCACGATTTCATTGACGACAAGTCGCAATCGCTGCGCTCCAAACTCAGCTACGAGATCAACGACAACTGGCAACTGCGCCAGACCCTCGGCGTGTTCAAGCTCGACAGTGATTTCGACAACACCTACCTCACCGGTTACACCCCGGCGACCAACAAGGTCACGCGCCAGCACTGGCAGCAGGATCTGACCACCCGCAACGTCTATAACAACGTTGAACTCGAGGGCGGATTCGATACCTTCGGCCTAGAACATCGTCTGCTCACTGGCGTCGAGATCGGCAGTCAGCGCCGCGATCCGACGCTGTACAACGCCGCCACTGGCAGAACCCCGGGCGCGCAGCCCGTGCCATCGCTCGACCTCTACAACCCGAACCGCGATCTGCGCCACACAGGAGCCATGCAGGTTTCCAGCAGCAGCCACACCGAAGTCGAAAGCCGTGCGGTCTACGTGCAGGATCAACTGCGCCTGAACGATCAGTGGCAACTGCTTGGCGGTTTGCGTTACGACACCTTCGATATCGAGTCGACCAACAAGCTGCGTAACATCTCCGAAGACCGCGACAGCCACAGCACCAGCCCGCGCGTCGGCCTGGTCTGGACGCCGTTGCAGAACCACTCGTTCTACGCTTCGTGGTCGAAGACGTTTTCGCCCGTGGGTGGTGGCTTGATCGGCATCACCCCGGGTGCGGCCGGCAACACCAACGACCTCAGTCCTGAGCTGACCAAGCAGAAAGAAATCGGCGTGAAGAGCGACTGGTTCGACGATCGCCTCAGCACCACGCTGGCGATCTATGACCTGGAACTCTACAACCGCCGCACCACCGATCCAAACGACCCGACCCTGACCGTCATGTCCGGTCTGCAACGATCGCGCGGGATCGAGTTGACCGCCACCGGTAACATCGTCGGCAACTGGTACATGCGCGGTGGTGTCGGTATGCAGGATGCGAAGATCGAGAAGGACAACAACGGCCTGGAAGGCAAACGCATCAACAACGTCGCCAAGCACAACGGCAGCCTGTTCCTGACCTGGAAACCGGAGATGGGCTGGTACGGTGAAACCGGTCTGACCCTGGTTGGCCAACGCTATGCCGATAACGCCAACACCACCGTGCTGCCGGGTTATGGTCGCTGGGATGCACTGGTCGGTTACCGCTTCAAGGATTGGGATTTGCGCACGGCGCTGAACAACATCACCGATCGTGAGTACTACGCATCGGCAACCAGCCAGTATCAGATTCAACCGGGTGCGCCGCGTAGCGTCGTGATGACCGGCACCTACAGCTTCTGATTTCACACAAATCCCTGTGGGAGCGAGCCTGCTCGCGAATGCGGTGGATCAGGTTACGACGATGTCGACTGACCCGACGCT
>NZ_CATKPW010000015.1:0-100185 GCF_949767675.1 Pseudomonas sp. IT-P395
GGCTTTGGATTTGTGGTGGATTTTCCCCTCACCCCAGCCCTCTCCCGAGGGAGAGGGAGCCGGTGGTGGGCCTTTCAGAATCTGAGTTCAACGCGGTATCGCACGTCGGCGTACCTCTCCCAAACACCACCGTCAGTCCCCTCTCCCTCCGGGAGAGGGCTAGGGTGAGGGGCTCTTGATCTGGCTCTTGATCTGGCTCTGGCTCTTGATCTTGCTTCGGCTTTTGATCTTTTGCCCCATCGGCAGGCCGAGCGGAGGTGTTCATCCGGGGTTAGGCGCGCAGCGCCGTGCGGCGTAGCCGCATACATCGAGAGGAGGTGCAGCGAAGCAAACCGTAGGCGATGCCCCCGGATGGACACCGTAGCGAGGGAACACTGAGCCTAAGCGAAGTGCCGTACGCCAGGGGCAAAGCCTTTTGCTTACTTTTCGGCGTCTGGAAAAGTGAGTCGCTGTAAGAGCGAAACCGCCAGCGGCAGCACCCGCAGCAACGGATATGCCCCCAATCCACTCCCCAAATCCACTCCCCAATCGCAAACAAAATCAAAAAGATCGCAGCCTGCAGCAGCTCCTACACTGGATATTACGGCTTGCCCTTCAAGCCCCAGACAACCATTACCCAAGGAGTCTGTCCCATGCCTGATAAAACCTGTGACTGCCCTAAATGCAATTGCAAGCTCGGCGAGCACCCGGTCGTGCGCCATGGCAAGCATTTTTGCTGCGAGGCTTGCGCCCATCATCATGAGAACGGTGCGCAATGTTCAACCAAGGGCTGTAAATGCGCCCACGGATGACGAACGACGCATAAAAAAAGTGGAGCCTAATCAGGCTCCACTTCCAGTTTCATACTTTCATCATCCAGCCGCTCTGTATGCCTCACTGTGCCTTGCAGCCGTCGCCCTTCAACCCTGACCACGATGGTTTTCGCCTGGTCCAGATCTTCAGGCAGCGGCGCCGGCACTCGCAAGGCAAAGCGAAACGGATCACCCTCGACCGCCTCCAGCCCAACGCGACAGTCCACGCTTTTGGTGATCCGCCCAAACAGCGTATCGAGGCCGTAGTCCAGGTGCGCCGGGCTGATGATGTTGCTCATGGTGCATTCCCCCCGAATGATGCCGATCGATGCGCAGAGCTTAGCTGGTCGGTCGCCACACAACGTTTTCCACGCCGAATTTTTCCGCCATCGGTTTGCTGGTCTTCTGCACTTTTTCACGGCCAAAGCGCGGGATGCGACCAACGCCTGCGTCGCAGCTCGCCCAGTGCCACGCCTCGGTGTTGTCCATTTTGTCCGAGCGGATAATGAACGACTTGGGCGTGCCGTGAAGGGTGTATTCGATGACATAGAGTTTTGCGTTGTTCATAAAGCCCGTATTCCTCCCTGTGGTAATAGAGGGATCGCGGCGCTGCGGGAAAATTCACTCGGATTGTCCGACGGTATCTATCGTTGGCGACGCCGTGGCGCACTGGTTACCATGGGTTTTTCGCCAACCCCAATGAATGCTCGCCATGGCCCTTGCCGCACCCCCAGATCTGAGCGATACCGATGTGCCCGTGCAACGTGTGGCGCGGACGTATCCGCGCGGCTTGTTTATCGAGCCGCATGAGCATGTCTGGGGACAGTTGCTGTATGCGATGAGCGGGGTGATGTGGGTCGAGACGCCGCACGAAGCGCTGGTGGTGCCGCCGCAGCGGGCGGTGTGGTTGCCGCCGGGCGTGCCGCACGGGATTCGCGTGGTGTCGGATTTGCAGATGCGCAATATCTACCTGCGCCCGGCGCTGGCGGCGACGCTGGACACGACGGTGCAGGTGATCGAGGTCGGTGGGTTGCTGCGCGAGTTGATTGTCGGGCTGGTGGAGCAGGGCGACAGCGGTGATCCTGCGTATTACGAGGCGTTGGTCGGGTTGGCGTTGCTGGAGCTGAAACGCGCACGGCGCTCGCAGTTGAAGATCCCGATGCCGGATGACTCCGACCGGCGCTTGATGAATCTGTGTCAGGCAGTGATGGCGGCGCCGTCGCTGGAGATTCCTTTCGAACAGCATGCGGAAAATGCCGGAGCCAGCGTGCGCACCCTGGCGCGGTTGTTCAAGGACAGCCTCGGCATGGGCTTCGCCGAGTGGCGGCGGCAGGTACAACTGGCGACGGCGGTGGCGGCGTTGATTCAGGGCGTGGCGGTGAGTGTGATTGCCCGGGAGCTCGGCTATTCACCCGGTAGCTTCAGCGACATGTTTCGTCGCGAACTGGGCGTCGCCCCTTCGCAATTCACTCTGTAACGACGCTATATCCTGAACCTACACAGAACCTTGTGGGAGCTGGCTTGCCAGCGATAGCGGTGTGTCAGCCGATGAGGATGTCGGATGTACAGGCCTCATCGCTGGCAAGCTAGCTCCCACCGGGTTTTGTGGTGACTGTGGTTGGTTTGTCCGAAATTCAGAAGTCCTTGGCCGATGCCAACCTCGCCGACTCCCTAAACTTTGCCCATTCCTTTCCACGGGCGGAGTTCCTCCCCATGAATTACCTGATTTCGCTGGCCATCGGTCTGGGCGTCGGTCTGTTGTACGGCGCGCTGGATTTCCGTTCTCCGGCGCCACCGGCTATCGCGCTGGTCGGTTTACTCGGCATGTTGGCCGGTGAGCAGTTGTGGCCGATGGGCCGGCAACTGGTCGCGGGCTGGCTGTCCTGAATTCCCTCTTTTCCTTCGGTGGATGTCCCCATGAAAGCACTGCAATTCGATAAAACCGGCGACCTGTCTTCCCTGCGTTACGTCGAGGTGCCGACTCCGGTACCCGGCGCTGACGAAGTGCTGGTGCAGATCAAGGCTGCTGGCCTCAACCCCAGCGATGTGAAAAACGTCCTCGGCCGCTTCCCCTACACCACGCTGCCGCGAATTCCCGGTCGGGATTTCGCCGGTGTTGTGATTGAAGGCCCACAGGCGCTGATCGGTCAGGAAGTCTGGGGCACTGGCCGTGAGCTGGGCTTTTTCGCCGACGGCTCCCATGCCGAGTTCGTCAAACTGCCAGCCAATGGCGTCGCACACAAACCTTCGCACCTGAGTTTCGCCCAGGCCGCCAGCCTTGGCGTGCCCTACACCACGGCGTGGGATGCTTTGGAGCGTAGCCTCGTCACGGCTGACACTCGTTTGCTGGTGATCGGCGGCGGGGCTGTGGCGACTGCTGCTTTGGCGCTGGCGAAAGTGCGTGGTGCGCAATTGCTGGCAGCGGCGCGTCGCCCCGAGCAGGTCGCGGATTTGCAGGCGCAGGGTTATCAGACGATTCAACTGGATAAACCCGAAGACCTCGGTGCGCAGGTCAACGCGGTGTATCGCGGTGGTGCCGATGTGATCTTTGACACCACCGGTTTCTGGCTGCCGGCGTCGGTGGCAGCACTGGCCACTTTCGGACGGATCGCGATCATCGCCGCGCCGGTGGACGGGCATGTGCAACTGCCGGCGCTGGCCTTGTATCGCAAGGGCGGGTCGGTGGTCGGAATCAATTCGCTGTTGTATGGCGTTGAAGCGTGTGCGGCGATGCTCGAGCAGTTCGGGCGGTTCTTCGATGAAGGGTTGTTGCCGTTGCCGCAAGGGTTGGTCGAGGCGCCGTTGGCCGAAGGCCTGTTGCGCTACGCCGACGTCAATCAGGGCAGCGGCGACAAGGTCATCCTTATCCCCTGATACACCGCAAAACCCCTGTAGGAGTGAGCCTGCTCGCGATAGCGGTGTATCAGTTACTCATGATTAAACTGACACACCGCTATCGCGAGCAGGCTCACTCCTACAGTAGATCGTTGTTGGGTTCAGGATTGCGGGACGCCGTTTTCCCACGCCGACCAGTTTTTCAGTATGTCCTGCACCAGCGGATTCCCCGCGCGATAGAGGTTTTCCAGCGCCGGCACGAAGCCGCCCTGATCGGCGTATTTGAGCAGGTTATCCACTTCACTGCCGCCCGGCTCCGGGCGGTCAAAGTCGGAGCCTGCACGCACCACGGCGAGGCGTTGGACATCGACCAGACCTTCACGACCGGCACGCAGCAAGGCCTCATAGGTCGAGTTGTCTTCCTGCTGCGTCGTGCAGTATTCGCCCTTGTTGTCGGTGAGCAACTTGGTCCAGACCTCGGCCCGCTCGCTCAGGCGCGTTCCGGAAAACCAGGTGTTGCCGGCCAGTGTGTCGCAGCGCGTCACGACCGGCGGCTGATTGGCCGGGGCCGACGGATATTTCAGACGCCACGCGGCGGACTCTTTGCTTTCGCTCAGCTCGACCTTGTGGCTCAGGGCGAAGGCCTTGGCCTGCAGCTTCGGGTTGAGTTCAAAAACTTCGGTCTTGTAATCCAGCGGCGGTTTTTCGTTCGGCCCTTTGGTGTTGATGCCCAGATAGCCGGTCGGCCAGGTCGACGGCGCATCACGCGAATCGATCTCCCATTGCGTGCCGAATTCCACCAGATAGTGCGCCCATGCAGCGGTGCCGATGGTCCCGTGTTTCGGGCTGATGCCGGCAATGCCGGCGATCAGGAAGTAGCTTTTGCGCAGGTCGAATTTCGGCGACAGCGCCAACGCCAATGTCGAGGCGGCCGCATTGGTCTGGCCCATGCCGGTGGTCAACAGGCACACCTGCTGCGTGTTGCAGCGAATGCTCGGGTACTCGGCGGACAGGCCCGGCACGCGGATTTCCTGCTTCAGTTCAAGGCGATCGATCCAGTGCTGCGCCTCAGGGGCGAACATGGTGATCAACATGACTTTCGGTTGCATCGGGGCCTCGGCCGCCCACGCGGTGGAGGAGAGCAGGGCCGCACCGGCCAGGGTCAAACGCATCATTACTTGCATGGAAAACTCCTTGATTCAGAACTGATAACCGACGCCGGCGTAGTAACCCCAGCCGTTGGAACGCGCGCGGAAATTGCCATCGCCAAAATTCAGCTCGCTGCCGTCTTCCCAGTTGCCGCCGTTGTGGAAATAACGGCCGACCAGGGTGAAGCGCAAGTGCGTGAACGAGTAGAGCAGGACGTTGGTCGCCACCGTCGCATTGGCGGTGCGCGCCGGGTTGTCCTTGTGGATGTCCGAGCCGAAATCGAAGTTGGTGAAGCCGATGTAGGTCAATGAGGCGCCGTTGCTGAATTTATCGATCGGCACGATGTACTTGAGCTGTGCGCGGTAGCCGTCCCAGGAATATTCGTTGCTGGCACCGTAATTTTCCCACTGATAGCGACCGTACAGATTGGCCGACAGGTTGACCCGCGAGTGCGTGTCGATGTCGGTGCCGAAACCGCTGTACAGAGTGTTGGCGCGGTTCTCTTTGCGGCTGCCGTGGTCGTAGATCCAGTCGAACGCCACATACCATTCCTTGAACGGACCGATGGCCAGGCTGCGGCCAGCGAGGTAGTCGATGGAGATGCGCGGTTCGTGCTCCATGAACACCGGCGAGCCGTGATCCCACACGCCTTTGTCGTGGCTGTTGCCGATGTTGAAGATCTTCGGAATGTCGATGTAGCCGTACAGTTCGAACGGACCTTTGCGGCCGAAGTACTCGTATTCCAGATAGATATCGTCGGCCGGTTGCGGGCCGAAGCTGATGTCCTTGCTGCCGATCAGCATCAGGTCCTGGTTGTACCAGTCCGAGAGGTAGGCGCCTTTTTTCGGCGGGCTGGCTTCGGGGCTGAGGGCTTCGCCCTGGGCGGATTCTTCTTTGGCTGCCGGTTGCGCCAGAGCGCTGTGGCTGAGAAGTCCGGTAACGCCGGTCAGTAGCAAGGAAACAGCAAGCGTGCACGAGAAAGGTGCGCGAAAAGGGCATGCAATGGCCATTCAAAGTCCTTTTTTGCGGATCGAGGCCCGTGTTCCGTGGGCTTGTACGGTTTTGTTACGAAAACGTTGGGATTGACGTTACGCAAACGTTTGCACAAGGCGTACCAGTTTTCTCAATGCCATGAAATATCGAAGAATTCGCAAATTTAACTGACGGACTGATCAGGTATAACTGATCACCGCAAACCCCTGTAGGCCATCGCGAGCAGGCGAAGGCCTACAGGTTCTGCGACAGGTTGAAGGCCCACGAATACGGGCTGAAACGCTTATTCCAGACCCCTCTAGTATTAAAGTATTAACACCATTTAATCCGTGCCCCATTGCCGGGCGTCTACTAGCTTTGTCCCCAATCAACGGTTTTGTGATGACCGTCGCAGTCTTGATTCGCGTGTGGAATAAGCACGGCTCTTCGCGCGCTCAAGGAAGAATTTGGCCACGACAAGGAGTAGCCCGTGGAAGCAAGGTTTGGTGTCGCCCTCGTTTCGCGCTTTTCCCCTCTTTCCCTTGCTGTGCATCTGAGTGTCGCCGGGCTGTTGTTCGGCGGCGTCAGCGCTCCTGCGTTGGCCACGTGCTCCACGGCGGGTTCAACGGTGACCTGCACCGGCGTGCCGAGTCTGCCGCTGTTTCTCAATAATTTTTCCAGCGCCACCAGTGGCCTGACGGTCAACGTCAACAGTGGGGCGCAGATGAACGCGACCCTCGGCGGCCATGTGATGGACCTGACCGGGGTGAACATTTCCCTGAACAACTCCGGCACGCTCGACCCGGCACTGCTCGGCCTGGTCTCGGTGCTGAGCGGCGGCGCGTTCATTGGCACTGGCGCTACGAGTACGGTCAGCGTGCTCAACAACGCCAGCGGGATCATCCGTGGTACGGGCATGCTGCTCGGGCTCAACCTGACCAGCATCGACGGCCTCGGCATTGCGGTGAACAACGCTGCTGCCGGCACCACCAGCATCACCAACAACGGCACCATCACCTCGACCGGTTTGTCGATCGGCGGCATCACCCTCGCCGACACCCCGGTGGTCGGCGTCTACGGCGGCTCGCAGGTCAACATGACCAACAGCAGCACCGGTGTGATCAACGGCCGGATCGCGTTCGAAACATCGGCGGCAGGCAATACCTTCACCAACGCCGGTGCGATTACCGGCGGCGTGTCGATGGGCGCGGCCAGCACCAACACCTTCACCGCGGTGACCGGTTCCAGCGTCAACGTCGGTGACGGTGTACAGATCAGCGTCGGCCTCGGCGGGTTGATCGGCATCAATCTGACCTTCGCTCCGACCGGCACGGTCGATGGTGGCGCGGGCGGCACCAACAGCCTGATTCTGCAAAACCCGATCGGCGTCGGCGGCGGCACCACGGGTGTCGGCACCGCATCGAGCGCGACCTACGTCAACTTCAACAACCTGACCCTCAACAGCGGCACCTGGACCTTGCAGGGGCCATTGGTCAGCGGCGCGACCACGCTTAACGGTGGTGTCGCCCAGTTCAACAACAACGCCACGTTCGGCAGCGGCGTGATCACCTCCAACGGCGGGATACTCCAGGCCAGCAATGCCGGGTTGAACGTCAGTAACCTGATTTCCCTCGGCGCGGGCGGCGTGACAGTGCAAGGTACCAACGCCACCACCCTGAGCGGCGTCATTTCCGGCAGCGGCGGCCTGACCAAAGTCGGTTCCGGGCAACTGAGCCTCAGCGCCGCCAACACCTACCTGGGCAACACCACGCTCAACGGCGGCACCGTGCAGTTGGGCAACAACCTGGCGCTGAGCACCGGCACCCTCAACGTCACTGGCGCGACAACGTTGAGCGCCCCGGGCACGATCAGCCTGAACAACGCCATCAGCCTCGGCGGCACCTTGACCGCCGGCGGCACTGGCGCGCTGACCCTCGGCGGTTTGATCAGCGGCAGCAGCGGCCTGACCAAAACCGGCAGCGGCAGCCTGACTGTCAGTGGCGCCAACAGCGGATTCACCGGCACCACCACCCTGAGCGCCGGCACCCTGCTGGTGACCAACAACAACTCGCTGGGTAGTGGCGCGCTGAATACCGCCGCCGGCACCAGTCTGGACAGCACCACCAACGTCACCCTGGCCAACAACATCGGCATGACCGGTGCGCTCAACGTGCTCGGCAGCAATGCCCTGACACTCGGCGGCGTGTTGTCCGGCACTGGTGGGATTACCAAATCCGGCAGCGCCAGCCTGACCTTGAGCGGCAACAACACCAACAGCGGCAACACGCTGCTCAATGCCGGCAGCCTGTTCGTTGGCAGCAACACCGCGCTGGGTACGGGCGCGTTGAACGCGGCGGCCGGTACCACACTGGATGCGACCACGGCGGTGACTCTCGCCAACGCCGTCGCGCTGGCGGCCGATCTGACCATCGGCGGCACGCAGGCGCTGGGTTTGAGCGGCGTCATCAGCGGTGCCGGTAATCTGATCAAGAACGGCACCGCCAACCTCAGCCTCAGCGGCAACAACACCTTTTCCGGCGGTACCGCGCTGAATGCCGGCACGCTGATTGTCGGCTCCAACACCGCGCTGGGCACGGGTGCCTTGACCACGGCGGCGGGCACCACCCTCGATGCCAGCACTGCCGTTGCGCTAACCAACGCAGTCTCACTCGGCGGCAACCTGACTGTCGGCGGCAGTGCCAACCTGACCCTGGGCGGGATTGTCAGCGGCAGCGGCGGGCTGACCAAAAACGGCGCGGCCAACCTGATTCTCAACGGCGCCAACACCTTCCTCGGTGCCGTCGCGTTGAACGCAGGTACGATTACGGCGGGCGCCAACGCGGCGCTGGGCAGTGGCAACATCACCGTCGGCGGCGTGGCCGCCCTCGACAGCAATGCGACGGTGACCCTGAACAATGCCATCATTCTCAACAACAGCCTGGGCATTGGCGGCAGCAACGCGCTGACCCTCGGCGGCGTGATCAGCGGCACCAGCCAACTGGTGAAAAACGGCGCCGCCAATCTCACGCTCAATGGCACCAATACCTACAGCGGCGGCACCACGCTGAATGCCGGCAGCTTGACGGTCGGCAACGGCGCGGCACTGGGCACTGGCGCCTTGTCGGTGGAAGGCGCGGGCACCCTCAACAGCAGTTCGGCCGTGACCCTCAACAACAACGTCATTCTCAACGCCAACCTCACCGCCGGCGGCGCCAATGCGCTGACCCTTGGCGGGGTGATCAGTGGCGGTAACGGTCTGATCAAAACCGGCGCTTCGAGTCTGACCCTCAACGGCAACAACACCTACACGGGCACCACGGCGCTGAACGCCGGTTCACTGATTGTCGGTTCCAGCACCGCCCTGGGCACCGGCACACTCAACGCCTCGAACGGCACCACCCTCGATACCAGTACCGCCGCGACCTTGGCCAACAACGTCAACCTCGCCGGCACTCTGACCCTGGGTGGCTCCAATGCGCTGACCCTCGGCGGCGTGGTCGCCGGTATCGGTGGACTGACCAAGAACGGTGCTGCCGACCTGACCCTCAACGGCGCCAACACTTATTTTGGCAACACCCTGTTGAACACCGGCAAACTGACCGTCGGCAGCAACACCGCGCTGGGTTCCGGCACGTTGAACGCGGCGGCCAACACCACGCTGGATGCCAACACCGCCGTCAGCCTGAACAATGCCGTGGCACTCGCCGGTGCCTTGAACATCGGCGGCACAGCGGATATGACCCTGACCGGTCTGGTCAGCGGGGCTGGCAGTCTGGTGAAAGACGGCGCGGCCAATCTGATTCTCAATGCCGCCAACAACTACCTCGGCGGCACCACGCTGAACGCCGGCACTCTGACCGTCGGCAACAGTTCGGCGCTCGGTTCCGGTGCATTGACCGTCGCTGGCGCCGCGACACTGGACAGCAACTCGCCGCTGGTCAGCCTCAACAACAATGTCGCCCTGAATGCGGCGCTGACCGTGGGCGGTACGCAGAACCTGACCCTCGGCGGCGTGACCAGTGGCACCGGCCAGTTGATCAAGGACGGCGCAGCCAACCTGACCGTCAATGGCAACAACACCTTCAGCGGCGGCACCACACTCAACGCCGGCACGTTGACCCTTGGCAATGCCAACGGTCTGGGCAGTGGCGCATTGCTCGTCGGTGGCGCGGCAACGCTGGATAACAGCGCATCGTTCGGCATCGGCAACGCCATTACCCTGAATGCCGGACTGACCGTCGCCGGCAACAACGATTTGAGCTTGAACGGCATCATTGACGGCGCCGGTAGCCTGACCAAAAACGGCCTTTCAGACCTGACCCTGGCCGGCAATAACACCTTCACTGGCGCGCTGAACATCATTTCGGGCAGCGTCACCACGCTCAATACCAACGCATTGGGCAACACCTCCGGCGTCAACATCAGCGCCGGCGCCGGCCTGAATCTGGGCAGTGACGCCAGCCTCGGCGCGCTGAGCGGCAGCGGCAGTGTGCAACTGACCGGCAGCAACACCCTGACGGTCGGCACCGGCAACGTCACCAGCATCTTTGATGGCGATCTCAGCGGCAGCGGCGGCCTGGTCAAAGTCGGTACCGGCACCTTGAACCTCACTGGCATCAACGGCATTACCGGCAATACTGCGATCGATGGCGGTATCGTGAACCTGAGCGGTTCGCTGGGCAGTGCTCAACTCAACGTCAATACCGGCGGCACCCTGACCGGTACCGGCTCGGCGCTCGGCGCGGTCAACATCAACAACGGTGGGCATCTGGCGTTGGCGTCGGGCAACACCTTGTCGGCGAGTGCTCTGACTCTCGGCGCCGGCAGCAACGTTGATGTGGCACTGGGCACACCGTCGACTGCGTCGCTGATGAACGTCGGCGGCAACCTCACGCTTGATGGCAATCTCAACGTCAGCGATGCCGGTGGTTTCGGCGTCGGCGTGTATCGCCTGTTCAACTACACCGGCGCACTGACCAATCTCGGTCTGGACGTTGCCAGCGTACCGGTCGGCTACGGCCTCGGCGACCTGCTGGTGCAGACCGGCGTGGCCAATCAGATCAACATTCAAGTGTCGGCGCCGAACGTCAACATTCGTTACTGGGACGGCAGCCAGACCATCGCCAACGGCGTGGTCGATGGCGGCAGCGGCACGTGGAACGCGGTCGGCACCAACTGGACCGACGCCAACGGTTTGGTCAACCAACCGTGGGCCGGCGACTTCGCGGTGTTCCAGGGCAGTGCCGGCACGGTGACGGTGAACGGCACGCAAGCGTTTACCGGCATGCAATTCCTCACCGATGGCTACAACGTGGTCAACGGTGCGGCGGGGCAACTCACGGCGGTCAACGGCACCGGCGGCACCACTTCGTTGCGCGTCGATCCGGGCGTCACGGCGACCATCAATGCCAATATCGATGGCAGCGGCATCCTTAATAAACTTGACGCCGGCACCCTGGTGCTCGGCGGTGCCAACACTTACACCGGCGGCACGCAACTGGACGGCGGCAAGATTATCGTCGGCAGCAATACGGCGCTCGGTACCGGTACGCTGACGGCGAATGCCGGTACGCAGCTGGACAGCAACGCGGCGGTGACACTGGCCAACGCGGCGACGCTGAACGGCAACCTGACCATCGTCGGCAGCAATGCCCTGACCCTCAACGGCGTGATTGGCGGCACCGGTGGCCTGATCAAAACCGGCGCGGCCAACCTGACCCTCGGCGGCAACAATGCCTTCCTCGGGCCGGTCGCGCTGAATGCCGGCGGACTGATTCTGGCGTCGAACTCGGCGCTCGGCTCGGGCACGCTGAATGCAGCGGGCGGCACCACGCTGGATGCCAGCACCGGGGTTTCGCTGAACAACGCGGTCAACCTCGCGGGCAACCTCGGCATTGGTGGCACGGCGGATCTGACCCTGGCCGGCACGGTCAACGGCGCCGGCAGCCTGAGCAAAAACGGCGCGGCCAACCTGAGCCTGAGTGGCAACAATAATTTTCTTGGTGGCGTGACCCTCAACGCGGGCACCCTGACCGCCGGCAGCAACTCGGCGCTGGGTCTGGGCAATCTCACCGTAGCCGGCGCCTCCGCGCTGGACAGCAACAGTGCGCTGAGCCTGGGCAACAACGTCGTCCTCAACGCCAATCTGAGCAACACCGGCAGCAACAACCTGACCCTCGCGGGCGTGGTCAGCGGCGCGGGCGGCTTGATCAAGAACGGCGCGTCGAACCTGACGCTCAACGGCGTCAACACTTACACCGGCGGCACCACGTTAAACGCCGGTACGCTGACCCTCGGCACCGGTTCGGCATTGGGCAGCGGCGCACTGACCGTGGCCGGCGCCTCGAGCCTCGACACCAGTGCGCCGCTGGTGCTGGCGAACAACGTCAACGTCAATGCCAACCTGAGTCTGGCCGGCAACAACAACCTGACCCTCGGCGGCGTGATTGCCGGTGCGGGCACTCTGACCAAGAACGGTCTGGCCGACGTGACACTGTCCGGCAACAACACCTTCAGCGGCACTTTCGATGTACTGTCCGGCAGCCTGACCACCCTGAACGGCACGGCATTGGGCAATAACGCCACGGTCAATCTCGCGGGCGGCGCGGCGCTGAATCTCGGTGCTTCGGGCAGCCTTGCCAGCCTCACCGGCAGCGGTACGGCGCTGATCGGCACTGGCAACACGCTGAGCCTCGGCGGCAACAATGTCAGCAGCACCTTCGCCGGCATCCTCAGCGGTGACGGCGGTCTGAGCAAACTCGGCAGCGGCACCCTGACCCTCAGCGGCATCAGCGATCTGACCGGTGACACCAACGTCAACGCCGGTACCTTGCAGGTCAACGGTTCGCTGGCCAGCGGCAATGTGCTGGTCAACAGCGGCGGCACCCTCGGTGGCAGCGGCACCTTGACCGGTGCCGTGACGGTGGCCGATGGCGGTCATCTGGCTGGCGTCACCGGCAGTACGCTGAGCGTCAGTTCGCTGCTGTTCAACGGCAATTCAAACTTCGACGTTGGCCTCGGTACACCGGTGTCCGGCGGCGGCAATGCGCTGGTCAATGTCGGCGGCAACCTGACCCTCGACGGCACCCTGAACGTCAGCGACATCGGTGGTTTTGGCAGCGGTGTCTATCGCCTGATCGACTACACCGGCGGCCTGACCGACAACGGCATGCTCTTCGGCACACTGCCGGGCAGCGTCAGCTCTGGCGATCTGACCCTGCAAACCGCGCTGGCCAATCAGATCAACCTGCTGGTCACCGCACCGGGCGTCACCGTGCAGTTCTGGGACGGCAATCAACTGGTGGCCAACGGTTCGGTTGAGGGCGGCAGCGGCACCTGGGGCACCGGCACCACCAACTGGACCGACGTCAACGGCACCACCAATCAGGCCTGGACCAACAATTTTGCGGTATTCCAGGGCGCGGCCGGCACAGTGACTGTCAACGGCGCGCAAACCATCACCGGCATGCAGTTCGTCACCGACGGCTACAGCCTAGTGAACGGCGCGGCGGGCTCGTTGAATCTGGTCAACGGTTCGCTGGGCAATGCCACGGTGCGGGTTGACCCGAACGCCACGGCAACCATTGGTGTCGCGCTGAACGGCAGCGGCACGCTGGGCAAATACGACACGGGTACGCTGGTGCTCAACGCGGCCAACGGCTACACCGGTGGCACGGCGCTCAATGGCGGCAAGATTGTGGTCGGCAACAACACGGCGCTCGGCAGCGGTGTGTTGACCGCCGCCGATGGCACGGCGCTGGACAGCAATGCGGCCGTCAGCCTCGGTAACGACGTGGTCGTCAACGGTGGTTTGACCGTTGCCGGTTCCAACGCCCTGACCCTCGGCGGCGTGGTCAGCGGCAGCGGCAGCCTGATCAAGGCCGGCGCTTCGAGCCTGACCCTCAACGGCAGCAACACTTACAGCGGCGGCACTCAACTCGCCGGCGGTACGCTGATCCTCGGCAACAACAGTGCAATCAGCAGCGGTGCACTCAACGTGACCGGCACCGGCACCCTCGACAGCACCTCGGCATTGCAACTGGCCAACACCGTCAACCTTGGCGCGCAACTGATCCTCGCCGGCAACCAGAACACCACGTTGATCGGTGCTGTGACTGGCACCGGCAGTCTGGTGAAAAACGGTAGCGGTGATCTCGTCCTCAGTGGCGCCAACACCTACAGCGGCGGCACCACCCTGAACGGCGGCACGACGCGCGGCGATACCAGCAGCCTGCAAGGTGCAATCGTCAACAACGCGACGCTGACCTTCGAGCAAAACGCCGACGGCAGCTACACCGGCAACCTCACCGGCGCCGGCACGCTGAACAAAACCGGCACTGGTGAACTTCTGCTGGCCGGCAACAACACCTTCACCGGCAACACCTCGGTGCAGGCCGGCAACCTGATCGTCAACGGGGTGCTCAACAGCGCCAACGTCAACGTCGCCAGCGGCGCGAGCATCGGCGGTGGCGGCCAACTCGGCGGCGCCGTGCAACTGGCCAACGGTGCGACGCTGGCCGGTGGCGGTACAGCAACGCCTTTGTCAGTCGGTTCGCTGGCACTGTCGTCGGGAACCAATCTGGACTTCAGCCTCGGCTCGGCGGCCAGTTCGACCACCGTGGTCAATGTTGCCGGCAACCTGACCCTCGACGGTACGCTGAACATCAGCAATGCCGGCGGCTTCGGCACCGGCGTTTATCAACTGTTCAGCTATGGCGGCAGCCTGACCGACAACGGTCTGGTGTATGGCAGCCTGCCGGTGTCGGCGGCCAATCTGACCCTGCAAACGGCTATCGCCAATCAGATCAACCTGCTGGTGCAAGGCACGCCGGGTGAGGTGCAGTTCTGGAACGGTGGCACCACCAACCCGGACGGCAGCATCGGTGGCGGCAGCGGCGTGTGGGGGCCGGGTACTAACTGGACCGATCCGAGCGGTACTCAGGCCCTGGCTTCAAATGGTCAGTTCGCGGTGTTCGGCGGTCAGGCAGGTACGGTTACCGTGCAGGGCAATCAGAACTTCACCGGTCTGCAATTCCTCTCCGGCGGCTACAGCCTGGTTCCGGGGGCTGGCGGGACGTTGACGCCGGTCAATGGCGCGGACGGGAGCCTTGCACCGGTGCGGGTCAATGCCGGCGCGAGTGCAGAAATTTCCACGCCACTGGTGGGCACGGGTGGTATCGAAAAGCTTGATTCCGGCACGTTGGTATTGAGCGGTGCCAACACCTACAGCGGTGGCACCACCGTCAGCGGCGGTACGCTGGTCGGTAACACCACCAGCCTGCAAGGCAATATCCTCGACAACGCCACGCTGGTGTTCCAGCAGAATGCCAATGGTCAGTTCAACGGGGTCCTCAGCGGTCTCGGGGCGATGGCCAAACGCGGCACCGGCACCTTGCTGTTGAGCGGAGATAATCCGTTCAGCGGTACCGTCGCGGTTGATCAAGGCGTGCTGCAAGTCGGCAGCCGTTCGGCGCGGGCTTCGTTGGGCGGGCAAGTGACCGTGGCCAACGGTGCAGGGCTGAGCGGTAACGGCAGTGTCGGTTCGGTGATCAACCATGGTGTGGTGGCTTCCGGCGCTGAGGCCGGAACCCTGAGCGTGGCCGGTAACCTGACCAACGCCTCGGATGGCGTGCTGGCGCTGACCGTCAGTTCGCCAACCGCGACGCCACTGGCCGTCGGTGGTACTGCAAACCTGGGCGGCGCTTTGCAAGTCAACTCGCTGGCACCGTTCACCGGCAACACCACGTATTCTCTGATTACGGCGGGCGGTGGCGTAAACGGCACCTTCAGCGCTGCGGACCTGCCGCAATATGCGTTCCTCAACAGCGCACTGGTGTATGACGCTAATGCGGTGAACCTGGTGGTCAGCCGCAACGGCAATTCCTTCGCCGATGTCGCCGCCACTGGCAACCAGTTCAGAACCGCCACCGCGCTGTCGAACAACGGCCCGGCCGGTGCGGCGTTGCAGAACGAGATCGTCAACCTCAGTGTCGCCGGTGCGCGTAATGCCTTCGACAGTCTGTCCGGTGAGATCCACGCCAGCACCGCCAGCGCCATCCTCGAGGATTCGCGCTACGTGCGTGACGCGGTCAACGATCGCATGCGCCAACCGTCATGCAGCGCGGCGGATGATCCACGCCGTGCCCTGGCGCCAAGTGACAACCAATTGAGCAGCAACGGTTGCCACGGCGAAATGGTTGGCTGGGCGCGGGCACTCGGCGCCTGGGGCGAGTCGGATGGCGACAGCAACGCGGCGAAACTCGACCGTAACCTCAGCGGCTTCATGCTCGGTACCGACAAGCAACTCGATGACCAGTGGCGCGTGGGCATGGCCGCCGGTTACACCCGCAGCGACCTCGATGCGCATGATCGTCGCTCGGATGCCACCGTCGAAAGCTACCACCTGGCGGCGTATCTCAATTCGCAGTTTGACGCCTTGGCGGTGCGCCTCGGCGCGGCTTACAGCTGGCACGACATCGAGACCAAACGCAACGTCAGCGTCGGCAGCTACAACGATCGCCTGAAGGCCAATTACGATGCGCGCAGCGCCCAGGTATTCGGTGAAGTCGGCTACGCCATCGACGCTGGCGGCATTGCCCTCGAACCGTTTGCCGGTCTGGCCTACGTCAACTACGACACTGACAAAGCCAAGGAGAAGGGTGGAGTAGGGCGCCTGGAGGCCGATGCCGATCAGGACATCACCTTCTCGACCCTCGGCGTGCGCGCCGGCAAAGTCATCACCCTGGCCAACGGCGGGCAATTCACCCCGCGCGCGGCCATCGGCTGGCGCCATGCGTTTGGTGATACCAAGCCTGACGCCGACCTGACCTTCATCGACGGCGGCGCCTCGTTCAGCACCCAAGGCGTGCCGATTGCCAAGGACAGCGCCATCGTTGAAGCCGGTGTCGACTTCCAGATCAGCCCGACCGGCAAACTCGGCGTCGGCTACTCGGGGCAACTGTCGAACGACAGCAACGACCATGCGATGACCATCAGCTTCAGCCTGGGCTTCTGATTTAGGGTCGAAGCACTTTTAGCCGCCCGTAAGGGCGGTTTTTTTTGCCTTGCCTCAAGCTGCTCGTTCCCACGCTCTGCGTGGGAATGCCTCTAGGGACGCTCCGCGTTCCGGCTCCGGAAGGGACGCGGAGCGTCCCGGTCTGCATTCCCACGCGGAGCGTGGGAACGATCAAAAAACTGCTGCGTCGCGCTCTGCTAGAATCGCCCCCATCAACAGCCTGAGACTCCCCCATGAGCGAGCCGATTCGTCTGACCCAATACAGCCACGGCGCCGGCTGCGGCTGCAAGATTTCCCCGCAGGTGCTGGAAGTGATTCTGGCCGGCAGCGGTGCGCAGAACCTTGACCCGAAACTGTGGGTCGGCAATGCCTCGCGCGATGATGCGGCGGTCTATGAGATCGATGCCGAGCGCGGTGTGGTCTCGACCACGGATTTTTTCATGCCGATCGTCGATGACCCGTTCGACTTCGGCCGCATTGCCGCGACCAATGCGATCAGTGACATCTATGCGATGGGCGGCGATCCGTTGATGGCCATCGCCATTCTCGGCTGGCCGGTCAATGTGCTGGCGCCGGAAGTGGCGCGTGAAGTGATTCGCGGCGGCCGCGCGGTGTGCGACGCGGCGGGCATTCCACTGGCGGGCGGGCATTCGATTGATGCGCCGGAACCGATCTTCGGTCTCGCCGTCACCGGTCTGGTGGAAAAGCGTCACATGAAGCGCAACGACACCGCCACCGCCGGCTGCCTGCTGTACCTGACCAAACCGCTGGGCATCGGCATCCTCACCACCGCCGAGAAAAAAGGCAAATTGCGCGCCGCCGACGTTGGCGTGGCCCGCGACTGGATGTGCACCCTGAACAAACCCGGCAGCCGTTTCGGCAAACTCGCCGGCGTTACCGCCATGACCGATGTCACCGGTTTTGGTCTGCTCGGGCATCTGGTGGAAATGGCCGATGGCAGCCAGCTCACCGCGCGCATCGCTTATGACCGTGTGCCGCGTCTGGACAGCGTCGAGTACTACCTCGATCAGGGCTGCGTTCCCGGCGGTACGCTGCGCAACTTCGACAGCTACGCGAGCAAGGTTGGCCGCGTGCAGGAACTGCACAAACGCGTGCTCTGCGACCCGCAAACCAGCGGTGGTCTGTTGATCGCGGTGACGCCTGAAGGCAATGAAGAGTTTCTCGCCGTAGCCGCCGAACTGGGCCTGAACCTGGCGCCAATCGGCGAACTGGTTGAGCGACAGACGAACGCAGTCGAGGTGATTTGATGCTCCGCGACTGCACTGATTACCGTGATATTTTCCTCAATGACCGGCCAATGATGGACGCCCGTGCGCCGGTCGAATTCTCCCACGGTGCTTTTCCCGGGGTGGTCAACCTGCCGCTGATGAACGATCGTGAGCGCGAACAGGTGGGCACCTGTTACAAACAACACGGACAGCAAGCCGCGATTGCCTTGGGCGAGCGGCTGGTGTCCGCCGAGGTCAGAGAGCGGCGCATTCAAGGCTGGGTCGAGTTTGCCCGTAACCACCCCGATGGCTATCTGTATTGTTTCCGCGGCGGCCTGCGTTCACAGATCGTCCAGCAATGGATCAAGGACGAGGGCGGCATCGATTATCCGCGTGTCGGCGGCGGCTACAAGGCCATGCGCACATTCCTCCTGGAGACAGTCGATCAGGCTGTGGCCGAATGCGATCTGGTCCTGCTCGGCGGCATGACCGGTACTGGCAAGACTGAAGTGCTGGTGCAGTTGAGCAATAGTCTGGATCTGGAAGGTCACGCCAATCATCGCGGCTCGAGTTTTGGCAAGCGTGCCACCGGACAGCCGACCAATATCGATTTCGAAAACCGCCTGGCTGTCGATGTGCTGAAAAAACGCGCAGGCGGGATCAACCAGTTTGTTCTGGAAGACGAGAGTCGGGTGGTCGGCAGCTGTGCCTTGCCATTACCGCTCTACCGGGGCATGCAGGCGGCACCACTGGTCTGGCTGGAAGATAGCCTCGAGAGTCGGGTCGAGCGAATTCTGCAGGATTATGTCATCGACCTGTACGCCGAGTTCGTCGCGGTTCACGGCGAGCAGGGTTTTGCTTTGTATGCCGAGCGATTGATTTCCAGCCTGAACAATATTCAACGTCGGTTGGGTGGCGAGCGCTATCAACGCATGTATTTGCAGATGGAAGCGGCGCTGTCCGAACAGGCGCGCAGCGGGTCGGTCGAGCTGTTCCGTGAGTGGATCGGCGTACTGCTACGCGATTATTACGACCCGATGTATGTGTTTCAGCGCGAGAAGAAGGGCGGGCGGATCGAGTTTGCCGGGGAGCGTGGAGCGGTGCTTGAGTATCTGCGTGAGCGGGGGAATCAGAAGGTTTGATAGTGCTTTTGCTGGCCTCATCGCTGGCAAGCCAGCTCCCACAGGTATTGCGGATGTATATGGAATTTGTGTACACCCTGGAACCCTGTGGGAGCTGGCTTGCCAGCGATGGGGCCGGTTCAGACAGAAGATGACTCAGGTCGGACACGTTTCCTTGCCATGATCCAGCCCCTGCTTGTAGCTGTGGCTTTGCAAACTGGCCTTGCCGTTGTGCCAGGTCAGCGTCAGTACATACAGCGAGTCAAAGTCGTTGCCCGCCCAGTCCTCGGTGATGTTCTGTTTCTCGCCGACCGCTTTGCCCGCCACCTTGTTGATCAGCTCCGGCAGATAGCCGTGGGACCAGGCGGTGTAGATCGTCGAGTTGTGATACTTGTCTTCCAGCAGTTCGCGGGCCAGATCGCTGGTGTCGTTGGCCGAGAACTCGATGTTCACCGGCAGGCCGAGCTTGATCGCGGCGGGGCTGATGGTCATCAATGGACGGATGTAGCTGTAGGAGTTGTCCAGCTCACCTTCCTCGACATTGCGCGTCGGGTTGGCGGCGAACACGTAATCGGCCTTGCCGAATTTTTCCGGCAGCAGCGTCGACAGGTCGATGGCGCGGTTCAGGCCCTGACAGTTGAGCTGGCCGAGCCCGCCCTCGGGTTTTTCTGCGTGGCGCAGGAACACCAGTGTCTGGGTGCCGTCCACCGGTTGCGCGCGGCTTTCGCTGGACTCAAGCGACAGGAGCAGTGCACTGACGGCCAGCAGGGAAGGCAGGGCCACATACGCGCGGTGTTTGAAACGTTTGGCGAATCGCATAAGGATCGTCATGAAATAAAGGGTTCTTCAGCAAATTCGGTTAAGGCTGACAAACCTTTACACCGCGGGCTCCCAGCACCGGGTGTTTTCCCTGTCGTGAACGGCTTCCTCTGCAACAAACGCATAGCTCAGAGTCCCCTGAGGGCCGTTTGGTTCGATCGTCAGAGTGCGCAGCACTCTAACGGCAACCTTCAACGGTCTGGCCGCAGGTTAGCGACAGGATGTTACGGGTTCATGTAGGCGCTAAGGCTGCGATCGTTTTGCAGACTGCAAAGCCTCAAGATCAAAAGATCGCAGCCTGCGCAGCGCCTACATTATGATCAGGCTTTAATTTGTGACTGGATGCTTCCCATGACCGATCTGTCCGCGTTCCCGATCACCCAGAAATGGCCGGCGCAGTACCCTGACTGGATTCAGCTCTATTCCTTGCCGACGCCTAACGGCGTCAAAGTCTCGATCATGCTTGAGGAAATCGGCCTGCCGTACGAACCGCACAAGGTCGCTTTCGACAGCAATGATCAACTGTCCGCCGAGTTCCTGTCGCTGAATCCGAACAACAAGATTCCGGCGATCCTCGATCCGCACGGCCCTGATGATCAGCCGCTGCCGCTGTTCGAATCCGGTGCGATCCTGATTTATCTGGCCGACAAAAGCGGTCAGTTGCTGGCGCAGGAAGGCGCGCTGCGTTACGAGACCATCCAGTGGTTGATGTTCCAGATGGGTGGTATCGGTCCGATGTTCGGCCAGTTGGGTTTCTTCAACAAATTCGCCGGCAAGGATTACGAAGACAAGCGTCCGCGTGATCGTTATGTCGACGAAAGCAAACGCCTGCTCAAGGTGCTCGACGGCCGGCTCGAGGGCCGTGACTGGATCATGGGCGAGCGCTATACCATCGCTGATATCGCCACGTTTCCGTGGGTGCGAAATTTGATCGGATTTTATGAAGCCGGTGATCTGGTTGGCATCAGCAACTTCCCGAATGTCACCCGTGTGCTTGAGCGTTTCCTCGCGCGTCCGGCAGTCATTCGCGGCCTGACCATTCCCTCGTAATTTTCGGACTACACACATAACCCTGTGGGAGCTGGCAAGCCAGCTCCCACAGGGATTTACAGTGTTCTGAAAGATTGTTACACCCCCAGTAATGCACTCTTGATTGATCCAGGTTTGTACCCCAACCCCCGCAAGGCATAAGCTTCGCCCCCTACGACTTTCGTCTCATCTGCCGTTTTCAGGAAAGGCCCTCATGTCCAGTCAGTTCCCCGAAGCACGTCCCCGCCGTCTGCGCCGCAATGCGAGCCTGCGCAGCCTGTTCCAGGAAACCGAATTCAGCCTGAACGATCTGGTCCTGCCGATTTTCGTTGAAGAAGAAATCGACGACTTCGTGCCGATCAACAGCATGCCCGGGGTGATGCGCATTCCCGAGCGCAAACTGGCCAGTGAAATCGAGCGCTATGCCCGTGCCGGCGTCAAGTCGGTGATGACCTTCGGCGTGTCCCACCATCTGGACAGCAACGGCAGCGACACCTGGCGCGAAGAAGGTCTGGTCTCGCGCATGTCGCGCATTGCCAAAGATGCCGTGCCGGAAATGATCGTGATGTCCGACACCTGCTTCTGCGAATACACCGATCACGGCCACTGCGGCGTGATGCACAACCATGAAGTCGACAACGACCAGACCCTGATCAACCTCGGCAAACAAGCCGTGGCAGCGGCCCGCGCCGGTGCGGACGTGATCGCGCCGTCGGCAGCGATGGATGGTCAGGTGCGGGCGATTCGTCAGGCACTCGACGCGGCCGGGTTCACCCAGATTCCGATCATGGCCTACTCGACCAAATTCGCTTCGGCACTCTACGGCCCGTTCCGCGAGGCGGGTGGCAGCGCGCTGAAGGGCGATCGCAAAAGCTATCAGATGAACCCGATGAACCGCCGCGAAGCCCTGCGCGAATCGCTGCTCGACGAGCAGGAAGGCGCCGATGCGCTGATGGTCAAACCAGCCGGCGCTTACCTCGACATCATCCGCGACATTCGTGAGGCCTCGAACCTGCCGCTGGCGGCGTATCAGGTCAGTGGCGAATACGCGATGATCAAGTTCGGCGCGCAGGCCGGGGCGATCGATGAGGATCGCGTGGTGCGTGAAAGCCTGGGCGCGATCAAGCGTGCAGGCGCTGATTTGATCTTCACTTACTTTGCGATGGATCTGGCACTCGCCGGGATCTAAAGACCAACGCACAACCCTGTGGGAGCTGGCTTGCCAGCGATAGCGGTGCATCAGTCAACATTGATTTTGACTGTGCTGACGCCATCGCTGGCAAGCCAGCTCCCACAGGTTCTTGTGGTTTCCTTGGGTCAGAGGCAGGCAAAGAACGGCCGGATGCCGTGATCGCGGAAGTAGCGTTCAATCACCTTCGGATCCGCGCTGTTCTCGGCAATCGCCACATAGGTATCCGGGCGCAGCAGATAAAAACCGTTACGCCCCAACCCCGCCGTTTCAAACGCCGGGCGCCAGTCGAACACATGCAGCGGCAAATGATGTTCGTGGCACCAGGAGATCATTTCGTCGCTGGTGTCGCCGTACACATGCACCTGCCAGCACGGCTGTCTCAGCGGTTCGTAATTATCTCCCTCACCATCATGCGCCCACGGCAAGCGGTCACCACCGTGCACATGGCCGGCCGCGCCCTGGCTCAGCGGCATGCCGCGATAGTTGAGGGTAACCTGCGACACGGTGCGAAAAAGGAACTCGCGACTGGCCTCGAACGAGGCCATTTTCGGGATCAGAAACGGTGCCACGCGCATGCGCAGCAGATCGGTCACGCGCCCCTCGGCGGTGACGAAACTGAAGACTTTGTCGGTGGTCGACACCAGTCGACGGGCGAAGGCCTTGCGTTCGGTTTCGTAGCTGTCGAGCAGGCGTGGTTCGGCAGCGCCGCTGAGCACTGCGGCAAGTTTCCACGCCAGATTGATCGCGTCGCCGATGCCGGTGTTCATGCCCTGACCGCCCGCCGGGCTGTGCACATGCGCGGCATCGCCGAGCAGAAACGCGCGGCCACTGCGAAAGTGCTCAGCCACGCGGTGATGCACGCGGTAGGTCGAGAACCAATGGACATCTTCGATATGCACTTTCAGGTGTTCGATGGCACGGCTGCTGACATCAGAAAATTCCAGGGTTTCGGCGCGATCCGCACGTTCGTCACGCACGGTGCCGATCAGCCTTGCGCGGCCTTCGCCGGCGAGAGGAAACACGGCGAGAAAGTCCGCTTCATCCAGATCCAGATGCAACTCGCCGTTCATCGCCGGGCCGCTGGCCTTGACATCTGCCACGTAGAAAATCTGCTGATAGGTGCCGCCGGGGAAACCAGTGTCGAGGGTTTTGCGCACGACTGAGCGGGCGCCGTCACAGCCGGCCAGATAACAGGCCTGGCAGATTTCCTGCTCGCCATCGGGCAGGCGCAGATGCGCGGTGAGGCCATCGCCGGTTTCCTCGAAACTGTCCAGCGTGGTGTTGCGTTCGACCGTGACGCCGTAGTCTTCGAGACGCTCGATCAGCAGCCGTTCATGTTCATCCTGCGGGAAGATTTCAACGAACGCGTAGGGCGTCAGGCCTTCGCCGATGCGGTTCAGCGGCAATTGCGCGACCGGTTTGCCATTGACCCAGAAATTCGCCGCCGCCACCCGATGGCCGTTGCGCACAATAGTGTCGGCGAGGTCCAGTTGCCGGTACAACTCAAGGGTGCGCGCCTGCACCGCCAACGCTCGCGAAGTGGTGCCGGGCGCGGACGTTTTATCGATGATGCGCACGCGCACGCCGAGTTTGCACAGCCACAGGGCCAGCACCAGGCCGGTGGGGCCGGCGCCGATGATAAGAACGTCGCTGCGGTTCATGGGCCTGTCCTCCGTTTGCTGTGCAGCAAGTATGGATCAGCAGGAGAGGGTGGCCAGTTGATCGGCCAGACGGGGATGTCTTGATGGTGTTCGGCTGGGGTGCTGTTGTGTGACGTAAATAGTAGCCCCTCACCCCAGCCCTCTCCCGAGGGAGAGGGAGCAGATCGGGGGCCTTTCAAAACCTGAGTTAGCCGCGATGGCACACGTCGGCGTAACTCGAAAGAACACCGCAATCAGTCCCCTCTCCCTCCGGGAGAGGGTTAGGGTGAGGGGCTTTTCAAGCTTAGAAATCAATGGTGCCGGACAGCTTCGCCACCCGCGGCTCACCCTGAGTCAGATACCCACCCTGAGCCGATTCCCAGTACTTCTTGTTCGCCAGGTTCTCCACACCCAGACGCACGGTCACGTCTTTCTCCGACACCTTGAACGCATAACGCGCACCCGCATCGAAACGGTTCCAGGTCGGCAGGCTCAGATTGTTCGCCGCATCGGCGTACTGGCCGCCAGTACGCAGCATCCGCGCATTCAGCGCTACGCCCTGCAGACCGGGTACATCCCAGTCAGCGCCAGCGTTGAACTGGAAGGTCGGCACGCCGATCGCACGGTTGCCGTCGTTGGCACCGTTGAGGGTGTTCTTCAGCTCTGTGTCCATCAGGGTCAGGCCGCTGATCAGGCGCAGGCCCTGGATCGGCTCGCCGAAGACGTTCATTTCCACACCTTTGTTGACCTGCTCGCCTTCACGCACGTAGGTGCAGGTAGTGGCGCTGTCGATTTCGCAGTAACCATCGCTCGGCTGTTCGATGCGATAAACACCCAGGCTGGCGCCGTAAGTGCCCATGTCGACTTTCACCCCGACTTCGGTCTGCTTGGAGCGTGCCGGTGCATAGACTTCGTTGCCGTTGGTCACACGGAATCCGCCAGAACTGGTCGGCGAGGTCGGGCCCTGGGCCAAGCCTTCGATGTGGTTGGCGTAGAACGACACGTGTTCCCACGGTTTGAACACCACGCCGTACACCGGCGTGGTGATCGATTCGTCGTAGCTCGACTTGCGATCGCCGCTGCCCCAACTGGCGTAGTTGTAACCTTGCACCACCAGTTGTTGGCGACGCAGGCCGGCGGTGACCAGCAGGCGATCGTCGAAGAAACCGAGGGTGTCGGAAATCGCAATGCTGCGGTTGAAGGTCTTGCCGACGATGCCCGGATCATTCAAGTCGCCGCCGGCAAAATTGCCCACTGGCGACGGGGTTTGCACCGGGTGATAGATGTTGTTGGCGTATTGGGTCAGGTCGAAATCATAGGCGCTGCGCTGTTCGGCCCAGATGCCGGTCAGGCCGAAATTGAGTTTGTGGCTGACCGGGCCGGTGTTGAATTTACCGTTGAGGCCAGCCATCACACTGGTGTTGTCTTCGTCATGGGGAATGAACGAGCCGGTGGTGAAGGAAGCGCCGCTGTTGCCGACCAGCGTGGTCGAGTTGTAGCGCCCGACTTCGCGGGTGTGCTTGGCGCCGCCGGCCGCGTAGGCGGTCCAGTTGTCGTTCAGGTCGTACTCGGCGCGGAGCATGCCGAAGGTGTCTTCGATGTCGGTGTAGCCCCACTTCGGCGCATAGTTGGTATCGGCCGACGGCGCGTCCGGAATGTGTGTGGCGGTGCCGAGGTTGACCGAGTTGCGGCCACCGTTGACGCGTTCTTTCTGGTAGGCGAAGTCGCCGGAAATGCGCAGGGCATCGCCGCGATAGTCGAGGCCGATGGCGAACAGTTTCGAGCGCTGGTTCTCGTGATCGATACCGGTGTCGCCTTCGCGCTGGGACAGGTTGATCCGGGCGCCGAAGCGGTTGTCTTCACCGAAACGCTGGCCGATGTCGAAGTGATGACCGATACGGCCTTCGCTGTTGATGTCGGTGGTGTAACGGCGCAACGGCACGTCGCCGGCGCGTTTCGGTTGCAGGTTGACGCCACCGCCGATGCCGGAACCGGTCGGGGTCACGCCGTTGATAAAGGCGTTCGGGCCTTTGAACACTTCCACGCGCTCCAGCGCGTCGGTGGAAATGATCTGCCGTGGCAACACGCCGTACAGGCCGTTATAGGAAATGTCGTCGCCGTTCAGCGGCAGGCCGCGAATCATGAAGACCTGCGCCTGGTTGGAGAAACCCGAGGCCTGACGTACCGACGAATCGTTGAGCAGCACGTCGGCGACGTTTTCGGCCTGCTGATCCTGAATCAATTGTTCGGTGTAGGACGCGGCGCTGAACGGCACGTCCATCATGTCCTGATTGCCGAGCACGCCGAGTTGACCACCACGGGCAACTTGTCCGCCGGAGTAGACCGGAGGCAGGGCACCGGGTGTCGGGGCCTGGGCATTGACGTTGACGTCGTCCAGCACCAGCGCCTTGTTATCGCCTTCGGCGGCGTAAGCGGTGACAGTCAGGGAGCACAGCAGGGCGAGAAGCGTCGGGCGAAACGGGACGGCGAGTCGAGCTGAAGCGGGCATGTAGATACCTGGAGGCGCACGGCCGGTGAGAAAAATAAGGGCGGCGCGGGAACTCCTTGCGCAAATGCGACTCCAGGTGCAAATGATAGATTTTCTCAGTAACGTTTTGCAATCAGTTTGTCATCAGCCGTTGGAAGCTCTATTTCGGGGCACTTGGCGGCGCAGGGAAATGAACATCAAGGGAACAGGGCCAGATCAGCGCAGTCCTAGCCTGCGCCATACCATTGAACGTATGGTGAACCCGGCACAACGGACTGGATGAAGTTACATGCACAACTTTCGATTACCGATCACGCTCGCCGCACTGCTGGTGCTCGCCGGTTGCGCGGGGCAGCGCAGCCAGGAGCCGGTGCCGCGTGCGCCTGCCGAAGTGAAGGCCGAGATTGTGCGGCTGATGCCGGCCAAGACGGCCGATCGGCAAGGCTGGGCCACCGATATCTACGCCGCATTTGCCGCGCAAAACATCAGCCCGACCACGCAGAATCTGTGTTCGGTACTGGCCGTCGCCGAGCAGGAATCCACCTTCCAGGCCGACCCCTCCGTGCCCGGCCTGGGCAAAATCGCCCGCGACGAAATCGATCGCCGCGCCGCCAAAGTGCATATTCCCAGCCTGTTGGTCAGCGGCGCTCTGCAAGTGCGTTCAACCAACGGCAAGACCTACAGCGAACGCCTGAATGCGGCACGCAGTGAGAAAGAACTCAGTGGCATTTTCGACGACTTCATCGGTCGGGTGCCGATGGGCCGCACGCTGTTCGGCGGCTTCAACCCGGTGCACACCGGCGGGCCGATGCAGGTCAGCATCGAATTTGCCGAGCAGCACGCCAAGGATTATCCGTACCCGGTGGACGGCACGATCCGCCGCGAAGTGTTCAGCCGCCGTGGTGGCATGTATTTCGGTATCGCGCATTTGCTCGGTTATCCGGTGAGTTATCGCGAGCCGCTGTATCGGTTTGCCGACTTCAACGCCGGTTGGTACGCCAGTCGCAATGCTGCGTTTCAGAATGCGGTCAGTCGCGCCTCGGGCATTCCACTGGCGCTGGATGGCGACCTGATCCGCTACGACTCGATCATGCCCGGCGGCACGGAACTGGCGGTACGCACTCTCGGCAAGTCGCTGGGCATGCGCAACCCGACCATTCGCGATCAACTGGAGAAGGGCAAAACCCTGGAATTCGAAGAGACCAGACTCTATCAGCGGGTGTTCGAACTGGCGGAGCAAGCGGAGGGGAAAAAGCTGCCGCGTGCGGTGTTGCCGGGGATCGTGCTGCAGAGTCCGAAGATCACACGCAAACTCACGACGGCCTGGTTCGCCAAACGCGTGGATGAGCGCTACAAGCGCTGCATGGCCAAGGCCGGATAAAACAACCGGGCATAAAAAACCCGGCTGAGGGAGCCGGGTTTCTCTGGGGTGTTGCGCTTGCAGCCATGCATTCAGGCAACGCGGCGTTCGAGCAGACGATCCGAACCACCTTCGGCAACGCGGCGTTCGAGCAGACGATCCGAGCCACCTTCGGCGACGCGGCGTTCCAGCAGACGATCAGCGCCACCTTCGGCAACGCGACGTTCCAGCAGACGATCCGAGCCACCTTCAGCAACGCGGCGTTCCAGCAGACGATCCGAACCACCTTCAGCAACGCGGCGTTCGAGCAGACGATCAGAACCACCTTCAGCAACGCGACGTTCAATCAGACGATCCGAACCACCTTCAGCCAAACGGCTTTCGATCAGTTTGTCCGAGCCGCCTTCGGCGATCATGGTGTGGGCCGGGGTGGCGGCGAAAGCGTTGATAGCGAAGATCGAGAAAGCGATGCCGAGAAGGGTTTGGCGTTTCATGATGGTGTGCTCCGGGGTGTTGTTGGTTGGTATGGAGCCGATGTTACGCTGGAGATTTTTTATGAGAACTTCATTGCCGTGATGGTGAACATCGATGTCGATGATGGTCGCCAGAAGCCGCAGATCAGAGCCTTACAGCACCTTCACCGCACGCCCGATCGCCTGAATCGGCCCGGTCGGTTTACCGATCGGCGAGCCATTGGCGCCCTCAAGTGTCAGCTCGAACAACTGATTGGGTTGCAGCGGCGGCAACTTGTCCAGCCGCACCGACAAGGCCTGCCCGGGTTTGACCAGTCCCAGCGAAACCGGCCCTTGCCAGCCGTCAGCCTTGGTCCAGAACTCCAGGGCTTTGTCCGCCGGCACCTCAACCACGCCGAGCGGAATCAGCTGAATCTCATGCGAATTGCTCGCCTGGATCACCCAGCCCGGGGCCTTGTCCTGCGGCGCGACCAGCACCACCAGAAAGCTTGGTTTCGGCGTGGTCTGGGTCAACAGGATCGAACCCAAAATCAACGTGGCGGCCAATCCGATAGCACTCAACCCGCGCCAGAGTGGCAGCAGGTTCCACCATGAAGTCGACGGCGCTTTTGCCGTGAGTCGGTCGAGGCTGCGTTCGATGCGCGGCCACAACAGCGCAGACGGTTGCTGCGAGGGGGCAAGATCAGTCAACTCCAGCAGGCGCCGCTCCCAGGCATCCACCGCTGCACGCAATTCGGGTTCGTTGGGCAAGCGTCGTTGCATCTCGATCCGCTGTTCAAAAGAAAGCGTGCCGAGCACATATTCGCCGGCCAGTTCATCGCGGTCTTGCGCTGATTCGCTGGTCATCCCATGCACTCCCGCAAGGCGTTGAGGCTGCGTTTGATCCACGCTTTGACCGTGCCCAGCGGCGTGTCGAGGCGCGCGGCAATCTGCGCGTGGCTGTAGCCGTCGACATAGGCATGCAGGATGCAGTGGCGGCGTTGCGGCTCCAGTTGCTCAAGGCAACGGTGGATACGCGCCGAATGAACTTGGGCGTCGAAGCCGTCATCGTCTGCAGCCACTTCGTGGGCTTCGTCGAATGGTGTTTCCCGGCCCTGATCGCGTAGCAGATTCAGCGCCAGATGCCGCGTCACCGTGAACATCCAGCCCCGCGCCGAACCGCGTGCCGGGTCAAACCCCGCCGCGCCGTTCCAGATCTTGATGAACGCCTCATGAACGATGTCCTCCGCCAGCGCCGTATCGCGCACCAGACGCTTGGCCACACCGAGCAGACGCGGGCCTTCCTGCACATACAAATCGCGCAGGGCCGCACGCTCGCCACGGGCACAGGCAGCGAGGCGGGCTTCGTAATCGAACGCGGATTCGGCTAAAGGCATGTCGTGCAATCTAGCTCACATTCCGCAAACATCCAGAACACATGATTCCCCTTGTAGGCCTTCGCCTGCTCGCGATAGCGGTGTGTCAGTGATGCATATGTTGGCTGACACTCCGCTATCGCGAGCAGGCCCACTCCTACAGGGGGGGCGGTAAATCCGGGAATCAGTTCGCCGCCCAGAAAATGTAATCGGCCTGATACTTCACCACTTCCTGCTTGCCCTTGTTCGCCGCCGTGCATTCACTGCCCGGCGCTACGCCGCCCTTGAGCGCGACCCGCTGGATGTAACTCACGCCGTTCATCGCGCCTTTGCCTTCGGCCGGATTGGCCTTGACCAGTTGATAGGGCAGGTTGCCCGGGCTGGACGGCGCCACGGCCAATTGCGTGCCGGTGACTTTCGAACCGTCCTTGGCCTGCCAGGTAGCCGGCGGGCCAAAGTAGGTGCCGACCTGCTTGCCGCTGCGATCATTGAGCACCGCTTTCGGGCCGACGAAGGTCCACTCGGTCTGCCCGGGCGCATTGGCTTTGTCCCGGCATTCGTAGGTGATCTCACCGACGCCGGTGGTTTCCATCGCGATCTTGTGGCCGTCAGGGACTTTGATCGCGTCGGGATAGCTGCTTTGGGCGAAGGTCGTCGAGGACAGGGCGAGCAAACCGGTGAGGCCAATCAGCTGGGTGATGTTCATCAGTGTTATCTCCGAAAAGGGTAAACCGCTGACAGCCGAAGAGGGCTGTTACAAGGACTACCCGTGGCGGAGGTGTTTGGATGCAGTGCCTGAAAAATATTTTTTGGACCACTTCTATACCTGTGGGAGCTGGCTTGCCAGCGATAGCGGTGGGTCAGCGAAGGGGATGTCGACTGACCCGGCGCCATCGCTGGCAAGCCAGCTCCCACAGGGTTTTGTGTCGGGCTTCAGGCCGGAGGCGTTCAAGAGCTCTTGGGTGTAGGGGTGTTTGGGCGCGGCGAAAATCTCGCGCGACGAACCCTGCTCAACCACCTTGCCATCCTTGATCACCATCAAGTCATGCGCCAACGCATGCACCACCGCCAGGTCATGGCTGATAAACAAATAGGTCAGCCCATGCCTGATCTGCAATTGCCGCAACAACTCCACCACCTGTTTCTGCACCGTACGATCCAGCGCCGAAGTCGGTTCATCGAGCAGAATCAGCGCCGGTTCCAGCACCAGCGCCCGGGCGATGGAAATACGCTGGCGCTGGCCACCGGAAAACTCATGGGGATAACGATGGCGGCTCTGTGGATCGAGGCCGACTTCCTCCAGCACCCGAATCACCGCCGCCTCACGCTCGGCCTCGGTGCCGATGCCGTGAGTCAGCAAGCCTTCGGCAATAATCTGCTGCACTGACATCCGTGGGCTGAGGCTGCCGAACGGGTCCTGGAACACCACTTGAATCTGCCGCCGCAACGGCCGCATCAAACGTTGATTGAGCAAGCTCAGTTGCTTGTTACCAAAACGGATATTGCCCTCGGACTCGACCAACCGCAGGATCGCCTGACCCAGCGTCGATTTACCCGAACCTGACTCACCGACAATCCCCAAAGTCTTGCCCCGTTGCAGGGTGAAACTCACGCCGTCCACCGCTTTGATGTAATCCTGCTGGCGGCTGAACAACGCCTTGGGCAACGGAAACCACACCTTCAAATCATCAACTTCGAGCAGGTTGTGATCATACTCACTCGGCACCGGCCCGCCGTTCGGCTCAGCCTCGATCAACAAGCGGCTGTAAGGATGCTGCGGCGCGCGAAACAACGCTTCGCAATCCGCCTGCTCGACGATTTCACCATGGCGCATCACGCACACCCGTTGCGCGATGCGCCGCACTAGATTGAGGTCATGGCTGATCAGCAACAGCGACATGCCAAGGCGTTGCTGCAACTCGATCAGCAACTCGAGAATCTTCTGCTGCACCGTGACGTCGAGCGCCGTGGTCGGCTCATCGGCGATCAACAGTTCCGGCTCATTGGCCAGCGCCATGGCGATCATCACCCGTTGCCGCTGACCACCGGAGAGTTGATGTGGATAGGCTTTCAAACGCTGCAACGGCTGGCGAATGCCGACCAGTTCCAGCAGCTCCAGAGTCCGTTCGCGGGCAGCGCGGCCCTTGAGGCCTTTGTGAATCTCCAGTACTTCGCTGACTTGCTTTTCCACCGTGTGCAACGGATTGAGCGAGGTCATCGGCTCCTGAAAAATCATCGCAATGCGGTTGCCGCGCAAACCGCGCATCTGCTGCTCGCTGGCGTGCAGTAAATCCACGCCGTTGTAGCGGATCGCGCCGCTGCTGCTGACGTTCTTGCCCGGCAATAAACGCAGAATCGAATGCGCCGTCACCGACTTGCCCGAGCCGGATTCACCGACCAGTGCCAGACATTCGCCACGGCGAATATCCAGGTTCAAACCGTGCACCACTTCTTGCCCGGCGAAGGCCACGCGCAGATCGCGGATCTCGATCAAATTGTCGTTCATCTCAGCTCCGGGGATCGAATGCATCACGGCAAGCCTCACCAATAAAAACCAACAAGGACAGAATCAGTGCCAAGGCAAAAAACGCCGTCAGCCCTAGCCACGGCGCTTGCAGGTTGCGCTTGGCCTGACCGATCAATTCGCCCAGCGACGCGGTGCCGGCGGGCATGCCGAAGCCGAGAAAATCCAGCGCAGTCAGCGTCGCAATCGCACCAGTCAGAATGAATGGCAGATAGGTGAGGGTGGAGGTCATCGCGTTGGGCAGAATATGCCGGCACATCAGTTCGTTGTCGGTCAGACCCAGTGCTCGCGCGGCTTTGACGTATTCCAGATTGCGCCCACGGAGGAACTCGGCGCGCACCACATCAACCAGCGCCAGCCAGGAAAACAGCGCCATGATCCCCAGCAACCACCAGAAACTCGGCGAGACAAACCCGGACAAAATAATCAGCAGGTACAGCACCGGCAGCCCCGACCAGATCTCCAGCACCCGTTGCCCGAGCAAGTCGACCCAGCCGCCGTAATAACCCTGCAATGCCCCGGCAACGATGCCGATAAACGCACTGATGCCGGTAAGGATCAGCGCAAACAGAATCGAAATCCGCGTGCCGAAAATCACCCGCGCCAATACATCGCGCGCCTGATCATCGGTGCCCAGCCAATTGCTTGCTGACGGTGGACTCGGCGCCGGTTCGCTGAGGTCGTAATTGACCGTGTCATAGCTGAACGGGATCGGCGGAAACAACATCCAGCCGCCCTGATCCTCGATCAGTTTGTGAACATAGCTGCTGGCGTAATCCGGCTGAAACGGCAGCTCGCCGCCGAAATCGGTTTCCAGATAATCGCTGAGGATCGGGAAGTAAAAAGCGTTGTGATAGCGAATCACCAACGGTTTGTCGTTGGCGATCAGCTCACCGCCGAGACAAATCAGGCACAGGCCGACAAACAGCCACAGCGACCAGCGTCCGCGCCGGTTGGCCTTGAACTGCGCAACACGACGCTGGCCGAGAGGAGAAAGTGTGAACATCAGGCAGTCCTCGCCGAGAAGTCGATGCGCGGGTCGAGCAGGGTGTAGCAGAGATCGCCGATCAGCTTGATCAACAGGCCGAACAGGGTGAACAGAAACAACGCACCGAACACCACCGGGTAATCCCGCGACACCGCCGCTTCGTAGCTCATGCGCCCGAGGCCGTCGAGGTTGAAGATGGTTTCGATCAGCAGGGAGCCGGCGAAAAACACTTCGATCAGCGCCGACGGCACACCGGCCACCACCAACAACATGGCGTTGCGGAACACATGGCCGTAGAGCACGCGGCGCTCGGTCAGGCCTTTGGCCCGCGCGGTGATCACGTACTGGCGGCTGATCTCGTTGAGGAAGCTGTTCTTGGTCAGAATGGTCAGCGTGGCGAAACCGCCAATCACCAGCGCCGTCACTGGCAACACCAGGTGCCAGAGGTAGTCGCCGACCTTGCCCAAGGTGCTGAGGCTGTCGAAGTTATCCGAGACCAGCCCCTGCACCGGAAACCAGTTGACGTAGCTGCCGCCGGCGAACACCACGATCAACAGAATCGCAAAGAGGAACGCCGGCATCGCATAGCCGATGATGATCGCCGTGCTGCTCCAGACATCGAAGGCGCTGCCGTTCTTGATCGCTTTGCGAATGCCCAGCGGGATCGAAATCAGGTAGGTGATCAACGTCGCCCACAAGCCCAGCGACAGCGACACCGGCAACTTCTGCACAATCAGATCGGTGACCTTGGCGCCGCGAAAGAAACTGCTGCCCAGATCCAGTTGCGCGTAGTTTTTCAGCATCAGCCACAGGCGTTCGTGCAGCGGTTTGTCGAAACCGTAATGGTGTTTGATCTCCTCGATCAGCGCCGGGTCGAGGCCACGGCTGCTGCGGCCTGCACCGCCAACCGCCGCGACCTCGCCACCGCCGCCCATGCTGTGGCCGCCGAAGCCTTGCAAGCGGGCGATGGCTTGCTCTACCGGCCCACCCGGCGCGGCCTGCACGATAAGGAAGTTGACCACCAGAATGCACAGCAGCGTCGGGATGATCAGCAGCAAACGTCGACTCAGATAACGCAGCATGTCACTGGCCCCCCGCAAGCTGAGTGTGCATCTGTTGCGTGGTCAGCGCCTTGGCCGAGACCTCCCACCAGGTGTTGAGGCCTTCGTCGTACGCCGGTTGCACGGGCGGCATGCCGAAGCGGTTCTGATACACCGTCGGCGTGCCTTTGGAGTAGTAGTTGGGAATCATGTAGTAACCCCATTGCAGCACCCGGTCGAGGGCGCGGGCGTAATGCACCATGGCCTCGCGGGTGTTGGCCTGAACCAGTCCGTCGATCAGTTGATCGACCGCCGGGTTGGCCAGCACCATCGAGTTGGAACTGCCGACTTGCGTGGCGCTTTGCGAGGCGTAGAGGCTGTACAACTCACGGCCGGGGGATACGATCGGATCGCCGCTGCGCGGGAAAGCGACGACGATCATGTCGTAGTCGCGGGCGTTGAGGCGGTTGACGTATTGCGCCGAATCGATCCGCCGCAGATTGAGGGTGATGCCGATCTGCGCGAGGGTGCGCTTGAACGGCAGCAGCATGCGGTCGAAGCCGCCCTGACCGTCGAGAAAAGTGAACTCCAACGGCTCGCCCGCAGCATTGACCAAGCGATTGTGTTGCGGCGTCCAGCCAGCCTCGGCGAGCAGCTTCAGCGCTTGCAGTTGCTTGTCGCGGATGTAGCCGCTGCCATCGGTTTTCGGCGCTTCATACACTGTGGTGAAAACCTCGTCGGGGACTTGCCCGCGCAGCGGTTCGAGGATCTTCAATTCTTCGGCGTCGGGCAGGGCGGTGGCGGCCATTTCGCTCTTCGGCCAGAAGCTGTTCTGGCGCACGTAGAAGCCGCGCATCATCTGCTTGTTGGTCCACTCGAAATCCCACAGCAGGCTGATCGCCTGACGCACGCGGCGATCCTGGAAGATCGGGTTTTGCAGGTTGAACACAAAGCCCTGGGCGGCGGTGGGTTTGTCCGGGGCGAGAATCGACTGCTGCAAGCGGCCGTCGCGCAACGCCGGGCTGTCGTAGCCGACCACGTAACCGGACGAGGAGAACTCGCGGTTGTAGTCGAACGCGCCGGCCTGCAACAGTTGCCGGGCGACGTCGGTGTCGCCGTAGAAATTCACCGTGAGCGTATCGAAGTTGTACATGCCGCGACTGACCGGCAAGTCCTTGCCCCACCAGTCCGGATCGCGTTGGAAGCTGATGCTGCGCCCGGCGTCGACCTTGCTGACCCGGTACGGGCCGCTGCCCAGCGGTGGCTCGAAGCCGCCGCCATTGGCGAAGTCGCGGGTTTTCCACCAGTGCTCGGGGACCACGCGCATCGTCGCCAAGTCCAGTGCGAGGGTGCGGTTGAGATTGTTCTTGAAGGTGAAGCGCACCTGCCGTGGGCCTTCGATCAGCACGTCCTGCACGTCGGCGTATTGCTGCCGATAACTCAGGCTGCCCTTGGTCATCAGCAGGTTGAAGGTGTAGCGCACGTCTTCGGCAGTGATCGGCGTACCGTCAGCGAAACGTGCTTTTGGATTGAGGGTGAAACGCACCCAGAGTCCATCGGGATCGCGCTCGATCTGTTGCGCGACCAGTGCGTAAACGGTGTACGGCTCGTCGAGCGAACGGAACGCCAATGGCGAGTAGACCCAGTCGTTGACCTGCACCACGGAAATGCCCTGATCGGCATACGGGCTGATGTAGTTGTACTGGCCGATCTCCATCGACGCGCGACTGAGCGAACCGCCCTTGGGCGCGTTGGGATCGACGAAATCAAAGTGCTGGAAGTTCGCCGGATACTTCGGCGCTTCGCCGTAAACCGTCAGCGCATAACTGCCGCCGGCCAGCGCCGAGGTGCCGGTGCACAGCAGCGCACTGCCCAAAAGCAGGCCCGCCATGTTGCGCAAAAAACTCATGCAATCACTCCTGAAAATCCTTGAAGAAACCCGGTCCCCATGTGGGAGCTGGCTTGCCAGCGATAGCGGTATGTCAGTGAAGTAAATGTCGACTGATACGACGCCATCGCTGGCAAGCCAGCTCCCACAGGGTTTTGCGGTGCTCGTTCTTTAGAAGTGGTACGTCATGCGCGCAAACAAGGTGCGGCCCAGCGGATCGGTGTAGCGCGGGTCATAGCCGCTCTGGAAGTTGTAAGCCTGGTTGGAGAACGGCGGGTTGCGGTCGAACACGTTCTTCATTCCGGCATCGACATCCAGCACCTTGTTGAAGGTGTAGCCGGCCGACAGGTCCCACACCGAATACGACGCCACGCGCGCGTGGGTGTCGCGGTCGTAGTCGTTGTAACCCGTGGTGAAGCGGTTGGTCAGTGCTGCGCGCGCCGCGCCGAAGGTCCAGCTACCGGTGAGGTTGTGTTTCCAGCGCGCGATCACGCCGTCACCCTGGAAGTCGCCGACCTTGTCGGTGAACGGGCCTTTGATGGTGCTCTGGAAGTCGTACTCGTCAACATAGGTGCCTTGCAGGCCCAGACCGAACTGACCGTACGGCGTGTTCGGGAAGCGGTAGTCCAGCGAGACGTCGACACCGTTGGTTTCGACGATGCCGAGGTTGGCGTTGCCGGTAACGATGTAATTGAGCGTGCCGTCGGCGTTGCGCACGAAGCGATCCGGGTAGGAACCGGCCTGATCAAACACGGTGGATTCCGGGAACGGCTGGATCTGGTTGGAAATGTGAATCCACCAGAAATCCAGACCTACCGAGAGGTTGTTGATCGGCTGATAGACGAAGCCGAGGGTCACGTTACGTGCCTTCTCCGGGGCCAGATCTTCGTTGCCGCCAATCTGGTTGAGGAACTGCTGACCGCAATCGCGGCCGCCGTTGCCGCCCGGTTGCACCACGCCGCCGGTACACAGCACCGGGTCGTTGTAGTAGCCCTGAGTGAAGGTGATGCTGCGCGGCGAATACAGCTCGTACAGCGACGGCGCACGGAAACCTTCACTGTAGGCGCCACGCACCACCAGCTCTTTCAACGGCTGATAACGGAACGAGTATTTCGGGTTGGTGGTGCTGCCGAAGTCGCTGTATTTGTCGTGACGCACGGCGGCGGACAGTTCGAGGCTGTCGAGCACCGGCACGTTGATTTCCGCGTAGGCGGCTTTGACGCTGCGGTCGCCTTCAACGCTGCCGGCCGGGTCGATACCGAGGCTCTGAATGTCGCCGGCGAACGACTCGAAGTCCTGATGGAATTTCTCCTTGCGGTACTCGCCGCCCAGCGCCAGACCGGACGGGCCGGCGCCGAACCAGTCGCCGATTTCACGACTGATACGACCATCGAAACCGGCTACACGACCCACAGCAGTGGAATAGGCGCCGTGGTACGCCGCATCGTCGATGTACTGCTGACCGGCAGCGGATTGCGGGCCGAACGGGTTGAGCAGACCGCTGGCCAGACCATTGATCATCGCCTGATCGCTGACAAAACCGCTGGTGACGCTGGAGACGATTTTGTTCTGGTTGTACGAGGCGCCGACGTTGTAATCCCAGCCGGCGACCAGACCATCGAAACTGAGCAGGAAGCGCTGGCTGGTGTTCTGGTCTTTCGATTCCCGCGGGCCGGCAGCGGTTTCACGCCAGTTGACGTCCACCGGTTGGGTCGGGTCGAGGGCGAAATCGGTTGGCGCCGGGGTGATGCCGTTGCCTGGATAGTAGGGCGACGAAGAATCGAGGCTCAGGCCGGTCAGTGGCGCAGGGCCGATCGCCGTGGCGTTGTTGTTGCGCGACCAGAAGTATTCGAGATTGACGTTGTGATCGTCGCCGAGCTTGCCGGTGGTCTTGCCGAAGAACGAGGTTTTTTCGGTCTGCGGCACCAGATCGATGTATTCGCGGGTGCTGAAGCGGCACAAGCCGTCGCGGGCGATCAGGTTCGGCCCGTTGCAATTGCTGTTGGCCAACGGGTTAGTGGCGTTGCCGTTCTGGCTGTAGTTGCCGGGAAACGCGGTGCCGGAGGTCTGATCGAGGCCGCGACCGGGGGCGTAGTCGGTGGCGAACGAGCGATCGTTGGCGTCGAGGTTCTGCTGCTTGTTGTAGTTGAACACGCCGAGCACGTTGAAGCGGTCCTCTTCCAGGTCGCCGTAGCCCCAACTGGCGCTCATGTCTTTGGTTTGGCCGCCGCCGCTGTGGGTCGGGGTTTCGCCGCCGAGGGTCAACTGGCCGTCGGTCAGGGATTTCTTGGTGATGAAGTTGATCACACCGCCGATGGCGTCAGTGCCGTACAGCGCCGACGCGCCGTCACGCAACACTTCCACGCGTTCGATGGCGGCAAACGGGATCATGTTCAGATCCACCGCGCCGCCGGCCGAGTTGGTGCCGGACAAGGCGTTGTTGGCCAGACGTCGACCGTTGAGCAGCACCAGCGTCTTGTTCGCGCCGATGCCGCGCATGTCGGCGAACGAGGCGCCGCCAGTGGCTGCGCCGACTGAGCCTGCGCTGTTGTTGATCGACTGGCTGCCGGTGATGCGCTGCACCAGTTCGGCGGTGGTGGTCACGCCCTGTTTGCGCAGTTCATCGGCCTTGAGAATGGTGATCGGCACCGCCGTTTCCGCATCGACCCGGCGAATCGCCGAGCCCGTCACTTCGACCCGTTGCAGTTGCGTGGTCGGCGCAACCACCGCCGCAGCTGCCGGGACCGAAGCGTTGTCGTCCTCGGCCGCCTGCACAGTCCCGGCGCCCATCCCCATGGCCACCAGATACAACGGAACAAAACGGTGGCGAGAAATCGTTGCCACCAAGGGTTTGAGCGTGAAGCGTGGAGTGTTCATCAGCATGGTTATTTCCGACTTTTTAGACGTTATCGAATTGGCCTTGTGAGCCCCTCATTGCTCCGCTATCGGTGATACCGCGTGCGGAAAACCACTTTCTTCAAGCAAGCCGATCCCCTCCGAAAACGCGTGGCGTTTTTCGGTCGGCTGATTGCGACAGGATTCAGCGGGCGGTGGCGGGCGCGTCTCTCAAGACCCGGCCGCCACCGCACTCAGTGGGTGGTCATCACCGAAATCTTGGTGATGCCCGAGCGTTCGATCGACGCCATGGCTTTCGCCACCTGGCCGTAATTGACGGCGGAGTCGGCCTGCAACTGCACGCGTACTTCGGCGTCCTTGGCCTTGACCTCCTTGAGGCTGGCTTCCAGCGATTCCGGTGCCAGCTCGGTCTTGGCCAGATAGAACTTGCCGTCCTGATCGACGCTGACCACCACCGGGTCTTTCTTTTCGGCGGGGGCGACGGCGTCGGTTTTCGGCAGATTCACTTTGATCGCGTTGGTCATCAGCGGCGCGGTGACGATGAACACCACCAGCAGCACCAGCATCACGTCGACCAGCGGCGTGACGTTCATTTCGCTGAGTACTTCATCGCTGTCTTGAGTGGAGAACGACATCAGCTGGCCTCCCGCACGGCGGCTGTGGTTTTGCTGGCGATGGCCTGACGGCTGATGGAAAACGCACTGCGCGAGGCGAGGGCGTCGAAGTCGTGGGCGAAGTCATCCATGTCCGCCGAAGCGAGTTTCAGACGACGCAGGAAGAAGTTGTAAATCAGCACCGCCGGCACCGCGACGGCGATACCCACGCCGGTGGCGATCAGCGCGTGACCGATCGGCCCAGCCACCGCTTCAAGGCTGGCCGAGCCGGTTTCGCCGATACTTTTCAGCGCTTCCATGATTCCCCACACGGTGCCGAACAGGCCAATGAACGGCGCGGTGCTGCCGATACTGGCGAGGATCGCCTGGCCGTTTTCCAGCGAGCGGCGTTCCTTCTGGATCTGCTGGCGCAGGTTGCGTTCCAGGCGATCCGAGCGGTTGATGGTGTGTGCCAGTTGTTGCGTGGTGCGCGGCGAGTCTTCCACCAGCAGCGCTTCGAAACCGCTGCTGGCAATGCGCGCCAGCGAGCCCGGATACTGGCTGGCGTGTTCGGCGGCAGTGAGCAGATCCGGCGCGCCCCAGAAGGCTTTGGTGAACTGTTTGTTCTGCGCTTTCTGCCGCAGGTACTGCGCCGACTTGACCAGCAGGATCGCCCAGCTGACCACGGAAAACAGCACCAGACCCCAGAGCACGCCGGGGACAATCATCGAAGACAAATCGTTCATGGTGATACCTCGCTTGCGTTATTCGGTTGTGCGTTGATTGAGCGTTCGGTTATTGCGGCAATTTGAAATCGATGGTCTGGGTGGCGAAGCCGTCGATCGGCGTGTCACCGCGTTTGGCCGGAATAAATTTCCAGTTCTTCACGGCGGCAACAGCCGCGTCATCCAGTTGCGGTTTGCCGCTGGATTTGGTCACCGTCACCGAGCCGGCGCGACCATTGGCCAGCACCTGAATGCGCAGCACCACGCTGCCTTCCCAGTTGCGCCGCAGGGCCAGCGACGGGTATTCCGGCGGCGGGTTGCCGAGGCTGGCGAGACCGGAAATCGCTGCCGATTCCTTGACCGGACCCGGCGCGGCGGCAGGGGCCGGCGGTGCGCTCGGGGTGGCCGGGGCAGCGGGTGCAGCCGGTTGTGCCGGGGCCGGTGGAGCTTTCGGCGGCTCGACCTTTTTCACCGGTTTCGGCTTCTCGACCGGTTTTGGTTTTTCGATCGGCTTGGGCTTCTCCACCGGTTTCGGCGGTGGCTTGACCGCGTCCTCGTCTTCTACCGGTTGTTCAGGTTCCGGCGGTGGTGGCGGAGGGGGCGGCGGTGGCGGTTCCGGAGTGGGCGGTGCCGGTGGGGTCGGGCTGGTCAGCTCGACGGTCATTTCCGGAATCTGCGGCGGCGTTGGCAATGGCTGTGTTTTCGATTGCTGGAGAAACCACCAGGCGCCGCCATGTATCAGCGCTGACACCGCCACCAGCAACACCATCTGCTGTTTATTCAGACCACCGGGTTGCGAGGTATTGGCTTTAAACGCCGGCCTGCCCGGTGGCGGCGGAATTGGCGCTTCCCGCAACGGCCCCGGCAGGGTTCTGTGCTTTACCGCATCGTTCATTAAAGCTCCCTCGGGTTGATGAAGGGCAATAAGGTGCCGTCCGAACATCCAGGGGATATTCGAGTGGGTGGGTGTAACTTTCAAGGTGTGCAGAAGCCGATAGTTGAACTATCCGGTTAACAAGGCTTGTGCAAACTTACTGGCTTGGCGTCATCGACTTCGAGTGTTCATTAGCCATTCCCTGGTTGTTCTTCTATTACGTGAGCGCACTGTCGGTGTCTCATGCTTGTTACACATAGCAACCGCTGTGCCACATGTTGCTGAAATGTAGAGTGCGTATTTCATGAGTGTTACCCATGTCGCATTTATATAAGTTTTACCCTTGTCGTGGTTTTTCCATGGCGCGCAGAATGCCGTTACTCCGGTTGAGGGAGCTTTTTCACAGGCGAGTCAGGCTGTGCGCCATATCACGCGGGTTAGCGGGATAGAGCGGCTACGCAGCTGGCGGCCAGGGCACTTGCTGGTGCGCGGCGGACTGAATTGGTGCGGGTCAATGTTTTAGCGGCTCACGGGGTATGTTCCTTGTTGTTGTTTAAATGAAATCACTGTTTGAAGTATTGAATAGTGCAAGTCCGTGGAGCAGTTTTGGTGCACTTGCAATGGCACTGAAAGTTATTGTTCGACAATCCTGCTGTCGTTCAATGCACACTGCGGTTGTGCAATAACTGCCCGAGTCTTATTTAAAAAATAAATAGCACGCTGCCGTCGGCCAATAACTCATTGCCGAACGCAGTGCGCTGTCGAGGTGTCAGGTAATAAAGTAAGTGAGAAGGCAGCCGGGACTGTTCGGATGAACTCGGCGGCGAACGGATAAATGCAAAGAGGCTGTGATGCGGCAGAGCGTTTGAAGATTCACGCGGTGAACTCCTTGTTGCCAGCTCGGATACGCGAACTTTTGGTTCGGTATCGCACCTTACAAGAACGCGGATAGCGTTCGATGATTGCTCTTGGTGCGGGATGGGCACCGCCAGCGCTGTTTTGCGAGGTTTGAATTCGCAAGTCGCGAGTGCATGGGAAAACCGTGCCAAAACCGATACACAGGCAGATTTTTTCTACACCCACGCTACAGCCATCTACCCTGTGGCAATGGTCTTTTCGGGGGGATTGGATATGTACCAGCTCTACGGGCACAGAAATTCAGGCGCAGCCGCCATCGAAGCGGCGCTGGAACTGTGCCAGATCGCTTACCGTTTCATTGATATCGAAGCCAGCACCGAAGCCGCCGAGGCACTGGCCCAGCTCAATCCACTCAAGCAGATACCGACCTTGCAACTGCCCGACGGCAGCGCTCTCACCGAGAGTGCGGCGATCCTGATTCATCTGGGCCTGACGTTTCCCAAGTCCGGCCTGCTGCCAGCCAAGGCGGATGATCGCGATCAGGCCATTCGCGGTCTGGTCTACATCGTCAGCAATTGCTACGCAGCGATCGGCGTCATCGATTATCCAGAGCGCTGGCTGCTGATGCCCGACGAAGCCTCGCGACAGAATCTGGTGGCCGGCGCGCGTGAGCGTTTGCACTGGAGTTGGGAGGTATTTGCCGACCAGTTTTCTGCCGAGCTGTATCTGGATGACGAAACCCCGGGGGCGCTGGATGTGCTGGCGGCGGTGGTGACGCGCTGGGCGGGCAGCCGCGAGCATTTGCGCCAGACGCGGCCGGGGTTTTATGCGTGGTTGCAGCGAATTGACCGGCATCCGGTGCTGGCACCGGTGTTTGCCCGGCATTGGCCGTCCTGAACACACCGCAGATTCAAATGTAGGAGTGAGCCTGCTCGCGATAGCGGTCTGTCACCTACAAATAAGGTGGCAGACAGAACGCTATCGCGAGCAGGCTCACTCCTACAGGGGGCGGTGGTGTCTTCGGGATTTATTCCCCGCGAATGTACTGCTCCAACTGCTTGATCAACTCCGCCTGTTCGGCAATCGCTTCCTTGACCAGGTCACCGATCGACAGCAGGCCGATCAACTTGCCGTTCTCTACCACCGGCAAGTGGCGCAGGCGTTTGTCCGACATGATGCCCAGGCAAGTGTCGACGGTTTGGTGGGTGTCGACGGTGATCACGTTCGCCACCATGATGTCGCGCACCGGCGTGCCCACGGATGAGCGGCCATGCAGTACCAGTTTGCGCGCGTAGTCGCGTTCGCTGATGATGCCGACCACTTTTTCGTCTTCGACCACCAGCAAGGCGCCGACGTTTTTCTCGGCCATCTTCATCAGCGCTTCGAGCACCATGTGATCAGGTTTGATCTGGTGCACTTCCTGATTTTTCTGATCTTTGAGCTTGAGCAGTTGGGCGACGGTCTTCATGGCGGTTACTCAGGTGTTGTCGTTGTTCTCCAAGCATCGTAGACGCAAGCGCGCAGGGCAAGGTGGCAAAGCGGCAGATAACACGCAAAAAACGTCATTTGCCGGTTTTTTCCGTGGCTGACGGCGATTTATCGCCAGGGTCATCCCAGGCAATGCCGCGTAGAATGCCCTTCTGATTCAATTCCTGAGGTTGCAGTGGTGGATTTACCGCAGGGCTTCGTCCTGACCCGGCATTGGCGCGATACGCCGGCCGGAACCGAAGTCGAGTTCTGGCTGGCGACCGACGCCGGGCCGCGCCGTGTGCGCCTGCCGCATCAGCCGTCGGTGGCCTTTGTTCCTGCCGAGCAGCGCGAGGCTGCCGAACGTCTGCTGCACGACGAAAAGAACGTCGAACTGCGCCCGCTGGCCCTGCAGGATTTCGAACATCGCCCGGTACTCGGTCTGTATTGTCAGCAACACGGCCAGTTGATGCGCCTGGAAACCGCGCTCAACCGCAACGGGGTCGACGTCTACGAAGCCGACGTGCGCCCGCCGGAGCGCTATCTGATGGAGCGCTTCATCACCGCACCGGTGCGGTTCAGCGGCACGCCCGATGCCGACGGCTTATTGCTCAACGCAAAGCTCAAACCTGACCCCGATTACCGACCGAAGCTGCGCCTTGTCTCGCTCGACATCGAAACCACCGAAACCGGCGAGTTGTATTCGATTGCCCTCGAAGGGTGCGGCGAACGTCAGGTGTACATGCTCGGTGCGCCGAACGGCGACGCCAGCATCGTCGACTTTGATCTTGAATACTGCGACTCGCGCACGGTCATTCTGAAGAAACTCAACGACTGGTTCGCCCGTCACGACCCCGACGCGATCATCGGCTGGAACGTCGTACAGTTCGATTTGCGCATCCTCCACGAGCACGCGCGGCGCCTCGGCGTGCCGCTGAAGATCGGCCGTGGCGGCGAAGAGATGCAATGGCGCGAACACGGCAGCCGCAATCACTACTTCGCCTCCGCAGCGGGGCGGCTGATCATCGACGGTATCGAGTCCCTGCGTTCAGCGACCTGGAGCTTCCCGTCGTTCAGTCTGGAAAACGTTGCCCAGACTCTGCTCGGCGAAGGCAAGTCGATCGACAACCCGTACCAGCGCATGGACGAGATCAACCGCATGTTCGCCGAGGACAAACCGGCGCTGGCCAAGTACAACCTCAAGGACTGCGAACTGGTCACGCGGATCTTCGCCAAGACCGAGTTGCTGACCTTTCTGCTCGAGCGCGCCAGTGTCACCGGACTGCCGGCGGACAGAAGCGGTGGCTCGGTAGCAGCGTTCACGCATTTGTATATGCCGTTGATGCACCGACAGGGTTTTGTCGCGCCGAATCTCGGCACCAATCCGCCGCAGGCCAGCCCCGGCGGGTTTGTCATGGACTCGCAACCGGGCCTGTATGAGTCGGTGCTGGTGCTCGATTACAAGAGCCTTTATCCATCGATCATTCGCACCTTTCTGATCGACCCGGTCGGCCTGATCGAAGGCTTGCAACACCCGGACGATAGCGACTCCGTGCCGGGCTTCCGAGGTGCGCGGTTCTCGCGTACCCGGCATTGTCTGCCGTCAATCGTTTCGCGGGTGGCCGAAGGTCGTGAGACCGCCAAGCGCGAGCACAACGCACCGTTGTCGCAAGCGCTGAAAATCATCATGAACGCCTTCTACGGCGTGCTCGGCTCCAGCGGCTGCCGCTTCTTCGATACGCGGCTGGCCTCATCGATCACCCTGCGCGGTCACGAGATCATGCTGCGCACGCGCAAGCTGATCGAAGAGCAGGGCCACGCGGTGATCTATGGCGACACCGATTCAACGTTTGTCTGGCTGCGTCGCCCGCACGGACAGGAAGAAGCGGCGAACATCGGTCATGCGCTGGTCAAACACGTCAACGACTGGTGGCGCGCGCATGTGCGCGATGAATATGGTCTGGAAAGCGCGCTCGAACTGCAATTCGAAATTCACTACAAACGCTTTCTGATGCCGACCATTCGCGGTGCCGAGGAGGGCAGCAAAAAACGTTATGCCGGCCTCGTCACCCGCGCTGATGGCAGCGATGAAATGGTTTACAAAGGCCTGGAAACCGTGCGCACCGACTGGTCGCTGCTGGCCCGGCAATTCCAGCAGGAACTCTACGAGCGGATCTTCCAGCGCAAGCCGTATCAGGATTACGTGCGTGACTACGTGCGCAAAACCCTCGCCGGTGAATTCGATGATCGCCTGGTCTACCGCAAGCGCCTGCGCCGCACTCTCGACGATTACGAGCGCAACGTCCCGCCCCACGTGCGTGCGGCGCGGCTGGCCGACGACTACAACGCCCAGCACGGGCGCCCGCGGCAGTACCAGAATGGCGGCTGGATCAGCTATGTCATCACCCTGGCAGGTCCCGAACCGCTGGAAGTGCGCCGCGCCGCGATCGACTACGACCACTACATCACCCGGCAACTGCAACCGGTGGCGGACGCGATTCTGCCGTTTGTCGACGACGATTTCTCAACCCTGATCGGGGGGCAACTGGGCCTGTTTTGAGTCGAGCAGTTGCAGCGTCCATTCGTCGAGAATGCCGTGGAAGTAGCGTTCCAGCGCCTGATTGAACACGCTGTCTTCAGCGGCAAACTGGGCGAACAGAGTCATTGAGGAATGGAATTTCAGGTCATCGGGATGGCCGAAAATCTCCGCAATCGAACGCTGTTGCACCTTCAGCACTAACTGCGTGCAAGTCCGCAGGCGTGCGCCGAGCAGTTCGTGAGCCAGATAAGCCCGGGCTTCCTCGGCCGAACCGATGGCGTAGCGCCGGGACATTTCACTGCCGCCCAGGCCGGCGAACTGCGGAAAGACAAACCACATCCAGTGGCTGCGTTTGCGGCCCTCATCGAGTTCGCGTTGCACGCGCTCGAACACCGGGTCCTGGGCCTGGACAAAGCGTTGCAGGTTGAACGGGTCGTACTGATCAGTGCTTCTCATCGCGAAGCCCTCGCCAGCCGCTGGCTCAGACCATGGCCAGCCGCTGCTTGCGTTGTGGCGCTTTAAAAACCTGGTCCAGCGCCGCCAGATCCCCGGCCTCCAGTTGCAGTTGCGCGGCTTGTGCATTGAGTTGCACGTGCTCCGGTCGCACAGCCTTGGGAATCGCAATCACACCATCCTGACGCAGAATCCACGCCAGCGAAACCTGTGCGGGCGTTACGCCGTGACGAGCGGCAATGTCTTTCAACACCGGCTCGGCGAGCAGGGCACCGCCCTGGCCAATCGGACAGTAGGCCATCAGCGGCATGCGCTGGTGTTGGCACCACGGCAGCAGATCGAACTCGATGCCGCGCTCCTCGAGGTTGTAAAGCACCTGATTGGTCGCGCAGGCCGAGCTTGAGAGTTCTTCGAGATCGTCAACATCGAAGTTCGACACACCCCAACGGCCGATCTTGCCATCCTCGCGCAGGCGTTCGAAGGCCTCGACGGTTTCCTCCAGCGGATACTGGCCGCGCCAGTGCAACAGATAGAGGTCGATGTAGTCGGTGTCGAGCCGGCGCAAACTGCGCTCGCAAGCTTGCGGGATGCCCTTGCGGCTGGCGTTGTGCGGGTAGACCTTGCTCACCAGAAACACCTGATCGCGCAGGCCGGCGATGGCCTCGCCAACCAAGCTTTCGGCACCGCCCTCGGCGTACATTTCCGCCGTGTCGATCAGGGTCATGCCCAGCTCGATCCCCGTGCGCAGCGCCGCCACTTCACGCTTGTGCGCCGAGCGATCTTCACCCATGCGCCAGGTGCCTTGGCCAATCACCGGAACCTGGACGCCGGCCAATTCGAGGGTACGCATGCAAACCTCCTTGCTGAATGTGTCGATACCTTTTAGTGGGCAGCAGGATAGCTCAGGGGTTCAATAAGCAAAGAGATCGCGGCCTTCGGCAGCGCTTTCCTTATGGGTAGCGGTTTCCCATGTAGGAGCTGCCGAAGGCTGCGATCTTTTGATCTGGCGCTCTTCTTTATCCATCCACGTACAAGTGCGCAAGAAGTTGCGCAGTGCCTTGCCTGTTTCCACCCGGGCAAGGCTCTGCAGACCGCGTAGCTCATGGCCTCCAGCTAAGTGCGCAACTTCTTGCACACCACTGCGCAAGAAGTTGCGCACTTTCCCTTGTTTTTCATTGGCTTGATCACAGGAAAAGATCAGTCGATGAGCTCGGGGCCTTGATCTGTATGGGTTGCATAAAAGCTGGCATGAAGTTTGATGGCGCATAGCCATCCTTTTCAGGCAATGGTGCCTGAGAGGTATGTCTTTCAAGCAAGGAGAGCACCCCATGGCAACACCAGCGTACATGTCGGTTACCGGCGAAAAACAAGGCCTGATCACTGCAGGCGCATTCACCGCTGACTCCGTTGGCAACACCTTTCAGGAAGGCCACGAAGACCAGGTCATGGTGCAGGCTTTCACCCACGACGTGATCATCCCGCGTGACCCGCAATCCGGTCAGCCAACCGGTCAGCGCGTGCACAAGCCAGTGGTCATCACCAAGGTCTACGACAAGGCTTCGCCGCTGCTGCAAGCGGCGCTGACCTCCGGCGAACGCATGAGCGAAATCGTTATCCAGTGGTACCGTACTTCGGCTCAAGGCACCCAAGAGCACTACTACACCACCAAACTGGAAGACGCGATCATCGTCGCCATCAACAACAAAATGCACAACTGCCAGGACCCAGGCAACGCGCACTTCACCCACCTGGAAGAAGTGCAGTTCACCTACCGCAAAATCACCTGGACCCACGAAGTTTCCGGTACTTCGGGTTCCGATGACTGGCGTGCTCCAGTCGTTTAATTACGGCTGATGGTTGTACCGCCCTGATCGGCATAACTGGTCGGGGCGGATTCACTTCTAAAGAATTTTTTGCCAATAGCCCCTTGAGGGCTGTTGCGCGTCGCAGCACTGCGCGAGGAACAAGGGATGTTCTCACCGGCCAACCAGCCTCATTTCAATCTGACCGTCGATGGCATCGACAGCGACTTTCAAGTGCTGTCGTTCACCGGTCGCGAGGCCCTCAACACGCCGTTCGAATTCGAGCTGGAACTGGTCAGCGAAAAGGCTTCGATCAACCTCGAAAGCGTGCTGCACAAACTGGCGTTTCTGCAGTTGTCGCCGAGCGGCAGCGGCATTCACGGGCTGGTCTACAGCATCGCTCAGGGCGAGGCGGGCAAACGCCTGACTCGTTACAAGATCTCCCTGCGCCCGCAACTGGCGTACCTCGCGCACCGGGTCAATCAGCGCATTTTCCAGCAGATGACCGTGCAGCAGATCATCAGCCAGGTCCTGGAAGAACACGGCATCCTCGCCAGCGATTACCACTTCCAGCTCAGCGCGATTTATCCCGAGCGCATTTACTGCGTGCAGTACGACGAGTCGGACCTGGATTTCATCCAGCGCCTGTGCGAGGAGGAGGGCATTCACTACCACTTCCAGCACACGTCGAGTGGCCACAAACTGACCTTCGGCGATGACCAGACGGTGTTCCCGAAACTCGCGCCCGTGGCCTATCAGCAAGATTCCGGACTGGTCGCCGACAAACCGGTGGTCAAGCGTTTCGGCCTGCGTCTGGCCACGCGCACCAGTCGCACCACGCGTCGCGATTACGACTTCGTCAAACCGAAGATCGAGCTGGAAAGCGACGCCAAAAGCAGCGCCCAGCCGGACCTTGAGGACTACGATTACCCGGGCCGTTTCGTTGATCGCGAGCGTGGTAAACACCTGGCCAATCGCGCCTTGGAACGCCATCGCAGCGACTACCGTCTGGCCGAGGGCAACAGCGATCAGCCGATCCTCGTCAGCGGGCATTTCCTCGCCCTGACCGAGCACGCCAACCCGACGTGGAACGATCTCTGGCTGCTCACCGAAATCTTCCACGAAGGCAAGCAACCGCAGGTGCTGGAAGAGTCGGTGACCAGCGACACCACCGACCTCAAGGACGATTTTCACCAGGGCTATCGCAACCGCTTCAGCGCGATCCCGTGGGACGTGCCGTACCGTCCGCCGCTCGATCACCCGAAACCGAAAGTTCTCGGCACGCAAAGTGCGGTGGTCTGCGGCCCCGAGGGCGAAGAGATCTACTGCGACCAGTACGGCCGGGTGAAGGTGCAGTTCTTCTGGGATCGCGAAGGCAAGCACGACGACATGACCAGTTGCTGGATGCGCGTCGCGTCGAGCTGGGCAGCCGAGACTTTTGGTTCGATCAACATTCCACGGGTCGGCATGGAGGTGTTGATCACCTTCCTGGAAGGCGATCCCGATCAGCCGCTGATCACTGGTTGCCTGTACCACGGCGCCAATCTGCCGCCGTACAAACTCCCGGATTTCAAGACCCTGGCCACGGTCAAGAGCAAGGAATACAAGGGCAGCCGCGCCAACGAACTGCGCATCGACGACACCACCAGCGAGATCAGCATCGCGCTGCGCAGTGATCACGGCGCGAGTGCGATCAACCTCGGTTACCTGACGCATCCACGCCCAAGCGGTGGTCAGCCGCGTGGCGAAGGGTTTGAGTTGAGAACCGATCGCCACGGTGCGGTGCGTGCGGCGGCCGGTCTGCTCATCACCACCGAGCCACGGCCGAACGAATCGAAACACCACAAGGACCTGCCGGAAACCGCTGAACGCCTCGCCACGGCCAGCGATCAGCAGGACGGATTCGCCGTTCAAGCCAAAGAGCTTCAGGCCCAAGAGGCGGGCGATCAGGACGACGTCGCCAAAGCACTGCACGCCCAGCATCAAGGCGTGCTCGGCAGTGGTCCGGCGAACCTTACCGCCAACGAATTCCCCGAATTCACCGAACCGCATCTGGTATTGGCGAGTCCCGCCGGCATCGCCCTGACCACACCGCGCTCCAGTCACATCGCCACCGGCGAACACCTGGCGCTGAGCAGCACCGGCCACACCAGTCTGTCGATCGGCAAACGCCTGCTGGCCAGCGCCAGTCGTGGCATGCGCCTGTTCGTGCAGAGCATGGGCTGGCGGCTGGTCGCCGCCTCCGGCGACATCGACGTGCGCGCACTGAAGGACAGCATCAACCTGCTGGCCAAACTCAACATCACCGCCAACGCCGACCGCATCACCATCACCGCGAAAACCGAACTGGTGATCCAGGGCGGCGGCAGCGCCACCACCTACAACGCCGGCGGCATCACCCACGCCACTAGCGGCCCTTACACCGCGCACGCGGCGAACTTCGCCTACACCGGCGCGAAAAGTCTCGCCGGGGTGTTCCCGGAACCACCGAAACCGGGCAAGGGCAACCTTGAATTGTTCAACCAATACGCCGGGCGTCAGGGCATCAAGGAAGGCGATTACGAAGTCATCGATGCGCTGGGCAAAAGCATCAAGGGCAAGCTCGACGGCAAGGGTTTTGCCAGCGTCGCCGGCGCTGCACCGGGGCCGGCACGTGTGCTGTTCGGCAAGGATCCGGCGGACACCTGGAGCGATGGCAGTTACATCGGCAAACCGGAGTGGCCGTTGAATCCGCCGGGGGCCGAAGAGGTGCCGAGTCAGGTGCAGGCGATGGTCGCGCAGGTGTTGCCGAGCAAGAGCTGGGAGATGTTGGAGAAGGGTAAGGACATGGCGCAAACAGGGATGAGTGCGATGCAGACCGCGCAAGGTGCGATGCAAACGGCGCAGCAGGTGAAAGGCTTGGCGCAGGGCGGGGTGGCCGGGTTGCCGAAACTGGCGAGTGCGGCGTTGCCGAGTGCGTCGAGCATCCTCGGCGCCGCGAGCAAGGGCGGACAGCTACCGACTCTTCCCGCGCCAACGCTTCCAAAACCTTCCTTGAAAACCCCAGGCCTGTTGGCGGGTGAGATGCTGTCATGACCACTGAAGTAGCTGCTGTAAAACGTGAACCTCAAGTTGCCATCGTTCCACTCAATGCCATCGACATTCAGGACGTCGCCAGCAGTGCGGCAACCTTTGATGCGTGGCTGCAATCGGCTACGGATGGCGTGGTCACGCTTGATCGAATCAAGAACTACGCCGGCTTCCTGCCGGTGGTGGGCAACATCATGGCGCTAGTCGATGCGCTGGGTGACATCGTCACCCTGTCGAACGCCAAGCAACGCGACTTGCTCGCTTGGGCCAGTCTTGGCATCAACCTGATCGGCGTCTTGCCGTTGCCGCCGTCGATGGCCGCGGCGCGGATGACCCTGCGCCCGACGCTGTTTCTGGTGCGTCAGGAAATGAGGGCCAGCAGCAAGGTGTTGCTCAGCACTTCCGTGATCGAGGTGCTGGTCGGCCACCTGAACGCCTCGATTATCGGCACGCTTGATGATTTTGTTGAGCAAGCCAAAGGCAAGTTACCGGGCATTTTGGCGGACGCTGGCAAGCTCGGCGAAGAAATCATTGATCAGATTGCAATAGGCATCGAAGCGGTGGCGTTCGGCAATCTGGATGCCAAAGGTGATCTGAATGCAGCCAGCGCCCAGGCGAGCGCCGCAGCCGATCAATTCAAGAATGATCCGCTGGCGTCATTCAGCAATGTTTTTGGGGCTGCCAACAGCGCCCTGAAGTCGGCAGGCAAAGGCCTGGCCAACAGCGTGGCGCAAAACCTTGTCCCCGATGACTTCAAAAAAACCGTTTCTGACGAAACCAAAAAACTGCGCGCCATGGGCCCGGAGCTGCGTACGCAGTTGAGCAAGCTCGACGATGAGTCGGTGCAGAACTCGATCGGCTGGTTGCTGCTGATCCTCTCCAGTGCCGTGACCTTGTGGCGCAAGCGCAATGCCCATGGGCAGAACGCCGCGGTCCACCCGGACAAGACCGGTCAGGCGAAGCGTACGGCATCCGAGGGGCAGTTGGCCTCTAACGGCCAACAGGCTTCGGCGACTCACGCACCCGAGCCGAAAAAAAACTGCGCCTGCGCCAGCACGGGGCGCAGTATCAATTTCGCCATAGGCTCTGAAAGCCTCAGCCATACCGATTTCAGCCTGCCCGGCCCCTTCCCGATCGAATGGACGCGCACCTACAACTCGCGCCTCGATGCCTACGATCATAGCGAACTCGGCGCTCGCTGGATCAGCGAATTCACCACGCGTTTCGACTGCATGGACGATGGCCTGACGTTCTACGGCGCTGACGGCCGCGACCACAGTTATCCGTTGCCAAAAGTCGGCCTGTTCCACTACGACGCCATCGAAAACATCACCCTGGTCCGCAACAGCGAAGATCAGTTGCTGCTGTGCCGTGGTTTCGAACGCAAGGAAACCTACGTCCGCCGTGGCCAGCGCTATGTGCTGAGCAATATCTCACTGCGCAACGGCGCCGGGATGATGCTGCATTACGAACATCGTCACGGCGAACACTCGCTGCTCTCGGATCTGATCACCTATCAGGAAAACGACTTCACCAAAGTCCATTTGCACCTCGGCACGATGATCGACGATCACGGCCGGTTTATCGGCCTTTGGCAGATCGTTGACGGCGAACCACTGCGCCAGCTCTGCGCCTATCAGTACGACACCTGTGGCGACCTGATTCAGGCGCAGGACGAGAACGGCGCCGTCTGGGCGTATCAGTTCCAGCACCACCTGATCACCCGCTACACCGACCGCACCGGGCGCGGCTTGAACCTGCAGTGGAACGGTTCAAGCGCCAAGGCCAAAGCCGTGCGCGAATGGGCCGATGACGGTAGCTTCGACACGCGCCTGGAGTGGGACGAGAACATTCGTCTGACCTACGTCACCGATGCCCTCGGCAACGAGACCTGGCACTACTACGACATCCTTGGCTACACCTACCGCATCCGTTACGCCGACGAGCGTTCGGAATGGTTCTTCCGCGACGAGGCGAAAAATATCGTGCGCCGCGTCAATGCCGACGGCAGCACCGATCGCTACAGCTACGATGAACGCAGCAACCTGCTCGAACACATCCGCGCCGATCACACGGTGATGCATTACGCCTACGATGATCAGGATCTGCTGATCAAGATCAGCGACGCCGAGGGCGGTCAGTGGCAGCGCGCCTATGACGACCAAGGCAACTTGGTCGAAGCGCTCGATCCGCTGGGCAACAAAACCGAATACGCCTACAACAAATCCGGCCAGCCCACCGCGATCAAGGACGCCAACGGCAACGAAAAAACCCTCGACTACAACGACGCCGGACAACTGGTCGAGTACGTCGATTGCTCGGGCAAAACCAGCGCGTGGGAGTACAACGAACTGGGGCAGATGATCTGCTTCACCGACGCTGCCGGCAACGCCACCGAATACCAATACAAGGCCGGCCAACCGGTGCTGATCAAGCACCCGGACAAGACCGAAGAGCGCTTTGAGCGCGACGCCGAAAGTCGGTTGTTGGCGCACGTTGATGGACTTGATCGTTGCACCACGTGGAGCTACAGCGCCGCCGGTTTGATCGCCGAGCGTGTCGATGCCGCCGAGCAAACCCTGCGCTATCGCTGGGACCGTCTCGGACGGTTAACGGCTTTGGAAAACGAAAACGAACAACGAGCGCACTTCCACTACGACCCGGTCGGTCGTCTGCTCGAGGAACGCGGTTTCGACGGCCGCAGCACGCGCTATCAGTACGACCCACTCACCGGCCGCCTCGCGCAATCGATCAATGGCCAACGCGTCATCTCTTTGAGCTTCGACCCGATGGGCCGTTTGACCGAGCGTCGCGCCACCCTGGGCGAGCAGTCGCAAAGCGAAACCTTTGCCTACGATGGCAACGGCAATCTGGTGCTGGCCGACAACGCCGACAGCCGCCTGCAATGGTTCCATGACCCGGCCGGCAATCTGCTGCGCGAGCACCAGCATTATCTCGGCCTGGAAAAGCCCACCGTCGCGATCTGGCAGCACGAGTACGACGTGCTCAACCAACGAGTCGCCAGCGTGCGCCCCGACGGCCACCGCGTCAGCTGGTTGACTTACGGCAGCGGCCATTTGCTCGGCCTGCGCCTCGATGAACACGAACTGATCGGCTACGAACGCGACGACCTGCACCGCGAAGTCGCCCGCCATCAAGGCAACCACCTGCTGCAAACCCAGAGCTGGGACCCGGCCGGTCGTTTGCAGGAACAGTTGCTGGGACGCAGCGACGACAAATCCACCCTGCTCAAACGCGAGTACAGCTACGACGCCGCCGGCCAACTGACCGACATCAATGACAGCCGCCGCGGCCCGCTCGCCTATCGCTACGATCCGGTCGGCCGACTGCTCAGCGCCGCAACGCGTCAAGGCGTGGAAACCTTCGCCTTCGACCCGGCTGGCAACCTGCTCGACGACAAGGCGACAGAGATTCGCCGCCCACTGGACCTGACCCCACCGCGCAGCAAACTGGTCGACAACCTGCTGCGCGAATACGCCGGCACCCACTTCGACTACGACGAACGCGGCAACCAGATCCAGCGCTGGCACAACGGCCAACGCAGCGACCTGCGTTGGGATCTGTTTGATCGACTGGTGCATTTCGAAGACCCGCGCCTCAGCGTTGATTTCGCCTACGACGCACTGGGACGCCGCCTGCACAAAAATTCCCGCGCGCATTACAAACAGCGCCCGGAAGCAGGTTCCCTCTGGAACAGAAACGAACACGCCCGCAAACAACGCGAACTTGGCTGCGGGCTCACGCTTTACGGTTGGGATGGTGACAACCTCGCCTGGGAAAGCAGTCCGGCACAGAGCGATGGCGAACCCGGCCGCACGGTGCACTACGTCTTCGAACCGGGCACTTTTGTCCCTGTGGCCCAGGCTGTACGGCATGCGCCAATTGATCTGATTGGGCTGCCGGATTACAGCGGTGAATACAGCCTTGATGAAGATCCAGTGTGGAATCACAAGTCAACGGCTTTACCGTTTGATGCGTTGGCCTGGTACCAATATGATCACCTCGGCACACCGCAGGAATTGACGGACTCGCACGGCAACATGGCCTGGACCGCGCAGTACAAGGCGTGGGGACAGGTGACGGAGCAGCGTTCGGAGTGGGCGCAGCAGCATGGCGTGATGAACCCGATACGGTTCCAGGGGCAGTATCACGATCATGAGACGGGGCTGCATTACAATCGCTACCGATACTACGATTCTGAGGTAGGGCGTTTCATTTCACAGGACCCGATTGGGCTGGCTGGTGGACTGAACCTTTATCATTACGTACCTAACCCGCTGGAGTGGATTGATCCACTTGGCCTTTCCGCCTCTTCTGATCTACCTCGGATGAAAGGTACGAGTATTCCTCGCGCCGGTAGAACGTTGAACAGCGCCGGATTTTCGAAAACCAAAGACAATGGGGTTAACGAAACCTGGAAGCATGCAGACGGTTCAGAGGTCAGGGTTCACAAGTACGGAAACTTGAATGCCTGCCCTCACAAATCTGGCAACAATGCACACATCCATAAACAGGATCCGTCCAATCATCAACTGGATGATGAGGGTAAAGTTTCCACCGATCCTAATAAAACTCACATTGGCATTCGTAATCCTGCCGATTTACCAGCTGTCCGAGGGAGACCACACGGATCATGAGTTATGAATACAAATTGGTGTTTGACGACAACTCTACAGCTCAGCATGTCATCGACATTGTTAAAGCTAGTAGTGCTTGTGTTCGCTCGGGCGACGGTGATCTTTATTTGAAGGATCACTCGTTGAATAGCAGTGGGGCTTACGATACTCGTCTCATTTATGGGGATGATGAATCCCTGTGGCTCCAAGTGAATTTCCAATCAGCAGAACTGTACGCCCTACTTAAAAAAGCACTCAATGGAAGAAATTTCAGGTGTCTTGAAGATGGGGACGAGGATGAAGAGGTTGGCTTAAATGAGGCCTTCCGCGTGTAGGTTGACTCTCGGTCAAATTGCAGCCGAATAGCCACTTTTTAATCTCTAAAAATTTATGAAATATATCAGGGGCAGGCCACGTTTTTGAAGGTTGATTAAACGCAACCTGCCTCTGATAAAACTCTCTGCCATTGGTGGTCGAAAGACGCGAAATTGATCGAGGCTGCAGTCAACCCTCGTAGTCGAAGGAATGACAACATGAAAGACGCCATTCGCTTGGGCGACTCCACCACTCACGGTGGCAAAGTCCTCGAAGCCTTTTCCCAGACTGACCTCAACGGCAAGCCCATCGCAGGGGTTGGCCACAAAGTCAGTTGTCCTCTGTGCAAAGGCATTTTTCCAATTGCCGAAGGCAGCAGCACTTACACCGTCGATGGAACGCCCATCGCGCTGGACGGCATGAAAACCGCCTGCGGGGCCGCGCTGATTGCCAGTGGCCCGAAAGGAGCGGTGGTCAGTTGAATCCGCGAGGGTGAGCTCTTCGTTCGCCCTCAGGAATACTGCAAGTAAACAACCTGGCTTCATCCATTAAAGGAATAAACATGAAGAACACCGCTTTGATCCTCGCACTGACCGCCGCTCTCGGCACCGTCAATGTTGCTCACGCAGAAGGACCGGACGCCGCTACGTTGAAAGGGATGTACGACACTGGGCGCAACATGTCCGGGTTGATTAACCATTGCGTCGACAAAGGTTTCCTGAAAGCTGAAAGCACTGCGAACGCCAATAAAATGGTGGCGTTTGTTGCTGGTATTCCAGGGCAGATGGACAAGAGCGACGGCGATAAGAACGAGGCCCATGGTCGCAAGGGTGAAGTATTGGACGATGGTCAATACAAAACCCTGGAGGCCAATCTGCCGCCGAGTCTGACGCTGAAGCAATGGTGCGAGCAGGCGGATCAAGGCATGCGTCAGGGATTGGAGCGTGTGGGTCTGTAATCTCCTTGGTGATTGATCGTTCCCACGCGCAACAATGGAATGCCTCAAGGGACGCTCCGCGTTCCAGTTCGCGAAGGGACGCGGAGCGTGGGAACGATCAGCGTTGGAGGTTATTTCGCGGAGAACTTCAACACCACGCTGTGGCTGTAAGTCTGCCCCGGATCAAGCCGTGTACTCGGGAAGTCCGGCTGATTCGGTGAATCCGGATAATGCTGAGTCTCCAGAGTAAACGCGCCCCAGTGCGGATACACCTTGCCACCCTTGCCCTTGACGGTGCCGTCGAGGAAGTTGCTGGTATAGAACTGCACACCCGGCTCCGTGGTGAACAACTGCAGCACGCGACCGGACTGCGGGTCACTCACCTCAGTCGCAACTTTGCCGATATCGCCCTTGGTATCCAGCGCCCAGTTGAAATCGAACCCACCCTGTTTCGGCTCAGCGAATTTCAACTGCGGATGATCAGCCTTGATGTGCGTGCCGATCGCGGTCGGCTTGCTGAAGTCCATCGGCGTGCCGGCCACGGGTGCCAGTTCGCCAGTCGGGATCAGTTTGGCGGTGACCGGCGTGTAATGGCTGGCGTGCAGGGTGGCGAGCTGTTTGAGGATGTCGCCATTGCCGGCGCCGGCGAGGTTGAAGTAGCTGTGGTTGGTCAGATTGAGCACGGTCGGTTTGTCGGTGCTGGCCTTGTAGTCGATGCGCAGTTCGTTGTTGTCGGTGAGGCGATAGGTCACTTCGGTGGTGAGGTTGCCGGGGAAGCCCATTTCACCGTCCGCCGACAGATAGGTCAGGGTCACGCCGACTGAGTCCTTGTCCTTGGTTTCCTGCGCTTTCCAGACTTTCTTGTCGAAGCCCGATGTGCCGCCGTGCAGCGCGTTGGTCTTGTCGTTCTGCGGCACTTGATAGCGCTTGCCGTCGAGTTCGAACGCGCCTTCGGCGAGGCGATTGCCGAAACGGCCGATGGTCGCGCCGAAATAGGCGGTACCTTTCTGGTAGCCCTGCACATCATCGAAGCCGAGTACGACGTCGTCGAACTTGCCGTGCTTGTCCGCCACTTTCAGCGATTGCAGGGTCGCGCCGTAGGTGATGACGGTGGCTTGCATGCCGTGGCTGTTGCGCAGGATGTATTGCTCGACGGGCGTGCCGTCATTGGTTTTGCCGAAGGCTTTGTGTTCGGCGCTGAGGCCGGCTGCGTTGGCGGAGAGGGTGGCGATCATCAGGGACAGTCCGAGGCCGGAGAGCAGGTGACGGGATTGAAGCATGGTTGACCTTCCTTTTTGTTGTTGTTTTCAAAATGGCGCCGATGCCGTGTAGGAGCTGCCGCAGGCTGCGATCTTTTGATTTTGGTTTTCAAAGGCAAGGTCAAAAAATCGCAGCCTGCGGCAGCTCCTACAGCGTAACTAGTCATGCTATTTTTGTTTGCAATCAAGATTTATAGTTGATTAATCGTTTATTTCAACAATAAAGACAGACTAATTGCTTTTGGGGTAAGCACCGAAGGTCGGCTGGTCGTGCGCACCACTGCACTTTTTCGCAATCAGCGGCTCTATCCATGGCCAGGATGCGGTGACTCCCGCCGCACAGGAATGTGCCTGTTCGAGATTTCATGCCGAGAGTTTTTGCCCTGATCGCTGCTTTTTTCCGCCGCCCGTGCCTGTTGCTGGCGTGTTTGTCGTCGCTGCTGTTCAGCGGTTGCAGTCATCAGGACGGCAACGGCTTCTTCAATCAGATGCGTGAAGGGAAGCCGCAGGAGTTCCTGCAGACCAGCGTCGACCGCATGGCCACGCTGGCGATGCGCGACAACCTCAGCAGCCTCTATCGCTTGCAAGCCAAGCTGTACCTGCGCAACCCGGACGAGCTGCGCAAGTCAGGCTTTCTCAACATCCATGCCGCTGTGAAGCAGGTGCGGATGGCCGTAGAGCAGCAACAGCCGCTGCCGGTGTTGGGTGGTCGAAAGGATCTGGCGGCGCTGAGCTATGCGATGAGCCCGGAGTTTCTCGGTGACCGCGTCGGCGCGTTCATCTATGCCATCGGCAGCATGCTGGTCACCGCCCATGGCAATCGCACCGAGTTCTATATGACGGACGCGATCAACCCGACGTTCGTTCACAACGCCGCACGCAATATCGAAAAAGCCACGTGGATCTTGTCCCAGCGACAGAACAAGGAAGGTCAGCCGCTGCTGTTTTCCAATGAGATCTCGGAGGAGGGCAGTAACCTGAGCTTCGCCACCGAGTTCGGCAAAATCGTTGCGCGGCTGGACCTGATCACGCAGATGCTTGATGAGCGTTACCGGCGGATCGGCCTTAACTACGCGCAGAGTTTGCTGTTCCTGAATTTCTTGCCGGTGCAGTGAGTTCTGTTTGGGCGGTGATGATCAATTCACCACAAAACCCTGTGGGAGCTGGCTTGCCAGCGATAGCGGTGGGTCAAGCAAAGCAGTGTTGCCTGACCTGGCCTCATCGCTGGCAAGCCAGCTCCCACAAGTTTTTGTGGTGTGCAGAGATCCAATGTAGGAGCGAGCCTGCTCGCGAAAGCGTTCCTTCAGGCGCTGAAGAGTTGACTGGTCCACCTCATTCGCGACCAGGCTCGCTCCCACATTGATCGAATAGTGAAGGTTGTTTTTGTATACAATCCGTCACCGCTATTGATCAAAATGGAGCCGCCCCCGTCATGACCGACCCCGCCAGCGCCGATTTCAGCCGCGTCGACCGCACCGCCCGTGCGGACAAACTGCCCTACGCCGCGTTGCTGGCGTTCGCCATGACCGGGTTCATTGCCATCCTCACCGAAACCCTGCCCGCCGGGCTGCTGCCGCAAATCGGCGCCGGGCTCAACGTCAGTGAAGTGCTCGCCGGGCAACTGGTGACGCTCTACGCGCTGGGTTCGATTGTCGCGGCGATTCCGCTGACCGTCGCCACGCGCGGCTGGCCTCGACGCCGTGTTTTATTGATGACGGTCGGCGGGTTTCTGCTATTCAACACGGTCACCACGTTTTCCAGCCATTACGGTTTGACCCTGGCTTCGCGTTTTCTCGCCGGGATGGCGGCGGGGTTGTCGTGGGGGATCATGGCCGGTTATGCGCGCGGCATCGTGCCGGTGCATCAACAAGGGCGGGCGCTGGCGATTGCCATGCTCGGCACGCCGGTGGCGTTGTCACTGGGCACGCCGGCAGGGACGTGGCTGGGCAATCTGATCGGCTGGCGCGCGTCGTTCGGGATCATGTCGGCGCTGGCGCTGTTTTTGGCCGCGTGGATTGTTATCGCCGTGCCGGATCGTCCGGGGCAAACCAGCGAGGAGCGTCTGCCGTTGCTCGAATCGCTGCGCCTGCCGGGTGTGCGGCCGGTGTTGTTCGTGGTGCTGACGTGGATGCTCGGGCACAACATTCTCTACACCTACATTGCGCCGTTTCTGATGCAGGCCGGGCTGGCTGACCGGGTCGATCTGGTGCTGCTGGTGTTTGGCCTGTGTTCGCTGGTGGGGATCTGGATTATTGGCATGCTGGTTGATCGCTGGCTGCGCTGGCTGACGCTGATCAGCCTCGCGGTGTTTGCGCTGACGGCGCTGGTACTGGCATTGGCGGCGCCTTCGCCGTTGGTCATTTACGCCTGCATGGCGGTGTGGGGATTGTCGTTTGGCGGTTCGGCCACTTTGCTGTTGACCTCGGCGGCGGATTCGGCTGGTGATCACGTCGATGTGGTGCAGGCGATGCTCACCACTTCGTGGAACGTGGCGATCGCCGGGGGCGGGTTGTTTGGTGGGTTGTTGCTGGATCGGGCCGGAGCGATGTCGTTTCCGTGGGCGTTGCTGATTTTGTCGCTGATCGCGCTGGCCACGGTGTGGGTCAACAAAAACCACAGCTTCAAACCGGGCCGAAGGGTGCACTGAATCTGCATCCACCACCTAACCCTGTAGGAGTGAGCCTGCTCGCGATAGCGGAGGGTCAGTCACTGAATCCGTCACAGATAGACCGCTATCGCGAGCAGGCTCACTCCTACAGTAAAGCGATGGTGAATTCGATATGGCATAACGATAGACCGCATCGATATATGTGGTTATAAGAAAAATCGCTATGCTGCGGGCCAGATTTTTCCTGTCGTTTTTCTGGACGGTTTAATGGAATTGGCAAATTTCGGCCTGGTGATTGCCGGGCTGGTAGTGGGGTTTATCGTCGGCATGACCGGTGTTGGCGGTGGTTCGTTGATGACGCCGATCCTGCTGTGGTTCGGCATCAACCCGGCAACGGCGGTGGGCACTGACCTGCTGTACGCCGCCATTACCAAATCCAGTGGCGTCCTCGTTCACCGCAAGAACAAGAACATCGACTGGGCCATCACCGGTTGGCTGACCCTCGGCAGCGTGCCGGCGGTAGCGATGACCTTGTGGTTCCTCAGCACCCTGCACACCGCGCCGGACGTGATGAACGCCATCATCAAACAGGCGCTGGGCTTCGTCCTGTTCGCCACGGCGCTGGCGATCTTCTTCAAGAAGCGCTTGCTCGACTTCGCCCACAAACGCGCTGGCGGCAACTACAACCCGAGTGGTTCACGGCTGAACGTGATGACCGTGATCACCGGTCTGATCCTCGGCACCATGGTTGCCCTGACCTCGATCGGTGCGGGCGCCCTCGGCACTGTCGCGCTGTTCATCCTCTATCCGCTGCTGCCGACCCGCCGTCTGGTCGGCACTGAAATCGCTCACGCCGTGCCGCTGACCCTCGTTGCAGGCCTTGGCCACGCGAGCATGGGCAATATGGATTGGGGTGTGCTGGGCTTCTTGCTGGTCGGCTCGCTGCCAGGCATCTGGCTCGGCAGCCACCTGACCGGACGCATTTCCGATGAAGTGCTGCGCCCGTGCCTGGCGACGATGCTGGTGCTGATCGGTTACAAACTGGCGTTCTGATCCGGCCATGAGTGAAACCACTGTCCACTGCGAAGGCCGTCTCGCGATCACCGTCTCACCGCGTGAGATGCGCATGAGCCATTGGCTGTACGCGCCGCGGGTGGTCGATTTGCAGCACCAGCGAGTGCTGCTGGATCTGAGCGAGAGCCTGTGGGATTTGCTCGGTACCGCTGACGAGACGGGCAATGGCATCGAGTTGGTGTTGCGCAAATACCCGGGCGATCGGTCGTCGGTGAGGTTGAGTGTTGAACTCGACAGCGGTGAGCTCAAGCTCGGTGGACAACCTGTCGATCCTTCAGAATTGCTCTCCGTGCTCGATTCAGCGCTGGAGTGAGGCGGCACAGCTTGCGGCGCGCCGCCTCACCACGGGTTAACGCTCAATGACGTATTTCATCACCGTCACCGGCAAATCGTCGTAGACCAGCTCTTCAACCACTTCCCAACCCAGTCGCGCATACAGCGACTGCGACGTGTCGGTATACAGATACAACTCGGGCACGCCCAGCGCCGCCGCTTCTGCAACCACTCGATTGACCAGTTGCGAAGCAATCCCGCGACCGCGCTCCTCAGCCTTCACATAAACGCCTGCCAGCCACGGCGTCAGGTTCGGGCGCAGCTTCAGATCACTTTCGATCAGCAGCGCCCCGCCCAGCAGTCGCGAACCCTCTAGCGCTACCACGACACTCGGCACGGCACGTTTGCCGCAGGACTCGCGCATGTGTTCGATACGGTCCTCGACGGTTTGTCCGGGACGAAACTCGCCCCACTCCTTGAAGTTGAGCGTGGCCAGTTCTTCAATCAATTCGGGGTGATCGCACAGGTAATCGATGTGCATGCGGGTGAACTCCATTTCATGGGCAGAACCACCACCCTAATGCGGTCATAAAAGGTAATCAAATCCGCGTTGCGATCACCTCGGATATGTTGCGCAATGTCGCGCCTGTCCTAAGCTTCTGACTAGGCGGAAGATATTTGCCGGGTTGTCCCGGAACAATCGCCACGATGCGCAATCATTAGAGCGTGGATATCAAAAGGAGATGCGCATGCTCATCAGGTCATTGACCCTGACACTCTTGCTGGCGATTGCCGGCCCCTTGTTCGCCGCTGACAACGATTCGCCCATCGCCGGGGACATGGGCCGCGCCCGACCGCTGATCGTGATCGCACAAAGCACGGTCGACCCCGTGTGGGTAGCCCTGAAAAAGTCGCTGGAGGATCCCGCCAACAAAAAGGGCGTCACCGACCGCAACATCAAGGTCTACACCATCCTCAACATGTCCGGTCAACTCGACGGCAAGGACATGGGCCAGCAAGACACCATGGCGCTGCTGCGCTCGCTGAAACTGGGAGCCGGGGCGTATCCGAAAGTGTTTCTGGTGGGCAAGGACGGCGAGACCAAACTCTCGGCCTCCGGGGATGAAGCGAAAGCGGTGGATTTGAAGAAGATCTTCGACACCATCGATGCCATGCCAATGGCTGAGAAGGAGGCGGCCGCTGCGGCTCAGGCGCCGGTTGCTGCTACGCCGGAACCAGCCAAAGGCGCGAAGAACGCCAAACCGACCAAGCCTGCGAAACCAGCCAAGCCGCCGGAAATGCCGGATGATTGATCGGTTGTTGTAGAGACGATTTCACGTCAAAGGGGCGAGAGGATTCAATCTTCTCGCCCCTTTTCTGTTTCTGCATGCTGCGACGCAAAGCCCTTCAACCTCGTCGGATTTTTCCTGCAAGTCGCGGCGGCGGTGGTGAACTGGTGGGCTTGGGTGAGGAGGGATAGTCTTCTTTGGCCGCTGCAAAACACAGTGGTCGGGTGTGGAAGTCCGGTGTTGGTCGTGAGCGCATGTGCGCCTGTGAACACATGTTGGCGGTTTTTATGCCAACATTGTTTGCTTATGGCAGCTATGCGCAGGAGCACTCTCGAGTGCACCGGGTCTCTCGACCTCCCCGGACTTCCACCCCTGCGCAAAGCTGCCACCCTCTCGTGGAAGTGAGTTTGGCAGTTTTTTCTCCCATGTTTAGAGGTCATTTACTTATGAAAAAACACACGCCAAACCCTCCCGAATCCCCCATGGATTCAGGATCCTTCGACGCCAACAACCCCCGATTACGCAACCCCCGTCACCCCGATCCCATCAGCCATCTCTTCACCATCGTCCCCGATATCGATACCCCGACGCTGCTCTGCCACGCTTGCGAAACCCTCGCCTCACTCAATGTCCTGACCACAGACCTTGCCGCTGAACTGCAAGGTTCAGCGCGCAGTCTCGCCCTGTCGATTCAGCAGTTGGCGGTGCTCGGCGAGTTGCTGGTCAACCGTGCGCTGGACAATCTCGATCCACCAGCGGCGACGCAACATTGAACAGGGAGGTGCAGCATGACGCGATACATTCCGCTGACCGGGATTGACTGCAAGATTCCCGCTCTGCTGATCGACCGCGAGGCGCCCGTGGATGTGCTGCATGGCACGGCGGCTTACCGTTTGCGTTGTGTGACGCAGTTGATGGAAACCCTGGCGCTGGGTGACGGCAAGGGACATGACGCCTTGCTGCTGCAGGATTTCGCCCGGGTGATGGCGATCCCGTTGCGGGACAGTTGCGACTTGATGGATGTCATCGGCTGGAAGTTGCAGGCTCAGCTTTAAAGACAAAAGATCGCAGCCTGCGGCAGCTCCTACATTGACCGAGTGAAAACCCGATCCTGTAGGAGCTGCCGCAGGCTGCGATCTTTTGATTTTCAGTCAGTGACAGCGCTGAGGATTTTGTGGGCGATCTTCACCCGCTCAGGAATCGGAAAGTTCTTGTTGGCCATGATCACGATGCCAACGTCTTTGCTCGGCACAAACGCCACGTAAGTCCCGAAGCCCCCCGTCGAGCCGGTCTTGTTGATCAGCACGTCATGCGGCTGCGGTTGCGGAGGGTTCAGCCACTGCACCTTGTGCGCCTGCATGGCCATTTCGGTCGAGTTGCCCGCCAGCAAGCGGTCAAGGCTGATCGGGTAGCGGTACATTTCCCAACCCAGGCCTTGGGTCATGTCGCCAACGGTGTAGTAACCAGTGTGGGTATTGGCGATGGTTTTTTGCAGTACCGCTTCCAGCGTTTCAGGTTTCAGGTTGGCCTGAACGTAACGCAGCATGTCCACCGCGCTGGTTTTCACGCCATAGGCCTGCGAGTCAAGCGCACCGGGCGTGACGCGCACAGGTTTGCCGTTCTTGTCATAACCTTGTGCATACAGCTCCATTTGCGCGGCAGGCACGCTGAGGTAGGTGTGCTGCAAACCGAGTTTCGGCAGCAGGGTTTGCGTCATTGCCTGATCAAACGGCTGGCCGAGGCTTTTCGCCGCCAGATAACCGAACAAACCCAAACTCGGGTTGGAGTACTGGCGATGGCTGCCTGCCGGATAAACCGGTTTCCACTGTTGGAAATAGCCGAGCATCTTGTCAGACGAATCCCATTGCGCCGGGAATTGCAGCGGCAAACCGCCGGCACTGTAGGTGCCCAGTTGCACCACGCTGATGTTGTCGAAGGCACTGCCTTTCAATTCAGGCCAGAGCTGACCGGCCTTGGTCGACAGGTCCAGCTTACCGGTGGCTTGCGCGTAACCGGCGAGGGTGGCGGTGAAGGTTTTGCTCACGGAGCCGATTTCGAACAGGGTGTTTTTGCTGACTGTTTGCCCGGTGTCTTTGTTGGCGACGCCGTAGTTAAAGTAATGCGGCTGACCGTTGATGGTCAGTGCCACGCTCAGGCCGGGAATGTTCTGCTGCTGCATCACGGGCGTTACCGCGTCGTTGACCAATGCTTGCAGCTGCGCAGCATCGGGCGCAGCGGCGAAACAGGATGTGGCGCCGAATAACAGGCCGAAAGCGGCGCAGGAAATGACTTTTCTCGATTGAATGGATGACATGGGTGAACCACTCTCCATGAGTGTTGATGACGTTATCCCGCTACACTGCGGGCGATTTCTTCGTTGGGCGACTGATCAGCGCCGCCAATTTAGTCAGCGCGACGCTAATCGACAAACGATGAAAACTCGCACGAGCCATTAGAAAAATTTGGGACTGGGCATGATTCGACCGCAATTGCCGCTCAACGCACTGCGCGCCTTTGAAGCCTCCGCACGTCATTTGAGTTTCACCCGCGCGGCCGTGGAGCTGTGCGTCACCCAGGCTGCCGTCAGCCATCAGGTCAAAAGCCTTGAGGCGCAACTCAACGTCACGCTGTTCAAACGCCTGCCCCGTGGGCTGATGCTGACCAGTGAGGGCGAAACTTTGTTGCCGGTGCTGAGCACTTCGTTCGATCACATCGCGCAGATTCTCGAACGCTTGGCCGGTGGACAATATCGCGAAGTGCTGACCGTCGGCGCGGTCGGCACCTTCGCTGTCGGTTGGCTGTTGCCGAGGCTGGCGGACTTCCGGGCGAAACATCCGCTCATAGATTTGCGGCTGTCGACCAACAACAACCGCGTGGATGTCGCGGCAGAAGGGTTGGATTACGCGATCCGTTTTGGCGCCGGGGCGTGGCATGGTATCGAGGCGACGCGTTTGCTCGAGGCGCCGCTGTCGGTGTTGTGCGTGCCGGAGATTGCCCGGCAATTGCATTCGCCGGGGGATTTGTTGCAGCAGACGCTGCTGCGTTCCTATCGCACCGATGAATGGCCGGAATGGTTTCAGGCGGCAGGGTTGGCGACGCAGGCGGCACCGCCGCAGAGCATTGTGTTTGATTCGTCGCTGGCGATGATGGAAGCGGCTTTGCAGGGCAGCGGGGTGGCGTTGGCGCCGCCGCTGATGTTCGCCCGGCAACTGGCGGCGGAGGCGATTTGTCAGCCGTTTGCGATTGAGATTACGACGGGGAGTTACTGGTTGACGCGGCTGCAGTCGCGGCCGGAAACGGCGGCGATGAGTGCGTTCAAAACCTGGCTGCTGCAAATCTCTACATGACTCACATCATCCCCTGTGGGAGCTGGCTTGCCAGCGATAGGGCCGGCACGGCCAACATCGATGTTGGCTGACCCACCGCTATCGCTGGCAAGCCAGCTCCCACAGGTTCATTTGTTGAACCAGCTACTCGGATTCAACCCCTATTCCCAGTAGAAGTGAGCCTGTGGGGATATCGGTTTGGGTTGATGATCAGCGCACCAGACACGGCCGCTTGTTATCGAACTTCCACCCCGGAATCAAAAACTGCATCGCCACGCTGTCATCCCGCGCGCCGAGGCCCATGCCTTTATAGAGTTCATGAGCCTTGGCCACCTGGTCCATGTCCAGTTCGACACCCAGCCCCGGTTTCTTCGGCACTTGCACCAGACCGTCGACAATTTGCAGCGGCGCCTTGGTCAAACGCTGGCCGTCCTGCCAGATCCAGTGGGTGTCGATCGCGGTGATCTCGCCCGGCGCAGCAGCGGCGACATGGGTGAACATCGCCAGCGAAATGTCGAAGTGGTTGTTGGAATGCGAACCCCAGGTCAGCCCCCATTCATGACACATCTGCGCCACGCGCACCGAACCCTGCATGGTCCAGAAGTGCGGGTCGGCCAGCGGGATGTCCACCGACTGCAACTGGATCGCATGACCCATTTCACGCCAGTCAGTGGCGATCATGTTAGTGGCGGTTTTCAGCCCTGTAGCGCGGCGAAATTCGGCCATCACTTCACGGCCCGAATAACCGTTTTCCGCACCGCACGGGTCTTCGGCGTAGGCGAGCACATGATGCTGATCGCGGCACAAACGAATAGCTTCTTTGAGTGACCACGCACCGTTCGGATCAAGGGTGATGCGCGCCTCGGGAAAGCGTTCGGCCAGCGCTGTCACCGCTTCGATTTCGGCATCGCCGCTGAGCACGCCGCCCTTGAGTTTGAAGTCCTTGAAACCGTACTTGGCATGGGCCGCTTCGGCGAGGCGCACCACGGCCTCGGCAGTCATGGCCTTCTCGTGACGCACGCGGAACCAGTCGTTGTCGGCGTCCGGTTCGCTGCGATAGGCGAGATCGGTTTCGCGCTGATCACCAACGTAGAACAGATAACCGAGCATCTTCACTTCATCGCGTTGCTGACCTTCGCCGAGCAATGCCGCCACCGGTACGTCGAGATGCTGACCGAGCAAATCGAGCAGCGCGGCTTCGAGACCGGTGACCGCGTGAATGGTGATGCGCAGGTCAAAAGTCTGCAGGCCACGGCCGCCGGCATCGCGGTCGGCGAAGGTCTGGCGCACTTGATTGAGAATCTTCTGCCAGGTGCCGATCGGGCTGCCGATCACCAGGCTGCGCGCATCTTCCAGGGTCTGGCGAATACGCTCGCCACCGGGCACTTCACCGACGCCGGTGTGGCCGGCGTTGTCTTTGAGAATGACGATATTGCGGGTGAAAAACGGCCCGTGGGCGCCGCTCAGATTGAGCAGCATGCCGTCGTGGCCGGCCACGGGGATGACTTGCATTTCGGTGATGATCGGGGCTTTGGCGGTGTCGTGTGCGGTCATGTTCTTATCCTTAATACGCAATCTTAAAAATGGACGTCAGGCGTGTTTCGGCGCGGTCTCGACCACGGCGATGTCGGCAGCAGGTTTCGGTGTGGTGCGGGCGAAGAAGACAATGATCGCGGCAATGATCGAGGTCGCGGCCAGGCCATAGAGGCCGCCCTGAATCGAGCCGGTGTGTTCTTCGAGCAGGCCGAACGTGGTCGGCGCGACGAAGCCGCCAAGGTTGCCCACCGAGTTGATCAACGCGATCACCGCTGCGGCGATGCGTGCATCCAGATAGGCCTGCGGAATCGGCCAGAACAGCGACGACGCGGATTTGAAGCCCAGTGCGGCAAAGCAGATCGCAACGAAGGCGAAGATCGGCCCGCCGGTGGTGGACATGAACATCCCCGCTGCGGCGATCAACAGGGCGGTGGCGACCCACGCCTGCTGGTGTTTCCACTTGGCCGAGAACGAAGCGAAGGCGTACATGCCGATGATCGACAACAACCACGGAATCGAGTTGAACAGGCCGACCTGGAAGTCGCTCATCTCGCCCATTTTCTTGATGATGCTCGGCAGCCAGAAGGTTGCCGCGTAGATGGTCAACTGAATGAAGAAGTAGATCAGGCAGAACAGGATGATCTGGCGATCCTTGAGCAGTTTGCCCATCGATGGCCGGATCGGCGTCGCGGCTTCGCGGGCTTTTTGTTCAGCGTCGATGGCGTTGACCAATGCGTCCTGTTCGGCGCGGCTCAGCCATTTCGCATCGTGAGGTTTGGCGTCGAGCCAGAACCAGACGAAGACGCACAGGCACACAGAGAACATCCCTTCAATGAAGTACATCCATTGCCAGCCGTGCATGCCCAGCCCGTTGATCTGCAGGAGCAGGCCGGACAACGGGCCGGAGATCAGCGAGGCCACGGCCGAGCCGCTGAGGAAGATCGCAATTGCCTTGCCGCGCTCGGCGCCGGGCAGCCAGCGGGTAAAGTAGTAGATCACCCCGGGAAAGAACCCGGCCTCGGCCACGCCGAGCAAAAAGCGCAATACGTAGAAGTGGGTTTCGTTCTGGATGAACGCCATGCCGGCGGCGACCAGGCCCCAGGTGAACATGATGCGGGTCAGCCAGATGCGTGCGCCGACTTTCTGCAGCAGCATGTTCGACGGGACTTCGAACAGCGCGTAACCGATGAAGAACAACCCGGCGCCGAAGCCGTAAGCGGCGGCACCAATACCGAGGTCGTGTTCCATGTGGGTGCGGACGAAACCGATGTTCACCCGATCAATGTAATTGACGATGAACATGATCACGAAGAGCGGCAGGACGTGGCGTTTCACTTTCGAGATGGCCGACGCGAGTGTCGAATCGACGCCCTCGTTCATCCCGGAGACGGAGGTTTTCACTTGGTTTTCTCCCACTGATTATTTTTATGCGGGGTAGGGCAGTTACTGCGTTGTTGCTAGACATCATACAACTGAGAATTTTTGTCCTACAAGTGGGGAAGGCCGATTAATTTTCTCTGGAAAGCCGGTTTTTTATGCTTTTTTACACGGATGCTCAATGATTTCTGGGTGTTATGGCTTTTGAGAAGTGAAGGCTTCCTACGGTTGTGCGGCTCTGTTCGTCTGGGAAGTATCAAATCATTTCGATTAATTTGAGTGTTGTCATACAAGTTGGTCCGCTAAAATCAATCTTGTAAGCCCCGCGCGCGATGCTACGATCGGCAAGCCCCGATCACCGGAACCAACCATGCAAGAAGACCTCGACGCTCCCGCTCGCAAACGTGCGCACAACCTCGCCCATGATCTGGTGGAGAAACTCACCCAGAGCATCCTGCTCGGCCAGTTATCACCCGGCGACAAGCTGCCCTCGGAGAACGCCATCGTTCAGGAACATGGCGTCAGCCGCACGGTGGTGCGCGAGGCGATTTCCAAATTGCAGGCTTCGGGACTGGTCGAGACGCGCCACGGCATCGGCACGTTTGTCATCGAGCGCGCGGCGGAGCAGGGCTTGCGCCTTAACGTCGACACGGCGCTCGGCGTGCGCAGCATTCTTGAATTGCGTCTGGGCCTGGAAACACAAGCGGCGGCGCTCGCGGCGCAACGCCGTACCGAGCAGCAATTGCTGCAAATGCGTCAGGCGCTGGATGACTATCAACGGCTGCTCGACAACAACGACAGCTGTGTCGAGGCCGATCGGCGCTTTCATCTGCTGATCGCGGAGGCCACCGGCAACGTCTGCTTCAGCGAGATCATGCAACACCTGGGCAGTGCGATGATTCCGCGTAACCGGCTCAATGCTGCTGAACGTGGCGCGGCGGATTTGAGCAAACTCGGGCAACTGGCCCATCTGGAGCATGAGGCGATTCTGAATGCGATCAAACGTCAGGATGCGGATGCCGCGCGGGCAGCCATGTGGTTGCACCTGACCAACAGCCGCGACCGTTTTTCCGCGCAAGGTTGAACGCCGTCGGTCTGTTCGATAGCACGCCGTCCACAGGCCTGATTCCAAGTTGTACGGCCCGGGTATTCCGGACCTCCTTGGTGAGGTGTGTCATGGCTAATGATTTGCTGTTTCAGGGTGGTGTGCTGCCAACCGATCCAACCCGGCCGATGCCGGGTACCGATGAACCGACCCTGGCCGATCACGATTCACCGATGGGCATGCCCCCAGGGCGTGATCCGTTGAGCGATGCTGATCGGCCCGAAGACTGGAAGGATCCGGCGGCGGATGACGATGTACCGCCGGCGGATGAGCCGACGCCGTTGTCGGATGATCGGCGCTGATCGGCGATTGCCTTGATTAATGTGTTGTCTGGGCTGGCCTCATCGCTGGCAAGCCAGCTCCCACAGGTTATGCGGATGTACCTGAAAACTATGTTCACCATAGAACCCTGTGGGAGCTGGCTTGCCAGCGATGTCGGCATTTGCCTCAACAACAATCATTGATCAGATCGCTGCCCGAACACCCCCAACCCGTCGCTCCAGATTCAAAGCCAACACACTGATCAACACCACCACCGACCCCACCAGCATCAGCAACGTCGGCCGCTCCGCCAACCCGACCGACGCAATCCCCATCGCCGTTGGCGGAATCAGATACAACGTCATCGTCGCCCGGCTCAAATCCACATGCTGGAGCACAAACCCCCACGCCAGATAGGCCAGCGCACTGGGAAACACGCCCAATGCCAACACCGCCCACTGCACCCGCAGCGGCGCATTCAGCAAGGCTTGACCCAGTCCAGGCAGATAAATCAGCAGCATCAACGTCCCCGACCACACCGCGTAACACGCCAGACTGAAGCCGTCGTAACGCCGCGCATGATGCTTTTGCAGGGCGAAGTAAACGCTCCATGAAACGGCTGCCAGCAGGATCAGCAGGGCATGCGCATCGATATCGCCCAGACCCTTATCGCCGCTGACCACAATCACCACACCGACAAAGCCGAGCAACACACAACCCCAGCGCCAGGCGCTGACCTGATCTTTGAACACGAATCGCGCCAGCAACGTGCTGAACAACGGGCTCGATTGCGCCAACACGCTGGAAGCGCCGGCACTGACGCTTTGTTGGCCGATGTTTAGCGCGACGTGATGCAGGCTGACGGCGAAGAAACCCAAGGCAAACAACAGCGGCACATCGCGCCAGTGCGGCAGGCGCATGCCTTTGAAAATGGCGATCAACGCCATGAACAACGACGCCAACAGAAAGCGCAGCAATGCCAGATGCCCGGGGTCGTAGGCTTGCAGACCGATGTGAATGCCGGTCGGCGAATACGCCCAGCAGCCAACGACAAAGGCCATCGCCAAGAGGATTTTCCACGGGGAAGGGTGCGGCATGATCGGGCGCTCGGTGGTGTCGATGCGCCGAGTATCCGGGCCGCCAATCATTCGCCACAACTGACTTATACTGCGTCAAATGTTCACTCAGAGTGATGAATATGGAGCTGGCGCAAATCCGTATGTTCAAGACCGTGGCCGAGGTCGGCAGCATCGCGCGGGCAGCGGAAAAGCTGTTTTGCGTGCCCTCGAACATCACCGCGCGGATCAAGGCACTCGAGGCCGAGTTGGGCGTTGCGTTGTTTCTGCGTGAGGGGCGCGGGTTGCGCATCAGCCCGGCGGGGCAGACGTTTCTCGCCTATGCGGAAAAGATTCTGGCGCTGACCGTTGAAGCGAAACGTGCAGTGGACCCCTCGGCCGAGCCGTCCGGGCCGTTGCGCATCGGTGCGATCGAGTCCTCGGCGACCGGGCGCTTGCCGCGCTTGTTGGCGAAGTTTCACCAGCGCTATCCGCAGGTGGCGCTGGAACTCACCACCGGCACGTGGGGGCAGTTGCTCGATGACACCGTCAGCCATCGTCTCGACGGGGCGATTGTCGCGGTGGATGTCGAACGTTCGCAGCTCAGGCGCACGCCGATGTATCGCGAAGAATTGCTGTTGATCGCGTCGACCTCGTTCGGGCCAGTGCGCGGCATCGAAGACCTGCAGGACAAAACCGTGTTCATGTGGCCGCAAGGTTGTCCGTATCGAGCGGCGCTGGAGCATTGGTTGTTGCGTCAGGGGTTGTCGCTGCCGATCGTCAGTCTCGCCAGTTATGGCGCGATTGTCGGTTGTGTGAGTGCCGGGGCGGGCGTGGCGCTGGTGCCCAAGGGCGTGTTTGAGCAGTACGCGAAAGGGGCCGGGTGTGTGGGGTATGAGTTTGCTGAGTTGACGGCCGTCGACAACCTGTTTTACTGGCATGAAAACGCCGGGGTGCATCCGGCGCGGGAGGCGTTTGTAGCGATGTTGCGGGAGGAGTTTAGTGTGTAGGAAACGCCGACCCTCACCCCAGCCCTCTCCCAAAGGGAGAGGGGGCCGACCGAGTTGTCATGCGCTATACGCCGACCTGAAACACCGTGTTGAATATAGATTCAACCGAGTCCAGTGTGCTTGATCAGAAAAGTCGATTATGGATTCGGCGCAGCACGTTCAGGTCGATGAACCTCTCCAACATCCCCCAATCAGTCCCCTCTCCCTCTGGGAGAGGGCTAGGGTGAGGGGCCTTTTCAGGCAACACCGATATCCCGCATCAACAACCCAAACCGCAAATCCACCCCCTCCGGAATCGGCACAAAAACCGTGTGCCCATCCCCCGGCGCTACCTCGATCGCCTCACCCTCAACACTCTGCAACTCACGCAGATCAAAATGAAAATTGCCCGCGGGTGTCATCAATTCCAGATGATCACCAAGACCAAAACGGTTCTTCACCTTGACCTCGGCCAGCCCCTCACGCCGCTCCCCAGTCAGCTCACCCACAAACTGCTGACGCTCCGACACCGAGCTGCCATTTTGATAATTCTGGTACTCGTCATGCACATGCCGACGCAGAAAACCTTCGGTGTAGCCACGCTGCGCCAGCGACTCCAAGTCCGTCATCAGGCTGCGATCAAACTCACGCCCGGCCACCGCATCATCAATTGCTCGGCGATACACCTGGGTGGTGCGCGCGCAATAGAAGTGCGATTTGGTCCGGCCCTCGATCTTCAAGGAATGCACGCCCATGCGCGTCAGGCGCTCGACGTGCTGCACCGCGCGCAGGTCCTTGGCGTTCATGATGTAGGTGCCGTGCTCGTCTTCGAATGCCGGCATCAATTCATCGGGGCGGTTGGCTTCCTGTAGCAGGAACACCTGATCGGTAGGAGCGCCGAGGCCCAGGGTCGGCTCGGGCTGGAAGGTCTGGACGATGTCGCCGAGTTGATTTTCCGTGGCCGCTTGCGCCGAGTATTTCCAGCGACAGGCGTTGGTGCAGGTGCCCTGATTGGCATCGCGTTTGTTCAGGTAACCCGACAGCAGGCAGCGCCCGGAGTAGGCCATGCACAGTGCGCCATGAACGAACACTTCCAGTTCCATGCCCGGCACTTGTTCGCGAATTTCGCCGATTTCTTCCAGCGACAATTCCCGCGACAGGATGATCCGGCTCAAACCCTGTTGTTGCCAAAACTCGACGCTCGCCCAGTTCACCGTATTGGCCTGCACCGACAGGTGGATCGGCATCTGCGGGAAATGCCGGCGCACCAGCATGATCAGGCCCGGGTCAGACATGATCAGCGCATCCGGCGCCATCTCGATCACCGGCGCCAGATCCTTGAGGAAGGTCTTCAACTTGGCGTTGTGCGGCGCGATGTTGACGACGACATAGAAGCGCTTGCCCTGCGCCTGGGCTTCGCGAATGCCCAGTGCCAGATTGGCGTGATCGAATTCATTGTTGCGCACCCGCAGGCTGTATCGCGGTTGGCCGGCGTAGACCGCATCGGCACCATAGGCGAAGGCGTAGCGCATGTTTTTCAGGGTGCCGGCGGGGGCGAGCAGTTCGGGGGTGGCGAGGGTCGGCGTCATGGCGGTGTCGGTCGTAAAAGCGCGGCAGGGTAGAACGGGTACCAATGGCGAGCATTGATCTGGATCTAGGTTTTGGCAGTTTCTGTTTGTGCAGAAACAGCACAGATCATGTGCCGGTTTCACTGTGTTCGACGGTCTGGCGGCTGCTTAAGCTTTGTTCATCACTTAACTGAACAGAGGCACTCGCCATGCAACGTTTTACCCGTCGTTTCCTCAGCGCCTGTGCATTTTCCGGTGTGTTGGCCAGCACCGGTGCACTGGCAGACAACCATCCGACCATTCGCGCAATGTCCGGGGCCACACCGGTCAGCCAGTTACCGGCCGGCAAGTCCGCCTTGTTGGTGATCGATTTTCAAAACGAATACTTCACCGGCAGGATGCCGATTCCGGACGGTGCCGCTGCGTTGGCGAAAACCCGTGAGTTGATCACGTTTGCCGACAGCCACAAGATCCCCGTGTACCACGTTCAACATATCGCCCCGGCAGGCTCGGCGGTGTTTGCCATCGATGGCGAAACCGTGAAATTTCACCCGGACATGCAGCCACGCGCGAAGGATGCGGTGCTGCAAAAGACCACGGTCAGCGTGTTCGGCAGCACCGATCTGAACGAACGGCTGAAGCAATCCGGCATCAACACGGTCATCGTCGCGGGCCTGATGACCCACGCTTGCGTCGCCGGTGCCGCGCGGGACGCGGCGCCACTCGGTTACAGCGTGATCGTCGCCTCCGACGCCTCGGCGACCCGTGCGATCACCCGCGTCAATGGCACATCCATCGACAAGGATGCCTTGCACAAAGCCGCACTGGCGGAAGTCGAGGACACCTTCGGCGATGTGCTGAGCACGGCTGAAATCGTCAAGTTGCCGGTTCGTTAATCGGCTTGCGCTGATCCGCAACTATGCTCCATGAATAAAGATGGCACTCGTGCAGGCCTCGGTTGACTAAGCATCGGGGCGTGCATGACGCCTGACTGACATGGATCGGACATGAACGAAAAAAGCCTTCAATTCAAATCGCTCACCGTGCTGCTGTTGCTGGTCACGGTGGCGTTTATCTGGATCCTCCTGCCGTTCTACGGCGCGGTGTTCTGGGCGGTGATTCTCGGCATTGTGTTTGCGCCGATGCAGCGCCGGCTGCAGGCGAAATTCGGCTGGCAGCGCAACCTGACGTCCCTGTGTACCTTGGCGGTCTGCCTGGTGATCGCGATTCTTCCGGTGATCATCCTCAGTGTGCTGCTGGTGCAGGAAGGCGCAGCGGTCTACAAGAGCATCGAAAGCGGCGAGCTGGACATCGCCGCGTATCTGGCGCAATTCAAGCACAGTCTGCCGCCGTACTTTCAGCACTTGCTCGACCGCTTCGGCATGGGCGAACTCAATGGCCTGCGCGAGAAAATCGTCAAATCGGCGATGCAGGGCAGCCAGGTGCTGGCCACTCAAGCGTTCAGTTTTGGCCAAGGTACGTTCGAGTTCGTGGTGAGTTTCTTCATCATGCTGTATCTGCTGTTTTTCTTTCTGCGTGACGGCGCCGAACTGGCGCGCAAGGTGCGCACTGCCGTGCCACTGGAGGAAGGCCACAAGCGGCGCTTGCAGTTGAAGTTCAACCGCGTGGTACGCGCGACGGTGAAGGGCAATCTCGTAGTCGCGGTGACTCAGGGCGCGCTGGGCGGGGCGATTTTCTGGTTTCTCGACATCCCCAGCGCCTTGCTGTGGGCGGTCTTGATGGGGTTTTTGTCGTTGCTGCCAGCAGTGGGTGCGGGGATTGTCTGGGCGCCGGTCGCGGTGTATTTCCTGCTCAGCGGGATGATCTGGCAGGGCGTGGTGCTGGGCTTGTTTGGGGTGTTTGTGATCGGGTTGGTGGACAACGTGATGCGACCGATTCTGGTGGGCAAGGACACCAAAATGCCCGATTACATGATTCTGATCTCGACTCTGGGTGGCCTTGCGGTATTCGGCCTGAATGGTTTTGTGATCGGCCCGCTGATCGCGGCGTTGTTCATGTCGAGCTGGGCGCTGTTCGCCGAAACCAAGCCTAAGGTGCAACTGCCTTAAGCGTGAAACGGCTCGCTGACGATCTTCTGCGACAGTGCCTGCGCAGCGGGCAGCGAAGTGAGCGGGCCGCTGATCGCTTCACCGTCGCGCATCAGATACCAGCAGGCGAGCAGGCCCGATGCTCTGAGCGAGGCGGGAACGGCGCTGCCGATAACGGACATGATTTGAACCTGAGCCATGACGGGTACCTCCATCTATCAATGGAGCTACCTTAATGAGTCGTCGCTTCTACGGACAATCAACGCTTTCGATAGTGGTCATTGATACCGTTGAGGGCTGGCTCAATCGACCACTTGATCGAGCATGTGCATGACTTCGCGTTCGTTGAGCAAACCTTTGTGCACCAGATTCTCCGCCAGCAGCGAAAGAAACTTGGCGCAGCGATGGCCTTCCAGGTGCTTGAGTTCGGTCAGCGCGCCGTACACCTTGCTTGAGGTGCACAGGCCGACGATGCGGTGCGGGTTTTGTGTTGGCATACAGTCGTCCTTGTTGTTATCAACTTGTTGTTTACGGACGGATTCAGATTGCGGTTCCGTCATGACAAACGAGTGACCGTTTTGCGTAAATGTACATAACGGTCACTCAATCATGCCGACTTTAGCCGGTGAAACTGTCCTCACAGCGACCTTGGCGAGATTTTTTCAGACGCTGGCCGACCAACGGTCATAAAAAAGCCCCGCTATAAAAGCAGGGCTCAGTGTTGCGATTACCAGCGTGGGCCACCGTAGTAGCCATGTGGCCGGCCGTAATAACCGCGAGGCGGGCCGTAGTAGACGGGGGCCTGTTGGATGTACACCGGTTGTTGCACGTACACCGGCGCCGGCTGGTAGTAAACCGGTGGTGGCGGCTGCTGCACGTAGACCGGTTGTGGCTGAACATAAACCGGCTGTTGTTGCACGTATACCGGCCGATCCTGGTTGATCAGTGCCGAGCCGATGATGGCCGAGCCGACGATCGCGCCAAACACCGCAGGGCCTTGCCAGCCGTGGCCACCACCGGCTTCTGCCTGACCTGTGACAGCGAGTGCGCCAATCAGCAAGGCCAGAATGGGGAGTTTACGAATCATGATAAGTCCTCGGTTCTTCGACCCGGCGGCAGGGCCTGCACCAGGCCCACAGTTGTCGCGGGGATACTTCTAAGACAGCGAAATTCTGAAAATCAGCACAGCCGCTGGGTAAATTTTGTGTAAGGTCTGTACCGGCTTCTTTACCGGGCCGTGCGAGGGGCACAGAACCCGTTTAAAACAGGCCTCAATGATCGTTCAGAAGCCGATGGGCTGGCTAATCCCGTTTATCCGAAAGTGCGTTTGAAGGAGAAGTTTCATGCAGATGAACCCGAACAAAGACACCCAGCTGTGCATGTCCCTGTCCGGACGCCCAGGCAATTTCGGTCTGCGTTTTCATAACCATTTGTATGAGCAGTTGGGCCTGAATTTCTATTACAAGGCGTTCAGCAGCCAGGATTTGACGGGTGCCGTGGGCGGCATTCGCGCTTTGGGCATTCGCGGTTGCGGCGTGTCGATGCCGTTCAAGGAAGCGTGCATTGCGCTGGTCGATGAGTTGGATGCGTCGGCGGCAGCGATCCAGTCGATCAACACCATCGTCAATACCGACGGCCATCTGAAGGCTTACAACACCGATTACATTGCTGTCGCGCAGTTGCTGGAAACCCACGCGGTACCCGAGGATTCGACCTTCGCCCTGCGAGGCAGCGGCGGCATGGCCAAAGCGGTGGCCAGCGCCTTGCGTGATGGCGGTTATAAAAACGGTTTGATCGTCGCCCGCAATGAGCGTGCCGGGCGTGCCTTGGCGGATTCGCTGGGTTATCGCTGGCAGGCGGAACTGGGCGAGGAGCGTCCGCAGATGCTGATCAATGTGACGCCGGTGGGTATGGACGGCGGGCCGGAGGCGGGGCAACTGGCGTTTGAGCCTGAGGCGATCAAGGCTGCAGATACGGTGTTTGATGTGGTGGCGATTCCGTCGGAGACACCGTTGATCGTACGTGGTCGGGCTGAGGGCAAGCGGGTAATTACCGGGCTTGAGGTGATTGCGATTCAGGCGCTGGAGCAGTTTGTGCTGTACACCGGCGTGCGCCCGACTGAAGAGCAGTTTGCGGCGGCGGTGGCGTTTGCCCGGAGCTGATTCTCATAATTATGCAGTGAGTTAACTGGCCTCATCGCTGGCAAGCCAGCTCCCACAAGGTATGGGAGCTGCTCACAGATTTGTGTTCCAACCCGAAACCTGTGGGAGCTGGCTTGCCAACGATGAATTCACCTCGGTTTATCCTGCTGCCTATACTGCCTCCCCAGCAAGCCCAGACTTGCCCACCACAAAAACCGTGACCGAGGCTCCCATGCATCCGCCCATCCTCAACCTGCATCAGGTCGAACTCGAACCCCTGCCCGAAGCCCTGGCCCCGGAAGGCGAAACCGCCGGGCGCTATCAGCAGCGCATGGCGCGGATTGGCCAGCAACTGGGTTCGCAGAAACTCGGTTATCGCCTGTACGCCTTGCCTCCGGGCATGCGCGGCAGTCCGTTTCACAGTCATCGGGTCAACGAAGAGATGTTCTACGTGGTGGCCGGGGAGGGCGAGGTGCGTCTTGGTACCGAGCGTTTTCCGATCCGCGAAGGCGATGTGATCGCTTGCCCGCCGGGCGGCCCGGAGAAGGCCCATCAGATCATCAATACCAGTCAGGCCGAACTGCGTTATCTGGCGGTGAGTACCCAGCAACAGCCGGAAATCTGCGAGTACCCGGATTCGAACAAGTATGCGGTGATGGATAACTTCAACGTCGATGCCGAGGGCAATGCCTCAGGTTTTGTGGCTGTGGCACGGCAGGCGGACGGTGTGGATTACTGGGATGGCGAGTAATGCGCAGATCCCTGTAGGAGTGAGCCTGCTCGCGATAGCGGTGTGTCATTAACGGTAATTTGACTGACACACCGCTATCGCGAGCAGGCTCACTCCTGCATTGGTTTTGTGTGGCTATTCGAGGCGGGCCAGACGCTCTTCCAGCGCGGCAATCCGCGCTTCCAGCTCTTCAATACGCTCAACCGAAACGCCACTGCTGGTACCGCGATCCGACGGGTTCTGCCGTGCCGCCATGATCGCCTCGCTATCCGCCGGATCACCCAGAGCATGGGTGTAGCGATCTTCGCGCTGCCCGGCCTGACGTGGAATCAGTACCGCCAGCCCCCGCGCAATCAAACGCTCAAGTTGATGCACCACCTGCTCGGTGTCTTCAAATTCATGCATGCGCCCACTGCGGGTCAGCAGTTCATTGACGGTTTGCGGGCCGCGCAGAAACATCAAACCGCTCAGAATCACTTGCGCCGGCACCAGCTCCAGCGCCTTGTCGACCTTGTGCTCCCAGCGGTCGGCACGACTGCCCATTACCAGTTTGGCGAAACCACGACCTTCCAGTGCGCGCAGGCTCTGGCCGACCTGGCCCGGAGTCAGGTTCATCACCGGTTCGCGGCTGGTTTTCTGATTACACGCCGTGACCAGTGCATTCAGGGTCAGCGGATAGGTTTCCGGACTGGTGGCTTGTTTCTCGATCAACGAGCCGAGGATGCGAATCTCCGTGGCATTGAGCCGTGGCTCGTCGAAGGTGGATTCTGGTTCTGTGGTCATCGCGCGTTCCCTCTGCAGTCGAAGGCGCCTAGCCTAATCCTTGCCGAACAAAAGGCAAGCCGTGTGGTCATCAAGCATGGCTATAATCGCCTCCTTGTTCCACCCAGCCACCACACGAGACTGCCATGACCATTTCCCTGTACGCCGCATCTGTCCCGGTTTTTCAACAAATGCTCAACGCTTTGAGCGATGTCCTGAAAAAGGCTGAAGCCCACGCCACCGAGAAAAACATCGACCCGAACGCGTTCCTGCAGGCCCGTCTGTTCCCGGACATGTTCCCGTTGACCCGCCAGGTACAGATCGCCGTGGACTTCGCCAAAGGCGTTTCCTCGCGTCTGGCTGAAGTTGAAATGCCGAAGTACGACGATACCGAAACCACCTTCGCCGAGCTGCAAGCTCTGATTGCCAAGGTGCTGGCCTACATCGGCGAGATCAAGCCAGAGCAGATTGATGGCAAGGAAGGCATTGAAATCGTCACTCGTCCGGGCACGCCGAAAGAAAAGCGCTTCAGCGGTCAGGCTTATTTGCTGACTTACGGTCTGCCGCAATTCTTCTTCCACGTCACCACCACTTATGCGCTGCTGCGTCATAACGGCGTTGAAGTGGGCAAGCGTGATTACATGGGCGCGTTCTAAAAAGTCAAAAGCCCCTCATCGGAACGCCGCCCGCCTAGCCCTCTCCCAGAGGGAGAGGGGACTGACGGTGTTGTTTGTTCGAGTTACACCGACCTGAACTATCAAGTCGAACTCAGATCTTGAACAACAATCGGTCTGCCCCCTTTCCCCCTCGCCCCCTTGGGGGGAGAGGGTTGGGGTGAGGGGGAAAAGATCTCAGCCACAAAAAAGCCCGCCAAGGTTCACACCATGGCGGGCTTTTCATTACAGCGAATATCAAGCCGTACGCTGGGCCTTTTCTTCTTCACCCAGGCACGCCGCTGCGGTAAACAGCACGTCAGTCGACGAGTTCAGCGCCGTCTCCGCCGAGTCCTGCAACACGCCAATAATGAAACCGACAGCCACCACCTGCATGGCGATCTCACTCGGAATGCCAAACAGGCTGCACGCCAACGGAATCAACAGCAACGAACCACCCGCCACACCCGACGCGCCACACGCGCAAATCGCGGCGACAACGCTGAGCAGAATCGCCGTCGGAATGTCCACGGCAATACCCAATGTGTGCACGGCCGCCAGCGTCAACACGGTAATGGTAATCGCCGCACCGGCCATATTGATGGTCGCGCCCAGCGGGATCGACACCGAATAGGTGTCTTCATGCAGGCCCAGACGCTTGCTCAATTCCAGATTGACCGGAATATTGGCCGCCGAGCTGCGGGTGAAAAATGCAGTGATACCGCTCTCACGCAGGCACTTGAGGGTCAGCGGATACGGGTTGCGACGCAGTTTCCAGAACACGATCAGCGGGTTCATCACCAGCGCCACGAACAGCATGCAGCCGAGCAGCACGGCCAGCAGGTGCGCGTAACCGATCAGCGCGCCGAAGCCGGACGTAGCCAGCGTCGAAGCCACCAGACCGAAAATGCCCAGCGGCGCGAAGCGAATCACCACACGCACGATCAAGGTCACGCCGTTGGACAGATCCCCCAGCACTTCGCGGGTGGTGTCGCCGGCATGGCGAATCGCGATGCCCATGCCGATCGCCCAGGCCAGAATGCCGATGAAGTTGGCGTTCATCAGTGCGCTGACCGGGTTGTCGACCACGCTCAACAGCAGGCTTTGCAGCACTTCGCCGATACCGCCCGGCGCCGTCACCGAAACGTTGTCGGTCGACAGTACCAGATGCGACGGGAACGCCATGCTCGCGACCACGGCCACGACCGCCGCAGCGAAGGTGCCCAGCAGATAGAGGAACAGAATCGGGCGGATGTGGGTTTCCTGGCCGTGCTTGTGGTTGGCAATCGAGGCCATTACCAGCACGAACACCAGAATCGGTGCGACGGCTTTCAACGCCGATACGAACACTTTACCGATGAACGCCGTGCCTTTCGCCGCTTCCGGGGCGAACAGCGCCAGGGCGATACCGGCGATCAGGCCAATGAGGATCTGCGTGACCAAGCTGAGGTTCTTGAGGCGTTGCAATAGAGAAGGGGATGAAGCGGTCATAGCGGCATCTCTGATTTTTTATAGGGTGCAAGGTTGCGTAAAGCGATGGCAAAACAGGAGCAGACCACCGCCACGAACCGAAAGTGTTGACGCGACATCAACGCCAATAAACCGGTCGTTGAACAGGCTGTACGTTTTTCAGGGCGCGGACTTTATCACAGCGTAGGCCTTATCCTTCAGGCATGTGACGATCTGCCACCGGATCAGGCAACAAAGTCGGCAGGTTTGTGCAAGTCAGCCCGGACACACTCTGTTAAGATTGCGCATCCTTATTTTCAAACTCTGCCAGCGGGCCTCCGGGTCAACGCTGGTGTCGTCGTTTTGCTGGAGTTGCGCATGCTGTTGCCCATTCTTCTGTTGTCCGCCGCCGGCTTCACGGTGCTGACCACGGAATTCGTCATCGTCGGCCTGTTGCCGGCGATTGCCCGAGACCTCGCAGTCACCATCCCGCAGGCCGGGTTGCTGGTGACTTTGTTCGCCTTCACGGTGGCGATGTTCGGGCCTTTCCTGACCGCGTATTTCGCCCGCTTCGAGCGGCGCAAGCTGTTTATCAGCATCCTGATCATGTTTGGTCTGGCCAATACCGTGGCGGCGCTGGCGCCGAATATCTGGGTGATGGCGATTGCCCGGTTGATCCCGGCGCTCGGTCTGCCGGTGTTCTGGGCCTTGGCCAGTGAGACTGCCGTGGACATCGTCGGTCCGGATTTCGCCGGTCGCGCGATTGCCAAGATCGGCTTTGGCATTGTCTGCGCCACGGTGTTCGGCATTCCAGTCGGCACGCTGATTTCCGATGCGTTCGGCTGGCGCAGTGCCTTTGGGATTTTGGCGGTGATCGCTTTTGCCAAAGCCTTGTTGCTGTTTGTTTATCTGCCGAAAACCAGTCTGCACCAGCACCAGGTCAGCTTCCGCTCGCAATTCAAAATCCTGCGCAGTCCGCTGATGATCGGCCATATCCTGCTGTCGATTCTGGTGTTCAGCGGCATGTTTACCGCTTACACGTATCTGGCCGACATTCTTGAGCGCCTCGCCGGGTTCAACGGCACTGTGGTCGGTTGGTGCCTGATGGCCTTCGGTGCAGTCGGGTTGATTGGTAACTCGCTGGGCGGTCGTGCGGTGGATAAGCATCCGCTGGGAGCGTCGGTGTTGTTCTGTGCGTTCATGATTGCCGGCATGGTCTCGCTGGTGCCGAACATTCATTCGCCGCTGGGCTTGGCGGTGGCGATGGGGATCTGGGGCGTAACCCAGGCTGCGTTGTTCCTGGTCAGCCACGTGCGCCTGATGAAAGCGGCGCCAGAAGCGCCGGCCTTTGCCGCCTCGTTGAACATCGCCGGGGCCAATCTGGGGATCGGCCTGGGCGCCATCGTCGGTGGTCGGGTCATCGACAGCGCGGGTCTCGGCTTCCTTGGCTTTGCCGCCGCCGGGTTCATTTTGCTGTCGGTGTTCCTCGCCATGGTGCTGATGACGCTCAAGCCGCGCGAAATGTGTGCCGAGGCCTCATAGCGCGGTAAACAGCTCGCGTCGGGCACCTTCGGTAATCGCAACGATGCCGGGGTGCTTGACCTTGCGTTCCACCGAAATGGCGTAGAACGACTCGGTCACCGCGTCAGTCTGGCCAATCAGCTCGACGCCATACTGGCGCTTCACCTCATCGGCAATCACGCTCGGGCCGATAAAAATCCCGCTGCCGGATTGGCCGAAGGCCTGCATCAAGGCACTGTCATCAAACTCCCCAACGATTTGCGGCTGGATCTGCTGTTCGGCAAACCAGCGCTGCAAGCGGCTGCGCACCACGGTTTCCGGCCCGGGAATCAACAGTGGTGCACCGTGCAGACTGCGCGGGAAATCCTGGCCGTATTTGGCTGCCAGTTCCGGGGTGGCGAAAAAACTGATCCCGCACTCACCGAGCTTTTGGCTGTAGCCCTTGATGTCGAGGTGCGAGGGCATCGGGCTGTCGGAAATCACCAGGTCCAGACGCTGGATGGCCAGATCGGCGAGCAAACGTTCGAGCTTATCTTCGCGGCAGGTGATGCGCAGTGGTTCGTTCAGCTCCATGGTCGGTGCGATCAGGCGATAGACGATGGATTTCGGCACCACGTCAGCCACGCCGACGCGGAACAGGATCTGTTGTTCGTTGGGTTGCGCGCGCAGCATCAGTTCCAGCTCGCCACCCAGCTGAAACATTTGCTCGGCGTAGGGCAGGGCTTGGCGTCCGGCTTCGGTCAATTCGAGTTGCCGGCCGACCCGTCTGAATAACTCGATGCCATACGTCTGTTCGAGCAGTGAAATTTGCCCGCTGATGGTTTGTGGCGTCAGGTTCAGTTGCTCGCAGGCGCGCACGATGCTGCCGGTCTTGGCTACGACCCAGAAGTAATGCAGTTGTCGATAATTGAGCATGACGTTCTACAGTTCGTGAAAACCGAAGTATAGCCGCTAAAAATACGAATTTTCCTGAAGTGTTCATCTCCCTAGAATGCCCAGCCATCGACGGCTGGTCTGTGACCCTGTCTGTTCATTCGAAGGAAGCCTCATGAAATACACCATCCCAGCATTGATGTTTACGTCTTTACTGCTTCTGGCCGGTTGCGATCAGGCCGAGAAAAGCGCTCAGCAACTGATGGGCAAGGCTGCCGAAAGCGCCAAGCAAGCGATTGACGACACCCACAAAGCCGCCGAGCAAGCACTCAGCGATGCCACCGGCGGGCTGATCGAGAAGAAAGAAACACCGGAAAAAGATGCGGAAAAATCCGAATCTTCCTCCAAGACCATCTAATTCGTCTTACACAGAGTCAGGACTGACCCATGGAATATCTGTTACAGCTCGCCGCCAGCCCCACCGCCTGGGTTGCTTTGGCCACCTTGGTGGTGATGGAAATCGTGCTCGGCATCGATAACCTGATCTTTATCTCGATCCTGACCAACAAGCTGCCCAAGCAGTACCAGCAGAAAGCGCGCCGCATCGGTATCGGTATGGCGTTGATTCTGCGTCTGGCACTGTTGAGCACCATCGCCTTCATCGTGCAGCTGACTGCGCCGGTGATCGAGATTCTGGGCCAGGCGTTCTCCTGGAAGGACATGATCCTGATTGCCGGTGGTCTGTTCCTGGTCTGGAAGGCCACGACTGAAATCCATCACAGCATGGACCCGGCGCCGGAAGATCCGAAGTCGGCGACCTCGACGGTTACCCTGGGTTTTGCCGCCGCTATCGGTCAGATCCTGATGCTCGACATGGTGTTCTCGATCGACAGCATCATTACTGCGGTCGGCATGACCGAACACTTGCCGATCATGATCATCGCGGTGGTGGTGTCGGTACTGGTGATGCTGTTTGCTGCTGAGCCGCTGGCCAAGTTCATCAACGACAACCCGACGGTGGTGATGCTGGCTCTGGGCTTCCTGATCATGATCGGTATGACCTTGATCGCTGAAGGCTTCGGTGCCCACGTACCGAAAGGTTATGTGTATGCGGCGATGGCGTTCTCGGCAGCGATTGAAGTGCTGAACATGATGTCGCGTCGGGCGAGGCAGAAGAAACTGGCTGAGCAGGCGTAACTGCTGAAAGTACAAAAAACCGCCTGAACTCTTAGAGAACAGGCGGTTTTTTTTGATTCAAGATTTGCAGTGTGGAATAGATCCAGCCCCTCACCCCAGCCCTCTCCCAAGGGAGAGGGAGCCGATCTGCGTGGTTTTTAAACCTGAGTTCGGCTCGATATTTCACGTCGATGTATTTCTCAATAGCGACTCGATCAGTCCCCTCTCCCTCCGGGAGAGGGCTAGGGTGAGGGGCTTTTGCTTTTAAAGTTTGGCCTCAGTGCGCAGTTGCGTGACGCGGGCTGTGCTTCTCGGTTTTCTCAACCGCAGCAGGCTGAACCGGATGATGGTGGCGCCGCGAAATTCGCAGCACGCCCCACAACATGGCAGCCGCCACGGCCAGCCAGCCGGCAATCAACATCACAATGGTCATGGTCAGGCTCATCAGTGCCTCCTCTTCGCCCTGCATCGGGCGCACGCTTTTTCAATTCGCTCTGTTTCAGTGACAGTCTAGACAATGGGGTGTTTCAGACTATTGACCAAAGGTCGATTGCGACCAATCAGTTTGCTCTATGCAATCGATGGGTCTGCCGCTTAAGGCTATACCGCAGCCTGGCGCGGCCCTATGATCGCAGGCGTTGCCGGAACACGATGACCGGCGTCTGAACAGAGAGTGATGATGGTGCAGGTATTTTCTCGAATTCGTGCGGCGCTGCTGGTGGCGGGTTGCGCGGCCGTGTTGGCCGGATGTGCAGGCAGTGTCGCGCCCGAGGTCAAGCGTCTGCCGGAGCGGGTCGAACTCAGCGGCACGTTCTATCGCGGTGAAGCCAATCAAAGCGGGCCGCAAGTGCTGGCTAGCCTGTTGTCGCAGCAGGGCATCGTGATTACCCCGGGGCTGCTCGAGAAACCATTGCACCTGCCGGGTGCCGAAGACCAATTGCAGCAGAATCTGCAAAACCTTGCCCGTGAGTACGGCATGGTGGTGTACCCGCTGGACAGCAAGCTGCCAGCGCTGTTGAAGCAAGTGGCAGCGGGTTATCCGGTGATGGTGCGTTTCAGCGAGGGTTCGGCATTCTGGGCCGAACCGCGTTACGCGATCCTGTCCGGCTACGACCGCAATAAGCAGAAAGTGTTGCTGCGCGCCGGCATGAACCGTCGCGAGCTGATGAGTTTCAGTTCCTTTGAGTCGGCACTGGAAAAGTCCGGTGGCTGGGCCGTGCTGATTCAGAAACCGTCGCAGATCCCCGCAGCCGTCGACCGACAGCGCTGGCTCAAAGCGGCGGATGATCTGGCTCAGGCCGGTCAGGAAAACGAAGCGGCGCAGGCGCGCAAGGCGCTGGCAGCCCACTGAGTCTCCGTTCGTCATTTGCCGGGCACGACTGCGCCCGGCAAGCCTCCTACGAATAGAACCCGCTTTCCGCGGGTGAATCAGGAGGCGATATGACAGATTCCCAAGCACCGAAAGGCCCGCATTCGTCCGAGCATTCTTCGGGAGATGATCTGGGGTTTGATCCGGACTCGCCCGACCTCGATGATCCGCAAGTCGATCCTGTCGGCCCCGCCAAGGCGCCTCTCGACGTTGAGCCAGGCGAAGACCCCAGGAAACCAGCCAAACCCTACGATCCCCTGGCTGATCTGAAACCTTGATGCGAGGTGCGTATGAGTACTGATTCAAGCTTCGACGACCATAAACCCGACAGTGTGCCCACCACGCCAGAGCCGGAGATTGATCCGGTGCTGGACCCGGACAGCCCGCTGCGCGACCCGATGGCCCGGCCCAACGTGTTGACGCCGGAACCTGCGCGGGATCCGAGCGCGGGCGATGGCATCCCTGATGACGACAAGATGCCGCTGCCCAATGACTGATTCGCAGATGAAAAAAAGCCCCGAGGATTCGGGGCTTTTTCTTGTGCGGCAGGTTACTTGGACGCTTCGACCACGCCGCTCTGGCGCGACTTGAGATTTTTCACGGCTTTGTATTGCTGGGCCACGGCTGGGACGTTGGCGCTCCTGCCGGTTTCCACCCAACTGCGGATGCGGCTGGCATCGGCAAAGTGGGTGTACTTGCCGAACGCGTCGAGAATCACCAAAGCGACCGGGCGATTGCCCATTTTCGTCACCAGCACCAGGCAATGACCGGCGGGGTTGGTGAAGCCGGTTTTAGTGATCTTGATGTCCCAGTCGGCTTTATTGACCAAGTGATCGGTATTACGGAAACCCAGGGTGTAATTGGGTTTACGGAACGACACGGTTTTTTCCTTGGTGGTGGTCAGTTCGCTGAGGAGCGGATACTTATGCGCGGCCACCAGCAACTTACTCAGGTCGCGGGCGGTGGAAACGTTACGCTCCGACAGGCCTGTCGGTTCGACGAAATGCGTGCTGGTCATGCCCAGTGCCTTGGCTTTGGCGTTCATCGCCGCGATAAAGGCGGCGTAGCCTCCCGGATAGTGGTGCGCGAGGCTGGCGGCCGCGCGGTTCTCCGAAGACATCAAGGCGATCAGCAGCATCTCGCGGCGCGGCAGTTCACTCTTGAGTTTGACTCGGGAAAACACACCGCGCATTTCCGGTGTGTTGCTGATATCGACATTGATCCATTCGTCCATGTTCTGCCGGGCTTCAACCACTACCAAACCGGTCATCAACTTACTGACGGAGGCAATCGGTACGATCACGTCAGGGTTGCTGGAGTAGATGACTTTGTTGGTCTGCATATCCATGAGCAGGGCGCTGCCGGAGGCGATCTTCAGGGTCGAAGCGTCACGGGGGGCAGCGGTGGTTTCCGCAGCGTTGATCGTTGGCGTGATGAATGTGCCTGTAAAAGCAAAAAACAGGCTCAGAATCGAAAGACGAATTTTCACGCGGGCGAACTCATAAAGGTTGGATATTCCGTTAGTTTGTAACGGGTTATTTCTTCAAAGCGTCGCATTCTAGGAGTATGGCTGAAGATCTGTCGATGGTTGTTTGAACGACCTGAAAAACTCGTGAAAAGGCCTGTAAAAAGAGGGGTTTCCGGCGAACGGTTACAGTTTTTTCTCAGGCATGAAAAAACCCGCACAAGGCGGGTTTTTCTTATTGCTGAAAGTACCGATCAGGCGTGCAGGGTTTCTGCCGCATAAAGGGTGTTTTCCAGCAGGCAGGCGCGGGTCATCGGACCGACGCCACCCGGCACCGGAGTGATCCAGCCAGCGCGGGGCAGGGCGGTTTCGTAGACTACGTCGCCGACCAGTTTGCCGTCGTCCTGGCGGTTGATGCCGACGTCGATCACGATCGCGCCTTCCTTGATCCACTCGCCTTTGACCAGGCCCGGCTTGCCGGCGGCCACCACCACCAGATCGGCACGGCCAACGTGGCCGGCCAGATCCTTGGTGAAGCGGTGAGTCACGGTCACGGTGCAACCGGCCAGCAACAGTTCCATCGCCATCGGGCGCCCGACGATGTTGGAGGCGCCGACGACCACTGCGTCCATGCCATAAAGGTCAGCGCCAGTGCTTTCCAGCAGCGTCATGATGCCTTTAGGCGTGCATGGACGCAGCAGCGGAATGCGCTGGGCCAGACGACCGACGTTATAAGGATGGAAACCGTCGACGTCTTTGTCCGGGCGGATACGCTCCAGAAGTCTGGAGGCATCCAGGTGCTCGGGCAGCGGCAACTGAAGCAGGATGCCGTCGATTGCAGGGTCGTCGTTGAGGCGATCGATCAGATCGGTCAACGCGTCTTGCGTGGTGTCAGAGGGCAGGTCGTAGGCTTGAGAGAGGAAGCCAACCTCTTCACAGTCTTTACGCTTGTGCGAGACATAAACCTGAGAGGCAGGATCGCTGCCGACCAGGATCACCGCGAGGCCGGGAGTGCGCAGGCCTTGCTGGCGACGCTCGGCAACTCGTTGGGCGATCTGCTGGCGCAGGCTGGCGGCGATCGATTTGCCGTCGATTAGTTGTGCAGTCATTGCGCGTGATTAACCATCGAGAGGGGAAAAAATGAGAACGCATTCTCGCATGTCGAGCGGTGAGGGCAAAGGCGCTTGGTCAGCAAATTCCTCTAACTCCTTTAATTAAATGAATTTTTTTCAAAAAGGATTTGACGACCTTCGGAGCGCTCTATACTATTCGTCGCACTTGTCGGGCACAGCCTAGCACTGGTTAAGAAGGTGAAGCGGAATCAAGGTTCTGCGACACTGGAAAGCACTTAGTTTGTAGTCCTTTAAGAGTACAGATTAATAAGGCGCCCGTAGCTCAGCTGGATAGAGCATCCGCCTTCTAAGCGGATGGTCGCAGGTTCGAGTCCTGCCGGGTGCGCCATTAGGCAGCTTTGGCACAAGTAACGCGATATGGTGGGCGTAGCTCAGTTGGTAGAGCACGGGATTGTGACTCCCGTTGTCGTGGGTTCGATCCCCATCGTCCACCCCATATTTCGAAAGGCGCCAGATGTAACAGTCTGGCGCCTTTGCTTTAAAAGCTTCATCCGCGGATGTGGTGGAATTGGTAGACACACTGGATTTAGGTTCCAGCGCCGCGAGGCGTAAGAGTTCGAGTCTCTTCATCCGCACCAATTAAAGCTTCATTCATGTCTTCGGGCTGGTGAGGTTTCAACAAAGAAGTTGTTTGGCTTTTTTGTTACGCAATATGGTGGGCGTAGCTCAGTTGGTAGAGCACGGGATTGTGACTCCCGTTGTCGTGGGTTCGATCCCCATCGTCCACCCCATATTTCGAAAGGCGCCAGATTTAACAGTCTGGCGCCTTTTTTGTTTTAGCGCTTCTGAAAACCGGTGATTGCCGGTTTCGGGGTGCAGGGGCAGGGCGCTTCGTCGTATTTATGTTGCTCGATGATGCTGCGCTGCTCGCCGGGCTTGCTTGCAAGAGCGGCCGTCAGGGAGTGATTGGCAGTCTCTTCTATATATAGAAGCGGTTGGCGCAGAGCCCTGGCGTGATTGGTTGTATTCGCCTGTGGGACGCGCTGCATTGGTGTGGCGGTCCCGATAATATGCCTGCTGTTTTTTTACCCGTTTTCAGTAGGGTGACTTCTTGAGTTTGACCCACTAGAATGCATGCCCTTGATTCTGGGGTCGGAAACGGCCGGCTAACGTCTGTGCAACGAGGAATATCCATGCAAGTTTCTGTTGAAAATACTACTGCTCTCGAGCGCCGCATGAGCGTCACCGTGCCGGCAGAGCGCATCGAGACTCAGGTCAACAAGCGTCTGCAGCAGACTGCCCAAAAGGCCAAGATTGCTGGCTTCCGTCCAGGCAAAGTGCCAATGAGCGAAATCAAGCGCCGTTTCGGTGCTGATGCTCGTCAGGAAGCGGTAGGCGACGTGATCCAGTCCTCCTTCTACGAAGCTGTGGTCGAGCAGAAGCTGAACCCGGCAGGTTCGCCATCGATCGAGCCTAAGTCGCTCGAAGCTGGCAAAGACCTGGAATACGTTGCTGTATTCGAAGTGTTCCCTGAGTTCACCGTTGCCGGTTTCGACGGCATCACCGTTGAGCGCCTGAGCGCTGACGTGGCTGACGCTGACCTGGACAAAATGCTCGACATCCTGCGCAAGCAGAACACTCGTTTTGAAGTGGCCGATCGCGCTGCCCAGAACGAAGACCAACTGAACATCGATTTCGTTGGCAAGGTTGACGGCGAAGTATTCGCTGGCGGCTCCGCCAAGGGCACTCAACTGGTGCTGGGGTCCGGTCGCATGATCCCGGGCTTCGAAGAAGGCCTGGTTGGTGCTAAAGCCGGCGAAGAGCGCGTTCTGAACCTGACCTTCCCTGAGGACTATCAGAACCTGGACCTGGCCGGCAAAACCGCCGAGTTCACCGTGACCGTCAACACTGTGTCCGAGCCTAAGCTGCCAGAGCTGAACGAAGAGTTCTTCGCTCAATTCGGCATCAAGGAAAGCGGCATCGATGGTTTCCGCACCGAAGTTCGCAAGAACATGGAGCGCGAACTGCGTCAGGCGATCAAATCCAAGGTCAAGAATCAGGTAATGGACGGTCTGCTGGCCACCAACCCGATCGAAGTGCCTAAGGCGCTGCTGTCCAACGAAGTTGACCGTCTGCGCGTGCAGGCTGTTCAGCAGTTCGGTGGCAACATCAAGCCTGATCAATTGCCGGCCGAGCTGTTCGAAGAGCAAGCCAAGCGCCGCGTCGTGCTGGGCCTGATCGTCGCTGAAGTGGTCAAGCAGTTCGACCTGAAGCCTGACGAAGCTCGCGTTCGCGAAATGATTCAGGAAATGGCTTCGGCTTACCAAGAGCCTGAGCAGGTTGTGTCGTGGTACTACAAAAACGAGCAGCAGCTGAACGAAGTGCGTTCGGTTGTGCTGGAAGAACAAGTTGTGGATACTGTTCTGCAGAAAGCTAGTGTGACCGACAAAGCGGTCTCTTACGAAGAAGCAGTCAAGCCGGTAGAAGCTCCAACAGCCGACTGATTGAATTTGCGTTAAGAAGTACACACCATAAGCCAGCTCTCGAGCTGGCTTATGCGTATTCAAGACATAACTATTTGGGAGCGACTGCAGAGCATGTTCCGTAATTCTTATATTCAGCAGAACTCTGATATCCAGGCCGCCGGCGGCCTGGTCCCGATGGTTGTCGAGCAATCTGCTCGTGGCGAACGCGCCTATGACATCTATTCGCGCCTGCTCAAGGAGCGAGTGATCTTTCTGGTTGGTCCGGTAGAGGACTACATGGCCAACCTGATCTGCGCGCAACTGCTGTTCCTTGAAGCGGAAAACCCGGACAAGGACATCCATCTTTACATCAACTCCCCGGGCGGTTCGGTGACTGCAGGCATGTCGATCTACGACACCATGCAGTTCATCAAACCGAACGTGTCGACCACCTGCATCGGCCAGGCCTGCAGCATGGGTGCATTCCTGCTGACCGCAGGTGCCCCGGGCAAGCGTTTCTGCCTGCCGAACTCGCGCGTGATGATTCACCAGCCACTGGGCGGTTTCCAGGGCCAGGCGTCGGACATCGAGATCCATGCCAAGGAAATCCTCTTCATTCGCGAGCGTCTGAACACGCTGATGGCCAAGCACAGCGGGCGTACTCTGGAAGAAATCGAGCGCGATACCAATCGCGACAACTTCATGAGTGCAGAAGCTGCGAAGGAATATGGCCTGATCGACGAAGTGATCAACCAGCGCCCAGCTTAAAATAAGCAGCTCAAAATAGGCTTGGTCGGCTTGTCTGATCAGCGGCGGGCTTGAAAAAGCCCGCAATAGCCTTCATCTTGTGTTGCAAGCCTATCGGATTTGGATCGAACGAATGACTGACACCCGCAACGGCGAGGACAACGGCAAGCTGCTCTATTGCTCCTTCTGTGGCAAAAGCCAGCATGAAGTGCGCAAATTGATTGCCGGCCCCTCGGTCTTTATCTGCGACGAGTGCGTCGACCTGTGCAATGACATCATCCGTGAGGAGGTGCAGGAAGCCCAGGCCGAAAGCAGCGCGCATAAATTGCCTTCGCCTAAAGAAATCAGCGGCATCCTTGACCAGTACGTCATTGGTCAGGAGCGTGCCAAAAAGGTTTTGGCCGTAGCGGTGTACAACCACTACAAGCGCCTGAACCAGCGTGACAAAAAGGCTGACGACGTCGAACTCGGCAAGAGCAACATCCTGCTGATCGGCCCGACAGGCTCCGGTAAAACCCTGCTGGCCGAAACACTGGCCCGCTTGCTGAACGTTCCGTTCACCATTGCCGACGCAACCACCCTCACCGAGGCGGGTTACGTGGGTGAAGATGTCGAGAACATCATTCAGAAGCTGCTGCAGAAGTGCGATTACGACGTAGAGAAGGCCCAGATGGGTATTGTCTACATCGACGAAATCGACAAGATTTCCCGCAAGTCCGACAACCCGTCGATCACCCGGGACGTTTCCGGTGAAGGCGTGCAACAGGCCTTGCTGAAGTTGATCGAAGGCACGGTCGCTTCCGTACCGCCGCAAGGTGGTCGCAAGCACCCGCAGCAGGAATTCCTGCAGGTCGACACCCGTAACATCCTGTTCATCTGCGGTGGTGCGTTCTCTGGTCTGGAAAAGGTTATTCAAAACCGTTCCACCAAGGGCGGCATCGGCTTCAACGCGGAAGTGCGCAGCAAGGAAGAAGGCAAGAAAGTCGGTGAATCCCTGCGTGAAGTCGAGCCTGACGATCTGGTCAAGTTCGGTCTGATCCCGGAGTTCGTCGGTCGTCTGCCGGTCCTCGCGACGCTGGACGAGCTGGATGAGGCTGCGCTGATGCAGATCCTCACCGAGCCGAAAAATGCTCTGACCAAACAGTATGCCAAGCTGTTCGAGATGGAAGGCGTGGATCTGGAATTCCGCACAGACGCGCTGAAATCGGTCGCCAAGCGTGCCCTGGAACGTAAAACCGGTGCCCGTGGTCTGCGTTCGATTCTCGAAGGTGTACTGCTCGACACGATGTATGAAATCCCCTCGCAGTCCGAGGTGAGCAAAGTCGTGATCGATGAAAGCGTGATCGAAGGCAAGTCCAAGCCACTGTATATTTACGAGAACAGTGAGCCGACAGCCAAGGCAGCGCCGGACGCGTAAGCGTCCAGTCTGCTGGAATAAAGAAGGGGCCTTCGGGCCTCTTTTTTTTTATGTCATTTTTTACATCCGCTTAGCGCTTGTTTTTTTTCAAGGCAGCCCCCATCTTGGTTTCAAGCTCAATTCCATCTGATTACGGCCATATGGCCGCCGTAGAGGCGAAATCATGAAGACAACCATCGAATTGCCTCTCCTGCCATTGCGTGATGTCGTGGTTTATCCGCACATGGTTATCCCGCTGTTCGTGGGGCGCGAGAAATCCATCGAAGCCCTCGAGGCCGCGATGACGGGCGACAAGCAGATCCTCCTGCTGGCCCAGAGAAACCCGGCTGACGACGATCCCGGTGAAGACGCTCTCTATCGCGTAGGTACCATCGCCACTGTTCTACAGCTTCTGAAGCTGCCTGACGGCACCGTAAAGGTTCTCGTCGAGGGTGAGCAGCGTGGCACCGTCGAACGCTTCAGCGAAGTCGACGGCCACTGCCGTGCTGAAGTTTCGCTGATTGAAGAAGTCGACGCTGCCGAGCGCGAATCCGAAGTGTTCGTGCGCACGCTGCTGTCGCAGTTCGAACAATATGTGCAGCTGGGCAAGAAAGTCCCGGCTGAAGTCCTGTCGTCGCTCAACAGCATCGATGAGCCGGGTCGCCTGGTCGACACCATGGCGGCGCACATGGCGCTGAAAATCGAGCAGAAGCAGGAAATCCTCGAAATCATCGATTTGTCGGCCCGGGTCGAGCACGTTCTGGCGTTGCTGGATGCCGAGATCGATCTGCTGCAAGTCGAAAAACGCATTCGTGGCCGCGTCAAAAAGCAAATGGAGCGCAGTCAGCGCGAGTACTACTTGAATGAGCAGATGAAGGCCATTCAGAAAGAACTCGGCGACAGCGACGAAGGCCACAACGAAATCGAAGACCTGAAAAAGCGTATCGACGCTGCCGGTCTGCCGAAAGACGCGTTGGCCAAGGCCACGGCCGAGCTGAACAAGCTCAAGCAGATGTCGCCGATGTCCGCTGAGGCCACGGTGGTGCGCTCGTACATCGACTGGCTGGTGCAAGTGCCGTGGAAGGCGCAAAGCAAGGTTCGCTTGGACCTGGCGCGTGCAGAAGACATTCTCGATGCCGATCACTACGGCCTCGAAGAGGTCAAGGAACGTATCCTTGAATACCTCGCCGTGCAAAAACGCGTGAAGAAAATCCGTGGCCCGGTGTTGTGCCTGGTCGGTCCTCCGGGCGTGGGTAAAACCTCGCTGGCAGAGTCGATCGCTCACGCCACCAACCGCAAATTCGTGCGCATGGCCCTCGGTGGCGTGCGTGATGAAGCGGAAATTCGCGGTCACCGTCGGACTTACATCGGTTCGATGCCGGGAAGATTGATTCAAAAGATGACAAAAGTGGGTGTGCGCAACCCGCTGTTCCTGCTCGATGAAATCGACAAAATGGGCAGTGACATGCGTGGCGACCCGGCATCGGCATTGCTGGAAGTGCTCGATCCAGAGCAGAACCACAACTTCAACGACCACTATCTGGAAGTCGATTACGACCTTTCCGATGTGATGTTCCTGTGCACCTCGAACTCGATGAACATCCCGCCGGCGCTGCTCGACCGGATGGAAGTGATCCGTCTGCCGGGCTACACCGAAGACGAGAAGATCAACATCGCGGTCAAATACCTCTCGCCTAAACAGATCGCCGCTAACGGTCTGAAGAAGGGCGAGCTGGAATTCGACGCAGAAGCGATTCGCGACATCATCCGTTACTACACCCGTGAAGCCGGTGTGCGTGGCCTCGAACGTCAGATCGCCAAGGTCTGCCGCAAGGCTGTTAAAGAGCACGCACTGGAAAAACGCTTCTCGGTGAAAGTGACAGCTGATCTGCTGGAGCACTTCCTGGGTGTGCGCAAATTCCGCTACGGTCTGGCCGAACAGCAGGATCAGATCGGTCAGGTGACCGGCCTTGCCTGGACACAGGTGGGCGGCGAATTGCTGACCATCGAAGCCGCGGTTGTGCCGGGTAAAGGTCAGTTGATCAAGACCGGTTCGCTGGGCGATGTAATGGTCGAATCGATCACTGCTGCGCTCACTGTAGTGCGCAGCCGCGCCAAGAGCCTGGGCATTCCTCTGGACTTCCACGAGAAGCGCGACACGCACATCCACATGCCGGAAGGGGCGACCCCGAAGGACGGCCCTAGCGCTGGTGTAGGCATGTGCACGGCGCTGGTGTCGGCATTGACCGGCATTCCGGTGCGCGCCGATGTCGCCATGACCGGTGAAATTACCCTGCGTGGTCAGGTGCTGGCAATTGGTGGTCTGAAGGAAAAATTGCTGGCGGCTCACCGCGGCGGAATCAAGATTGTGATTATTCCGGAAGAGAACGTGCGTGATCTGAAGGAGATTCCTGACAATATCAAGCAGGATCTGCAGATTAAACCGGTTAAATGGATTGACGAGGTCCTGCAAATTGCGCTGCAATACGCGCCGGAGCCCTTGCCGGATGTGGCTCCGGAGATAGTTGCCAAGGACGAAAAACGTGAGTCTGACTCTAAGGAAAGAATTAGCACGCATTAATACGCTTTTGACTGGGGGGCTTCCTTGACAGTTTTTTAGAGCCCTTGTTATAAAGCGGCTCTTAAGTGTCTGTAGGCCATTCAGCACTCGTTTTTGCTTTCACCAAAAAACTTAGAATCATCTCAAAATAGATATAAGGGGACTTAGAGTGAACAAGTCGGAACTGATTGATGCTATCGCTGCATCCGCTGATATCCCGAAAGCTGCTGCTGGCCGTGCGCTGGACGCTGTAATCGAATCCGTCACTGGCGCTCTGAAGGCTGGCGACTCCGTTGTTCTGGTTGGTTTCGGTACTTTCTCCGTGACGGACCGTCCGGCTCGAACCGGTCGTAACCCTCAGACCGGCAAGACTCTGGAAATCCCGGCTGCCAAGAAGCCAGGTTTCAAAGCCGGTAAAGCACTGAAAGAAGCTGTTAACTAAGTTTTCAGGTTTTTACCCATCCGGGTCGGGGTCATGCCTGACTTGGCAGCGGAGCGGTAGAGCAGGTCGCTGAAACAGTGGCCTGTAACGCCGGGATCGAGGGTTCGAGCCCTGTCCGCTCCGCCAGTTACGAGAAGGCGCATCCTCGGATGCGCCTTTCTTCTATCCGGATTCTACCCACGCTCCACGGTTGCCTAATTTTGAAGTTCAACCGTTTCTGGGGGACGCATGCTGCAGAATATCAGGGACAATTCACAAGGCTGGATTGCCAAGACCATTATCGGGGTCATCGTTGCACTGATGGCTCTGACCGGTTTCGACGCCATTTTCCAGGCCACGACTCACAAGAATGAGGCGGCCAAGGTCAACGGTGAAGAAATCAGCCAGAACGAACTGAGTCAGGCCGTTGATATGCAACGCCGTCAGTTGATGCAACAGTTGGGCAAAGACTTCGATGCTTCCTTGCTTGATGAGAAAATGCTGCGCGAATCGGCCCTCAAGGGTCTGATCGATCGCAAGCTGCTGCTGCAAGGCGCCGAACAAGCGAAATTCGCTTTCTCCGAAGGCGCACTGGACCAAGTGATCCTGCAAACACCTGAATTTCAGGTGGACGGCAAGTTCAGCTCCGAGCGCTTTGACCAGGTGATCCGTCAACTGGGTTACAGCCGTATGCAATTCCGCCAGATGCTGGCTCAGGAAATGCTGATCGGCCAACTGCGTGCCGGTGTGGCTGGCAGCGGTTTCGTCACCGACGCTGAAGTGTTGGCATTTGCCCGTCTGGAAAAACAGACCCGCGATTTCGCCACCCTGAACGTCAAGGCTGACCCGGCAGCGGTCAAACTGACCGACGACGAAGTCAAGGCGTACTACGACGAGCACGCCAAGGAGTTCATGACTCCGGATCAAGTGATCATCGATTACGTAGAACTGAAGAAGTCTTCGTTCTTCGATCAGGTTGCGGTCAAGGACGAAGACCTGCAGGCGGCGTATCAGAAAGAGATCGCCAACCTGTCGGAACAGCGTCGTGCCGCGCACATTCTGATCGAAGTGAACGACAAGACCACCGAAGCTCAGGCCAAGGCGAAGATCGACGAAGTCCAGGCGCGTCTGGCCAAGGGCGAGAAGTTCGAAGCGCTGGCCAAGGAGTTCTCGCAGGACCCGGGTTCGGCCAACAACGGTGGTGACCTCGGTTATGCAGGTCCGGGTGTTTACGACCCGGCGTTCGAAAAAGCCTTGTACTCCTTGTCGAAAGACCAGGTGTCCGAGCCGATTCGTACTGACTTCGGTTACCACTTGATCAAGCTGCTGGGTGTGGAAGCGCCTGAAGTGCCGACTCTGGCCAGCCTGAAAGACAAGCTGACCCGCGAGCTGAAAGCCGCACAGGTCGAGCAGCGTTTTGTCGAGGCGACCAAGCAACTGGAAGACTCGGCGTTCGAAGCGTCTGACCTGGCTCAGCCAGCGGCGGATCTGAAGCTGACCGTGCACACCTCCAAGCCGTTCGGCCGTGAGGGTGGCGAAGGTGTTGCGGCCAACCGTGCCGTGGTCACCGCAGCGTTCAGCACTGAAGTGATCGACGAAGGTGCCAACAGCACCGCCATTGAGCTGGATCCGGAAACCGTGATCGTGCTGCGTTCCAAGGAGCACCTGAAGCCTGCGCAACTGCCGCTGGAAAGCGTGAATGTGGCTATCCGCACTCAGTTGACCAAAGAGCACGCCAGTGCGGCTGCCAAGACCAAGGCCGAGAAGCTGATTGCTGATCTGCGTGATGGCAAGGCGCCGTTGGACAAGGCAGTTGAGGGTCAGAACTGGAAAGCCACCGAAGCGGCCACTCGTGGTCAGGAAGGTGTTGATCCGGCGGTGCTGCAGGCGTTGTTCCGTATGCCGAAGCCGGCTGCCAAGGACAAGCCGACGTTCACCAGCGTGACGTTGCCCGATGGCAGTCTGATGATCGTGCGTCTGAATGGCGTTAACGAAGCGGCTGCGCCGACGGATGAAGAGAAGGTTCAGTACCGTCGTTTCCTTGCTTCGCGTGAGGGGCAGCAGGACTTTGCGGCGTATCGCAAGCAGTTGGAAGCTCAGGCTGAGATCAAGCGGTTTTGATGGTTGACTGAGATGTAATGTGAAAGCCCCGGCCTGAATAGGTCGGGGCTTTTTTTTTGCGCTGGGTGGCTGGGCGTGGCGGCCTTTGGGCCGGCCATGCTGCGGGTGTTTTTTATGAATATCCGTTTCTGCGGGTGTTGCCGCTGGCGGTTCCGCCCTTACGGCGGGTCACTTTGGCAAACGCCCCAAAGTAACCAAAGGTCTGTGCCCTGACGTTCGGCCCGCTCGCTGGGGCTCGGGGTTCCTTCGCTCCGGGATCGATCCGGGGGCATCGCCTACGGTTTGCTTCGCTGCACCTCCTTTCGATGTGTTCGACTTCGTCGAACGGTCGCTGCGCTCCCACCCCCGGATCAATCCCTCCACTCAGCCTGCCGACGGGCCTTAAGATCAAGAGCTGCAGCCGAGCTAACGCTCATCCTGTTGAGTGGGGCGGCTTTGCCGCGTGGGCGGTATACAAATTAAC
>NZ_CATKPW010000016.1:0-95876 GCF_949767675.1 Pseudomonas sp. IT-P395
TACTCGCGACAGCGAACAAATTTGCACAGTTATTTTCGAATCAGAACACTAGAATAGCCCCACCTTATTCGGAGCCAGAGCCTTTATGTCAGAGTCGGTTGACGCCCCCGGGCTGTCAGATTTACCGCTGGAAGACTTGGTGGCCTGTCACGAGTGCGACCTGCTGATGCGCAAGCCCACACTTGCCCACGGCGAAAAAGCGCTCTGCCCACGCTGCGGTTACGAGTTGTACGCTCACCGTCACAACGTGGTGCAGCGCAGCCTCGCCTTGGTGATCGCAGCCTTATTGCTGTACATCCCGGCAAACTTTTTACCCATCATGCAACTCAATATCCTCGGACAATCCTCGCAGGATACGGTCTGGAGTGGTGTGCTCGGCCTGTTCAATACGGACATGCAGGGCGTTTCGATTGTCGTATTTCTGTGCAGCATGGCCATACCGCTGCTCAAGTTGCTGTGCCAGTTGTTCGTGTTACTGACGATCCGCTTCAATGTCGGACGCAGCTATGGCTTGCTGCTCTATCGCATTTATCACCACCTCAAAGACTGGGGAATGCTCGAGGTCTACCTCATGGGCGTACTGGTGGCGATCGTCAAACTGGCAGACATGGCAGCCATTACCGTAGGCCTGGGTTTGGCGTGTTTCATCGGCTTGTTGTTGGTTCAGGTCTGGCTGGAAGTGGTGATGTCACCGCACCAGATCTGGCAGGCGTTATCAGGAGAGGACGCTCATGCGGGCGATTGATGCGGGCATTCTGGTGTGTACTGAATGTCATGAGTTGAACAGGCAGGAAGCGGACACCGACGAGCAGACCTGCACCCGCTGCGGTGCATTGGTGCACGCTCGCAGGCCTGACAGCCTCACCCGTACCTGGGCACTGCTGATCACGGCAGCGATTATCTATATTCCAGCCAACGTGCTGCCGATCATGACTGTCAGTTCTTTGGGCCAGGGTGATCCGAGCACTATCATGTCCGGCGTGATCCAGTTGGTGCAGCACGGCATGATTCCGATCGCGGCTGTGGTGTTTATCGCCAGTATTCTCGTGCCCACCTTCAAACTGGTGGGTATTGCGCTGCTGCTGTTTTCGGTACAACGACGCCAACCGTTGTCCGCGCGTCAGCGTATCTGGATGTACCGCTTTATCGAGTTCATCGGCCGCTGGTCGATGCTCGATATTTTTGTGATCGCCATTCTCGTGGCGGTCGTCAACTTCGGCCGGCTTGCCAGTGTCGAAGCCAATCTTGGCGCCATCGCCTTCGCCAGTGTGGTGATTCTGACGATGCTCGCCGCAGTAACTTTCGATCCCCGACTGATTTGGGATAACACGGAGTCGGACGACGACCATGACTGATTTGCCCGTAGCGAAAACCCGACCGGCTTCGAACTGGTCTGCCATTTGGGTTCTGCCTCTGATCGCGCTGATCATCGGCGGCTGGCTCGGCTGGCGTGCCTATTCCGAAACTGGTATCGAGATTCAGATCCGCTTTGAAAGCGGTGAAGGCATCCAGGCCAACAAGACCGAGGTCATGTACAAAGGCATGCCGGTCGGTAAGGTCAAGGCGCTTAAGCTCGACGATGAAGGCAACTCAAAAGGTGTGATCGCCACCGTTGAGATGAACAAAGACGTCGAGCAATACCTCAAGACCAGCACGCGCTTCTGGCTGGTCAAACCGAGCGTGACCCTGGCCGGTATCACCGGCCTGGAAACTCTGGTTTCGGGTAACTACGTGGCTATCAGCCCCGGCGAAGGCGAACCGACGCGCAAGTTCAAGGCGCTGGCCGAAGAGCCGCCGTTGTCGGACGCCAAGCCCGGTCTGCACCTGACTATCAAGGCGGATCGTCTCGGATCACTGAACCGTGGCAGCCCCGTGTTCTACAAGCAGATCAAGGTCGGCCAGGTCAAAAGCTACCTGCTCTCGGAAGACCAGAGTACCGTCGAGCTCAAGGTTTTCATCGAGCCGACCTACGCCAAACTGGTGCGCAAACACACGCGTTTCTGGAACGCCAGCGGCATCAGCATCGACGCCAACCTGTCCGGGGTGAAAGTGCGCAGCGAATCGCTGGCCAGCATCGTCGCCGGTGGTATCGCTTTCGCCACACCCGAAAACCGCAAGGACAGCCCGCCGACCGATCCAAGCCTGCCATTTCGTCTGTACGAAGACTTCGACGCGGCCGCTGCCGGGATCCGTGTGAAGGTCAAACTCAGCGATTTCGAAGGTCTGCAGGCTGGCCGTACACCAGTGATGTACAAAGGTATTCAGGTCGGCAACCTGAAGGCGCTGAAGGTCGATCCGGACCTGAACAGCGCCACTGCCGAACTGACTCTTGATCCGTTGGCTGAAGACTATCTGGTGGACGGCACGCAGTTCTGGGTAGTGAAGCCGTCGATTTCCCTGGCGGGCATTACCGGTCTGGAAGCCTTGGTGAAAGGTAACTACATCGCTGTGCGTCCGGGTGATAAAGGCGCGCCGCCGAAACGCGAGTTCGAGGCACGGCCGAAGGCGCCGCCGCTGGATCTGCGTTCGCCGGGCCTGCACCTGGTGTTGTTCACCGACACACTTGGCTCGATTGATGTCGGCAGTCCGATTCTGTTCAAACAGGTCAAGGTCGGTTCGGTTCAGAGCTACCAGTTCTCCAAGACTCGCAAGCAGATAGTCATCGGTGTGCACATCGAGAAGGAGTACGAAAACCTGGTCAACGCCTCGACACGCTTCTGGAACGTCAGCGGTGTCACGCTGACCGGCGGGTTGACCGGCGGAATCCAAGTGAAGAGCGAGTCGCTGCAAACCCTGATGGCCGGCGGTATCGCTTTCGAAACACCGCAAGCCAAGGCGCCGTTACAGAAGCGCATTCCGCGCTTCCGTTTGTTCGCCAACCACGATGACGCTAATCAGAAGGGTGCCGTGGTCACGATCAAGGTCGATCGCGCCGATGGTTTGCGCAGCGGCACGCCAGTTCGCTTCAAGGGCCTGGATGTCGGCAAGATTGAAAGCGTTGATCTGACTGACGATCTGCAATCGGTGATCCTCACGGCGCGCATCACTGAAGTGCCGGAGAAGATCGCCCGGGTTGGTAGCCAGTTCTGGGTGGTAAAACCGGAGCTCGGCCTGATCAAGACAGAAAATCTGGAAACCCTGGTGACCGGGAAGTACATCGAAGTGCAACCGGCGGCGAAGAACCTCGGCCCGCAGAAGAACTTTGTGGCCTTGGCCAATGCGCCGGAAGTGACCAAGCAAGAGGCCGGTCTGAGTCTGGTCTTGAGCGCGGCCCGTCGTGGTTCGCTGAAGCCGGGTGTGCCGGTGACTTACCGTGAAATTACCGTGGGTAAGGTCACCGGTTATGAACTGGGCCAGACAGCTGATCGGGTGTTGGTGCACATTCTGATCGAGCCGAAATACGCGCCGTTGGTGCGCAGCGGTAGCCGGTTCTGGAACACCAGCGGTGTCGGGTTTGATATCGGTTTGTTCAACGGGCTGACGGTGCGCACCGAGTCGCTGGAGACGGCGATTCAGGGAGGGATTGCCTTCGCCACGCCGGATGGCGAGCGCATGGGTAACCCGGCACGGGCGGAGCAGACGTTCCCGCTGTTCGACAAGTTTGAGGATGAGTGGCTGACCTGGGCGCCGAAGATTTCACTCGGTAAGTGATTCTATGGTGTCTGAAGTGGCGCCATCGCGAGCAGGCTCACTCCCACAGGGGAGCGCATTCCAACTGTAGGAGTGAGCCTGCTCTAGCGATAGGGCCCGCAAAATCAGCACAAATCCCAAGCCATAAAAAAGGGCCGCGATCCAAACAGATCGCGGCCCTTTTTTTGCCTTCAGTTAATGCCGATCAAACCGCATCCAGCTCCGGCTCATCCGCTTCAACATTGACCGTAGCCTTCACCACATCATGGCGACGGATGTACTTCCAGTCCGCCTCATCAATGTAGATCCCCGCCGGGCCGCTGCCACCTTCCAGGTCGATCGCGACACTGGCGCAGACCTGCGGCTTCACACTCGCCAGAATCGGCACGAAGCCCAGTTGCAGACTGGTTTCCAGCAGTGCAGCCTGGTTTTTCTCGTCGATGTCTGCGGCCTCGTCGAGGTAGTACGGCAGACGCACGCGACCGGCCAGATCGCGATCCATCAAGTGCAACAACAAGTACATGTTGGTCAGCGCCTTGATGGTCATGGTCGTACCGTTGGACGCCGCGCCATCGATGTCGGTGTGGATCACCGGCTGGCCGTTGACCTTGGTGATCTCGAAGGCCAGTTCGAACAAGTCCTTGAGGCCGAGCTGGTTGTGGTTTGCCGCCACCAGCCGCGCCAGGTATTCCTTGGCCTCTTCGTTCTTGTTGTCCTGCTCGGCACTTTGGCTGAGGTCGAACACCGACAGGGTTTCGCCTTCTTCGTACTGACCGGCGCTGTGGATGATCTGGTCGATGTGCTTGAGGGCTTCCTTGTTCGGCGCAAGGACGATGCGGAAGCTCTGCAGGTTGGACACTTGACGCTTGTTGATCTCGCGGTTGAACAGCGCCAGTTGATGTTCGAGGCTGTCGTAGTCGCTGCGAATGTTGCGCAGGGTCCGGGCGATATCGGTGACCGCCGCACGACGGGCCTTGCCCAGTGTCAGCGCTTCATCGGTGCGGTGCGCGTAAGCGTTGATCAGCAGTGACAGGCGGCGCTCCATGTCGTCTTCGCTGTCGAACTTGGCCACACCTTTGAGGCGCACCTGTGCGTACAGCGCTTCAATCTGGCCGTCGGCGCGCAGCAGACCTTGCCAGCTGTCCTGATAGTCATTGAGCAGCGGCAGCAGGTTGTCCATCGAATCGTCGACCGGATCCATGAACGGCGTACCGAACGGCAGATCCGCCGGCAGCAACTGACGGCGACGCAGCGCATCGTCGAGGGTGCGTTGCTTGGCTTCCATATCGGCGATCTGGCGGCCGACCAGTTGCAGCTTGGCCGACAGTTGCTGGACACGTTCGGTGAAGGCGTCACTGGAACGCTTGAGTTCGTCCTGCGCGCCTTCCATCTGCGCCAGTTGCTCGAGCTTGTCGCTTTCTTCAGCGCTCAAAGTCTGCGTGCGGCGGAAATCTTCCAAGGCTTTCTGCGCGTCCAGCACTTGCTGGTACAGCGCTTCGGTCTGGGTCTTGCTCGCGGCGCGGTCAGCAGCAACGGCCTGTTGGGTCTTGAGCTGTTTCAGCTCTTTTTCCAGACGCTCTTTCTGATCGCGCAACGCGGCACGGTCGGCCAGTGCTTGCAGGGCCGGCGGCTCGATGTGCGAGATGTCGATGGACAGGCCCGGCACTTCGAAGCGCTCGCCTTTGAAACCATCGAGAATCAGCTCGACCGATTTGACCCACGCACCATCGTCGTCGAGGGTGATGCCGTGTTCGCCCAGCGGCAGGCTGAACAGCGCGCTGTTGAACAGACGCATCAAGCGCTCGACGTCCTGTTGCGAGAACTCCTCGCGCAGACGGGCGTAGCTGTTGTTGTCGGCGTGATCGAGTTGCTGCTTCACCGACTTCAGGCGTTTTTCCAGATCGCGTACGCGCTCTTCCAGATCTTCCGCACTGAATTGACGCGATTGCGCCAAGGCACCGGCCAGTTCGTCGTGGGCGTCTTTGGCGGCGAGCAATTGTTGCTCAAGCACTTTGACGTCATCGACCAGGGCGAAGCGATTTTTCAGCACCGACAATTCGCCGAGCCAGCGCTGGATACCGGAAATTTCCCGCTCCAGACGCATCAGTTCCTGAGTGCCGCCGCGCTGATCGTTTTGCAGACTGTCCTGCTCGCCACGGTAGTGGTCGGCCTGAATCGTCAGCTCTTCTTTGCGCGCACTGGCGTAGTCCGACCAGGTGCCGAGCAACGAATCCAGAAGTGGCGACAGGCGATGCAGTTTGCCGCGCAGCACGTCGCGCTGTTTCACGCCGTTGGCCAAGGCTTCAACCAACGGGCCGGCAGCGACCAGCGAGTTGTAGTCCTGTTCCATCCGGCGCACGTCGCGGAAGGCTTCTTCGCAGGCGGCGATGTAATCGACGCTGCCGGAACGCAGGCTATGTTCGAAGGCATCGAGGAACAACTGCTTGAGCTTGGCCGCGGTGATTTCGCGCATGTGCAGCAGGTTGATGAACAGCGCACGGAAGGTCTTCAGGCTCTGCTCGCTGGTGGAGCGCAGCGGAATCAAAGTCAGATCCAGCGGGATCGACGTGTGACCGCCTACCAGCAAGCGACGCAGTTCATCAGGCTTGAGTTCGTAGGCTTTCAGGCCTTCTTTTTCAAGGTTGCTGAACAGCTCTTTCTGGCGCAGGCAGGTGTCGTTCTTCTGGTAATGCGCCAGATCGAGCTTGCCGGCGTAAGCAAAGAACTGGTGACCGAAACCGCCGCCCGGGCCGCGACCAACCACGCCGATCACGTGCGGGCCGTGGGGCAGATTCACTTCGACAAGGATGTAGCTGGTGTCGGAAGCGAAGTAGAAGCGCCGCGATTGTTCCAGGCTGTATTTGCCGAAACTCATGTCCGACATGCGCGCCAGAATCGGGAACTGCAAGGCGTTGATCGACGCCGATTTACCGAGGTTGTTTGCGCCGTAAACTGACAGCGGTTCTTCCAGCGGGAACAGACCGAGGCTGTAACCGGCGGTGTTCAAAAGGGCAAAGCGGCGGATGCCGTAGCGTTCCTGGCTCATGCGTCGGACTCCTGTTCTTCGGCAATGGCGCGGGCCAGTGCGTCTTCTTCGCTCTCTTCTTCAAATTCGGAAAGATCGAGCGGGTCGTCGGTTTCGAGGAATTTGGCTTCGGCCGCTTCGTCGATCAGCACCGGTGCTGGCAACGGCAGCACGCTGTGCACGCTGGCCGCCAGATCACGGTCCTGCTGTACCGACAGGCAGACGTCGAGGAAGCGGTGCATCGGCGGCAGGAAGCGGTACACGCCGTTTTCTTCGCTCGCAAAACCGAGCTGAGTCATGCGGCGCATGATCTTTTCTTCGAGTTCTTCAACGGTCTGCACTTCGGCCTGAATGAACAGGTCGCGGTATTTCTCCAGCAGCGACGGCAACTCTTCGCGGCCGAGGCTGCCGCCATCGAGCACGGCAATCGGGTCGCGGCCCTGATCGGCCAAGTGCTCGACGAGGATGAAGGTGAACAGCGCCAGACGCTGGGCAGTCTTGTTCACCGCCGCGGCGGCCATGTCCGGCACAAAGTAGTAGAAACCACGGGTATCGCAGACCAGTTCAAAGCCCAGCGCCTTGAACAGCGTGCGGTATTGATCCTGGAAGTTCGACAGTTGCGTGTACAGCTCCGGGTCGCGGCGGCTGACGTGGTAACCCTTGAACAGCTCGCGGAAAATCGGCGCGAGTTGCGACAGTTCGGAAAGATCAAGATGCATTGGGGATGCTCGCAGAATTCTCGGCGGCGTTATCGCTGGCCGAGAGCAGGGCGAAGGAGCGCAGGCTGACCTGGTGCTCGTGAGTGTGGTATTCGCGGCGTTCCAGACGCTCGCGCTTGAAGCGTTTTTCCCGCGACAGGCGCGAGAACCAGTAGAGCAATTCGTCGGTGGCGCCGTCCGGTTCCTGTTCCAACAGCCAGGTCATCAGATCCGGCATCGGCAGGGCTTCTTCGCAGCGGTCGACCATCTCGCGAACGGTGCGTGGCGCGCGTGGGGCTTCGCCTTTCTGCGTTTTGTGCGCTTTCGGGAAGCGCGCCGGTTTCGGCTCGAATCGCGCCAAGGCATAAACGTAGGCTTCGACCTGACTGGCGCTGCCGAGGAAGGTGCTCTGCGGGCGGGTAAACAGCGGCATCGCCGCTTGCGGCACGGCGTCGATGCCTTTGCGGCGAATCGCTGCCAACGCCAACGCGGCGCCACGGGTCACGGCGTTGTGCCGACGCGCTTCTTCACGCAGCGGCAGCAGCAGTTCACGGGCATGACGCAAAGTCAGCTGGGCACTGGTCTGCATTTCGAGGATGCGCGCGTGGGTGCGCAGCAGCATGTCGTCATCGACCAGATGGCCGAGGCGCTGCTGTTCGCTGAGCATCTTCAGCAGCACGGTTTCGACCTTGCGCACGCCTTGTTCGAAGGCGCCGTCGGCGTTCACCAGATCGATCATCGGCTCGACGTATTCGTCCCAGGTCGCCAATACTTCAGCGTAACGCTGACGCAATGGAATCTGCCGATCGCTGGTCTTCGCGCGCTCGGCGACGGCGACCAGGGCCTGTTCGTCGTTGTCGAGCTTCTTCAGCACATCGCGCACGCGCATGTCGAGCAGGCGCAACTGGCGGGCAAGGTCGTGGCCGTCACGGACTTCGAACGCGTCCTGGATGTAACCGGCCAGACGCTCGAGGTGACGCAGATAGGCTTCGATTTCCAGGCACAGGCCCAGCCGGTGCTCACGACGCAGGTAAGCGAGGAAGTCGTGAATCTGCGCATTCAGCTCGAAACGGTTCGGGCTTTTCGCCACCGGAATCAGAATATCGAGGCGAATCCACACGTCGAGCAGGCTGGTGATGTCCTGCGGTGTGCTGTCCAGTTGTTGGGCGGCCAGTTGCGAGCGCAGTTCGTTGAGGCTCAATGTGCCTTGGTCGAAATGCTCACACAGTGGCTCAAGCAATGCCCAGTGTTCAGCGAGGGCGCGCAAGACGCGCTTGGGTTCGATCATCGGAATGCCCGGCTGGTTGGCAATGAAAAGCGGCGATTGTACTGCATCACGAAGGATGCGATTCACTCTCGGGACGGACTGTCGCTTTCTTTAGACCAAGTCTATCGATCAACAACGGGCGATCTTGAGCGAACGGCGGTAGAATCAGCGCACTTCAGTTATCCACAAGTGGCCGACCCTTGCTAATCGAGTCCCGCCGCCGCGCCTATTTGAACGCCATGCAGGTGGTCAACTGGCTGCCGCGCACCGAATTGCCTTTCGCCGCGCCTTCACGGCCCGAGCTGTTGGACATGCCCGAGCCCGAGGTAGAGGCGCCGGTGGTGCTTGCGCCTGCGGTCGAAGCGCCCGCGCAGCCTGCTGCTCGTCCGGCCGAACGGCCGAAGATCGAAGTGCCGCGTCCTTCGTTGGCCAGCACCCGGACCAACGCCAAACCGGTGGAAGAGGCCGACGACACGCCGGTTGTCGCCAAACCGGCGCCAGTGCCACCGCCACGTTTTGCTCTGCAATTGCTTCGTGCCGGGCGCTGCCTGTTGTTGGTCGAGTTACCCACAGGTGAACCGTTCCAGAGCCGTGATCCGGCTTATCTGTTGCTCAAGGACATGCTGCGCGCCGCCGGTCTGCCGGATGCACCGCAAATCGTCGGCGAACCGGTGCGTTGGCCTTGGCTCAATCGCGGCACCATGGATCAGGGCCCGGACGCGGCGCGCGACTTCGTTCAGGGTTTCCTTTCGGTGCAAATGGAAGCCGCTCCGTGCGCCTGCCTGTGGCTGATCGGCCTGCCGGCGGTACGTTTTGCCGGTGAAGCGGATGCCGAAGCATTCAATCGTGAATTGCAGATCGAAGGTCTGGGCTCGGCCTGGGCCATTCCCGGTCTGGAATTGTTAATGGAAGAGCCACAGCGCAAAGCCGCTGTGTGGCAAGCCATGCGTCGGCTGATGGCGCGTTGGAAAGAATCGAATGAGTGACGCTGTATCGTTCCGCCCGATGACCGAGGCGGATCTGGAAACCGTGCTGAAAATCGAGTACGCCGCTTACAGCCACCCGTGGACTCGCGGGATTTTTCTTGATGGGCTGGGCAAGTACCAGATCTGGCTGATGTTCGAGGGTGAGCAGCAGGTTGGTCACGGGGTGGTGCAGATCATTCTGGATGAGGCGCATCTGCTCAACATTACCGTCAAACCTGAGAATCAGGGGCGTGGGCTGGGGCTGACGTTGCTTGAGCACTTGATGTCGCGGGCGTATGCGGCTTCGGCGCGGGAATGTTTTCTGGAAGTGCGTGACAGCAATACGGGCGCGTTCAAGTTGTATGAGCGTTATGGCTTCAATGAGATTGGCCGGCGTCGGGATTATTATCCGGCGGTGGGCGGGCGCGAGGATGCCGTGGTCATGGCCTGCACCCTGGTTGACTGATGACCTGTAGGAGCTGCCGAAGGCTGCGATCTTTTGATTTTGATGTTACGACCAAGATCAAAAGATCGCAGCCTTCGGCAGCTCCTACAGGGGGGCACGTCTGCTAGCGGTTGCCATCCAGCGGATCACGCCGCGCCAGTTCCGCCTCATCCAGCCCATTGCCACCGCCAATGTCATCCTCGTCGACAATGCTCAAATCCCAATCCGCCTGATTGCCTTCCCCGGCCTCTTCGGCATCCCGCGCACCGTCTTCGTGAATCAGCGTTTCCGGGCTCAAGTCATCGTCGGTGGGTTCATGGTCAGCGGTCGATGCACCGGTAAAACCGGCCTCGCGCACCCGCTCACGCGGCATCAACTGCTCGCGCTCACGCTCCGGGATCTCATCACCGATTTTCGCGCTGGGCTGGTCTTCATCGAAATCCAGCTCATGCACCGAACCCATGCGGTCTTCGTTATCATCAATGGGTTCTGGTTGCACCGCATCGTAAGGGCGTCGTGAATCAGTCATGGCAATTCCTCATACTGTGGGCCTTACTTAGGTGGACTCGCCGGGCACACGAGAATTCCAATGAAATCACTTGCGTTGGCGGCGTGACCCCGACGGGCGGTCGTCTGTCATACCAGCGCATCTTTCTTGAGGCCTTACAGCATGCATGACTTACAAGACCTGATTGATAACAACGAGCGTTGGGCTGACGCGATCACCAAGGAAGACCCGGATTTCTTCGCCAAACTGGCGCGCCAGCAAACGCCGGAATATCTGTGGATCGGCTGCTCCGATGCGCGTGTGCCGGCCAACGAAATCGTCGGCATGCTGCCGGGCGATCTGTTCGTGCACCGCAACGTTGCCAACGTGGTGCTACACACCGACCTCAACTGCCTGTCGGTGATCCAGTACGCGGTCGACGTACTCAAGGTCAAACACATCCTCGTCACTGGCCACTACGGCTGTGGCGGTGTGCGCGCGTCAATGCAGGATCGTCAGTTTGGCCTGATTGATGGCTGGCTGCGTTCGATTCGCGATCTGTACTACGAGAAACGCGAAGAACTGGCCAAGCTGCCGACCGAAGAAGAGCAGGTTGATCGGATGTGCGAACTCAACGTGATCCAGCAAGTGGCCAACGTCGCGCACACCAGCATCATCCAGAACGCCTGGCATCGTGGGCAGAGCCTGTCGATCCACGGTTGCATCTACGGCATCAAGGATGGTCGCTGGAAAAGCCTGAACACCACCATCAGCGGTTTTGAGCAATTGCCGCCGCAGTATCGTTTGCGTCCGGTTGGCGCTTTGTAACCGGGCTGTCAGCGCAAACCCGAGAGCCGCCAGCGCTGTAAAAAGTGCTGGCCCTCGATACTGGGTGGCTCGTCGTGACCGGTGATCCACCCTCGACAGCGTTTGGCTGCGCAGCCGCAGGCAAACTGATGCAGCAGTTTGTCTTCGGTGGCGGCGTAGTCCATGGTCAATCGCTCCCCCCTGTGGATATCTTTTAACGCCCACAACCACAGCTCGCTCATGTCGAGAAATACGTTGGGGTCGCACGCGTGTTCGATCAAACCGCAAAAGCGCGGATCGTAAATGTGGATGCCCGTCAGCATTTGTCGGGTCTGTCGGCAGCGATAGGGCAGTAGTTGCCCGGACACCCGGCATATCCGATGACTTTGCACAAACTCGCTTCGCGCTGCGACCGCCATAGGGCTGCCGTGCGCATCGTGGATGATTTCGAAATCGGCACTGGCGGGAAACCCCAGTCGCACGGGCAAACCGGCGAAGGGGTAAATACCCTCAGTATCGCGTGGCGCCGATTGCGCCATGGCGTGGATATTCATAACAGTCCTTGTCGCAAAGATTTTGCGACTTCTTTGGGTTGACGTCCTGTCAGCACTGCAACACTTCTGTTTGGATCCAATCGTGTCGTATTAGGTATAGCCGGTCTACTGTCAGATCTGACAGGCGATTTAGACGCTTTCCCGCGTCAGCATTGGCTGACACGGGAGCGCTTTCGGCGATTACAGGTGCGGGGCGGGAACGGCGGTGGCCGGCAGCGGTGCCTGCAATTGCTTCAGTTGCGCCTTGATCGGGGTGGTCGCGCACTTGGCGACGGCCTGATCCGGGGTCAGGTTGCGGATCGAGGTGTAGAACAACTCGCAGGTTTTGACCTTCTGCGTCACCTGCCACGTCTGTGTGCAACTGTTGAGGGTGGCCTGCGCATCGCTGCCCGGTTTGCTGCCCATGCCAGCCTGCCAGCAGGCCGCGCTCAAATCCTGACCCATGACTTTCAGACCCGCAGCATCAGCCTTGGCCTGGGCGTCGTCGCCGGTGTAGCTTTTCGGGTCAGCGGCATACCAGATATAGCTCGGATGGTTGGAACCCAGCACCGGCACTTTCACGCCTTCGCTTGGGCTGATCGTCGCCAGGCCCAAGACATTCACGGTTGGCCCGTATTGTTGCTTGATCCAGTTACGCACCGGTGCGCCGAACGCGACCATTGGCAGCGTCGTGCCGCTGGCGGTCTGGCTGAACTGTTTGACCAGGGTGGTCTGGTAGTCCTTGAAATAGTCATACACGCCTTCCAGATCACTGCCGGCGTTGGACGGTGCCGCGATCGGGGCGATGTCGATAATGGTCTGGAACGCTGGTGTCTGGGTGGCGGGGATGCCGTTGTCGGTCAACAGAGTCGCCCAACGATCGGTGGTGTTCGAACGCAGATAATCCTGCGCTTGCGTCAGCGAGTAATCCGGCGGGAAATGCAGCAACTCGACACTTTTGCGGTTTTCCAGAGCCATGCCCAGCGGCAGGAACAGGTACCAGCTGTAGGCCCATTTGCCATCGGCGTTGAGCTTGCTGGCGCCGGTGTAGGCCAGATCCCCGGCGTCCAGCAGCGCCGACAGCGGTTTGTCGTAATCCTTTGGCACGCCGGTGATTTCGGCGTAGAGCTGGCCGTTGTCGGTTTTTACCAACACCTTGGCATCGGCATAACCATCGCGTTGCACGCTCTGGCTCAGGTAATGGGCGACGGTCTGTTCCAGCGTCCAGTTGCGGAAGCAGATCACGCTGCAATTGTTGGGGTAAGCGAAGAGACGGGTGACGCGTTCGGTGCTGCCCAGTTTCAGATCGACATCGGCGTGGGCGGCAGCGCTCAGTGTGAGCGCGGCGAGGGTGAATCCTGCGAGTTTGAACATGCTCAGATCCTTTTCAGCGTGGGTTCCCCCGCGTATCGGGGGCGCCTCATAGTGGATCAGCCGCGTTTGACAGAGAAGCCGTCATCGGCAGATTTTTGCGCAAACTCGCAGGGCGGGTTTTCAAGCCTGAAAATGCAGGGCGTTGGTCAGATCGCCCATGGGTTTCTGACCCCGGGCAATCATCGCCTCGTCCCGTTGCTTGAGGCCGTCAAGGGTCTCCAACTGGAAGACACGGGTGATCAGCCGCAGGATCGACGCGGTGTCGTAGACCGTGTGATCCACCGTGCCTTTGCGCGCGAACGGCGACACTACCAGCGCCGGCACGCGTGACCCCGGACCCCAGCGGTCGCCCTTGGGCGGCGCGACGTGATCCCACCAACCGCCGTTCTCATCGACCGTGACGATGACCACCATGTTTTTCCACTGGGGGCTTTCGCGCAGCACTTTCAACGCACGCACGATATGCCGATCCCCGGAGGCCACGTCGGCGTAACCGGCGTGCATGTTCAGGTTGCCTTGCGGTTTGTAGAAGCTCACCGCCGGCAACTTGCCCGCTTCGGCATCGGCGAAAAACCTGTTGGTGCTCGACTCATCCCCCAGACCGGCATCGCGCAGGCGTTTATTGCGTTCGGCGGGATTCTCCGGGCCTTGCTGCTTGAAGTAGTTGAACGGCTGATGGTGATACTGGAAGTTGGGGATTTTCGGAATGCCGCCGGAATCCTTGTACTGATCCAGCGTCGCCTGCCACGCACCGGCATACCACGCCCAGTCAATGTTCTTTTTCGACAACTTGTCGCCGATATGCTCGTGGGTCTGCGGCACCATGACGTTGGGCAGATCCGCTTTCGAATACGCCGGGCGCTCGGGGTCGCGAATCCAGGTGGGCCAATAGGGCGGGGCGAGGGTGTTGACGCCAAAACCTTCCGGGGTCAGCGCACTCGGGCCGAACTGCGGCGGGCCGCTCATGGCGCTGGCCGGCGATGCGTCCAGCGGCTTGAGGCGCGGATCGGCCGGATCATCGCTTTGCAGCGCGGCGATCTGCGACTTGGCCACCGAATTGGCTGCGTCCGGATAGAACGGCGCGGTGGCGCTGATCAGGTACTGGTGGTTGAGGAACGAGCCACCGAAGGCGCCCTGAAAGAAGTTGTCGCACAGCACGAACTCCTGAGCGACGTCCCACAGGCGCAGGGAATAACGGCTCTGCGCGTAATGACCCATGGTCAAACCACCGGAGTCGGCCCAAGCGACGAAGCCGTCGTTCTTGCCACCATTGATCTGCATCTGGTTCTGATAGAACACGTGCCACAAATCGCGGGTCACCAGACCGAATGGCAAGTCTTCGCCATTCGGGCCTTTGAGGGCGAACGGTGCATTGGGCAGGTTTTCCTGAAACTGCGTGGCGCTGGGGTAAGACACGCCATCGAGGGTTTGCGGGCCGATCTGCAGGACGCCGCCCCAAACGGGTGGCAGGGTTTGCAGCAGCGAGCCGTCGCGGTCACGTTGTTGATAGTCGCCGGGCTTGAGTGCGGCCAGCGGCTTTTCGACACCGGGGAAATCACCGAACAGATTATTGAAACTGCGGTTCTCGGCGTAGATCACCACCACGGTTTTCACCTGATCGCGCAGGGACTTGTCCAGTTCGGCGGGCGTCAGCGGGCGCTCGGCCGGTTTGCCCGGTTGATCACCTGCGCTGCCACACCCGGCCAGTGTGGCTCCGACACCGAGCACCGCGACGCCGCCGAGGAAGCGGCGGCGACTGGTGTCGGTGGGTTGATTGGATTCAGCTGCGTCAGTGCCGTCTGTGTCGTCTTTCATCGTTCAGCCCGTTTTGCTTAATTGTTTCAGTATGTTTCGGGCGGACGCTAGCAAGGGAATATGACGGTTGGGTGACAGAGCGTTTTGTCGTTGCGCTCCTAGCCGGGCATGAGCTGGGTGAGCGAATAGCCGAGCCTGCTGGCCGCTGTTACGGCGGTCATGACCACCAGAAACAGCAATTGCAGCGGACTGAAGTGCGCCCAGTGCAATGCGGTCAGCCATGGGCGGCGGCTGCTCAGTTCCGGATCGAGCGAACCGATACGGCGTTTGTGCACCAGCCCGATCAGGAGCGTGCCGACATAAGTGAGCGCGCCCAGCGGCCCGAGCATCAGCGAAAACAGCAGCACCATCATCCCTTGCGGTACTCCGTGGCGTATCAGCAGCCAGCGCGTGTCAGGGTTCCATTTGCGCGGTATCAGCCATTCGGTGAGCCACAGGTCCGGCACGATGACATAGGACGTGAGCACCACCCACCAACTCAGGGCAAAGCGAAAAAACAAAACCGGTACGCACGCAAACAACATCGGCATGAAGACGAGGTGCATGGCCGTTTTTTCTTGGGAGGACAGATGTTGCAGGAACAGCGCCAAGGCAATCGCTGTCCATACCCACACCCAGGTTTCGGCGGCAATTGGTCGTGGAAAGAACCGTCGCCAGTAAAAAACATCGGCATAAGGCAAACGTGCGAGCAGCTCGGGGAAGCGCCACGTAAGCTTTTCCGACAAGTCATGGCAGGCCTGCCATTCATTCTGGCCAAAGCCGTCGATGATTTTCTTTTGCTGCAGAGGCTTGAGCGGGTTGATCAACAAGTGCGCCGCCTGAACATCGGCCGCCCACGTGCGGTCGCTTTCAGCCTTGGCGCGCAGATTGTCGTAGAAACTTTCCTGCTCGCAGCGTTCGATCAAGGTGTCCCAGAGCCAGTCCGGTTGCGGGTGCAGGCCTTTGTTGTGATCCCAGCCGAACAGTTGGCCGATGCGGTCGAACAGCGGCACGCTCCACTCAGTGTCATTGAGCACGTGCAGCAGGGTTTGCTGCCATTGTTCGCGGCGATCGAATACCTGCAGCCACGGTTGAGCGCTGTAGCGTTTGAGCACGTTGAGAAATTCGCGTTCGCTCTGGCTTTCGAGCAGCGCTTGCAGGGCGTTTCGATAATCGGCCATCAGGCTTTCGGCGAGCAGGTCGCGCTGGCGATCATTCATCAGCACGTCTTGCCACGGCCCTAGCCATCCGAGGTGTTCGACGGCCCAGTGCAGCACTGGGCTGCGCAGATGTGGCTGGTCAAAACACCGTTGCAGCAACAGCCTTTCGTAAGCCTTGGCGCAGCCTTGCTGTTGCGCCTGATCCCAACGCTCGCCGAGATTTTCTGGCGACAGTCCCTCAAGCAGTTGCCGTGCGGCCTGCGCTTCAAGCACATACGCTTCTGTGTCCGGGGCCGCCGTCAGTGGCTCGACAGGCAAAACATCATCCTTCGCCGGCGGTGCAAAAGGCTCTGGGGCTGCCGGGTTGACGGGCGGAAAGTCGAGATCGGCAAATTCCCACGGCTGGTTTTGCCGGTGGCTGTGTTTGTTTGCCAGCGCAGCATCGAACGCCAGCGCGGCAAAGGCGCTGGACGCCGTGGCGACGTCGGTGTCTTGTTCCTCCTCGGGTTCGGCGTTTTCAAGGCGCCACCGGGCAATCGCCAGCGCTTGCTCGTAGGCTTCGCGCAGGCGTTGGAAGCCTTCGGCATCCTCATCGGGGCGGAAGGTTTTCAGCAGCCGCGCATAGGCGCGCTTGATGTCGCGGGCTTCGGCGTCATCGTGCAGGTGCAGCACCGACCAGCAATCCATGGCCAGACTCCTTATTGCCACGGGGTGCGGTCGAGTTCGCTCAGGCGTCGGCTCAAATCGGTGCGCACTTCGCGGATCTGGCGCTCATCCTGAGAGTCGAGCGCGATCTGGAATTGCTTGGCCCAATCGCCCATCAGATCACGCAGATCGCCCAGGCTTTCCTGATAGAGGCGCTCCAGACGTGCACTGAGCAGCGTGTTGACCTGCTGCTCGCGCGGATGAATCTTCAGTTGTGCGAGGTTCGCCAGGCGTTGCTGGATCTCCTCGGGTGACAGCACGCCGGGGTTGTTCTCGATGACCAGCGAATGCTGTTGCCCGGTCAGGGGGATTTTCACCTGGGCTTCGAGCAGACCGTTGTTGTCGTAGGTGAAACGCACGTCGAGGGCAACTTCGCCGGCCTTGCGTTTCGGCACCTTGATGTCCAGTTCGCCGAGTGCCACGTTGTCTTTGACCAGACGGCTTTCGCCCTGAAAGATGCGCACGACCACCTGTTCCTGATTGTCGTGCAGGGTGTACACGGTTTTCACCCGACTGACCGGCACGATGCTGTTGCGCTCGATGATCGGCAGGTAGTGGCCGCTCTCATAGTTGCGGCCGACCTGCGTGGAGGTCTCGATGCCCAGCGTGTAAGAGCAGACATCGGTCAACACCACTTCTTCCAGCGCTGCGGCGCGGGCCTTGAGTGCCGCCTGAATGGCCGCGCCCTGGGCCACAACCTGATCCGGGTCGAGGGTGATCGACGGGAACCGGCCGAACAGCCCGGCAGCGAGTTTGCGTACCAGCGGCATGCGCGTGGTACCGCCGACCAGCAGAATCTCGTCGAGATCGCTGACGCGGATGCGCGCATCGCGCAGCGCCCGTTCAATCGGCGCGCGCAGACGTTCGAGCAGCGGCATGTACAGCGTCGCCAACTGTTGCTGAGTAATGGTGTGCGTCCACTGCCGCTCACCGAGTTGCAAGCGGAATTCGGCGCTGTCGTCCTGACCCAGCGCCTTGCGCACGCGCTCGGCCTCGCGACGCAGCGGCTGGATGACGCTGCTGCGCTCCGGGAAGTCTGCGGCGGAACGGTGCTGGCTGATGAAGTGCTCCAGCAGCACGGTGTCGAAGTCTTCGCCGCCGAGGAAGTTGTCACCGGCACTGGCGCGGACCTCCATCACGCCTTCGAACAACTCCAGAATCGACACGTCGAACGTGCCGCCACCGAGGTCGAACACCAGGAACGAAGTTTCCTTGTCGCGTTGATGCAGTCCATAGGCGAGGGCGGCGGCGGTCGGCTCGTTGATCAGCTTCTCGACCTTCAGCCCGGCCAGTTCGCCGGCGATGCGCGTGGCTTTGCGTTGAGCGTCGCTGAAGTAGGCCGGGACGCTGATCACGGCTTCGGTGACGGTTTCGCCAAATGCGCGCTCGACGTCTTCTTTCAGACTCTTGAGCACCAAGGCGGAGAGTTCTTCCGGGCGAAACGCCTTGTCAGCCAAGTACGTTTGCGTAGCGCTGCCCATGTGGCGCTTGAACAGCGAAGCGGTCAGGCGCGGATGCGTGTGCAGACGCTCGCGCGCCGCCTGACCCACCAGAATCCGGCCTTGATCATCCAGGCCGACGACGCTTGGTGTCAGGAACTGGCCCAGGGCATTGGGCACCAACTCGGTGGCATCGCCCCGCCAGACGGCGACCAGGCTGTTGGTGGTTCCCAGGTCAATCCCTACGATCATTGCAACGAACTCCCTTTGCGCTTGGTAAAAAATGGAAACATTTATGGGCGCGCAGAATATTACCGAGGGTGCGATGCGGTAAAGCAGGATGATGGCTCTGAGCCATTATTTGCGACAGGCAGCCCGACACACGGCTGTTTCAGGAGAAAAATGCGGGCGCGGCCAGCATGACCGCGCCCGCTTTGTTACGGCATCACTGGCGGCGTATACGCCAGTGTCGTCCCCAGCGCCCACAACAACAGCAGCACCAGCGGCGTGTGCACCAGCAGTTGCACGAAGGAGAAACCAATCAGATCCCGCGCCTTCAACCCCAGCACGCCCAGCAGCGGCAGCATGTAGAACGGGTTGATCAGGTTCGGCAACGCTTCGGCGGCGTTGTAGATCTGTACCGCCCAGCCGAGGTGATATTGCAGATCATTGGCGACCTGCATCACGTACGGCGCTTCGATGATCCACTTGCCGCCACCCGACGGAATGAAGAAACCGAGAATCGCTGAATACACGCCCATCAGCAGCGCATAGGTGTCGTGGGAGGCGATGCTGACGAAGAACGTCGAGATGTGGTGCGCCAGGGTTTGCGCGTCGGTGCCTTTGACCGTGGTCATCAGCGCGGCAATCGAGCCATACAGCGGGAACTGAATCAACACGCCCGTGGTGGTCGGCACCGCCCGGGCCACGGCATCGAGGAAACTGCGCGGACGCCAGTGCAGCAATGCGCCGAGCATGATGAACAGGAAGTTGTAAGTATTGAGCCCGGAAATCGCGGTGATCGCCGGTTTGGTCGAAAACTCATGGAACAGCCATCCCGCCGCCAGCAGCACCAGCACGATGATCAGCAGCGGACTGTGTTCGAGCCATTCGCCCGGCCGCGTGCGCGGTTGCAGCGGAGGCAGGTTGAAGGCCGGGTCGATGCCGCAGGCCTTGGCATCGCGAGCCGAGTTCGGCCCGGGAGCGGTGGCGTAGGCAATGATGATCGAGATCACGATCAGCGCCAGCAGCATGACGCCGGACTGCCAGAGGAAAATCGTTTCGGTGAACGGAATCACCCCGGTGATCGACAGGATCGACGGCGGCAGGCTGGCGGGGTTGGCCTGCAATTGCGCAGCCGACGACGACAAGCCCAGCGCCCACACCGCGCCAAGGCCCAGATAGGCAGCGGCGCCGGCAGCGCGGTAATCCATTTTCAGATCGGTGCGGCGGGCGAGGGCGCGCACCAGCAAACCGCCGAATACCAAGGACAAGCCCCAGTTGAGCAGGGACGCGACCATCGAGATCAGCGCCACCCACGCCACGGCGGAACGGCCGTTTTTCGGGATGCGTGCCAAGCGATCAATCAGTTTTACAGCGGGCGGCGAACTGGCGACCACGTAGCCGCCGATCACCACGAAGGCCATCTGCATGGTGAACGGAATCAGACTCCAGAAGCCGTCCCCGAAGGCCATCGCCGCATCGGTGGGTTTGGCGCCCATGGCCAGTGTGGCCAGGGCGACGATGATCACCGCCAGCGCGGCGAATACCCAGGAGTCGGGAAACCAGCGTTCGGCAAAACTTGAACAGCGCAGGGCAAAGCGTGCGGAGCGGCTATCTTCGATATCAACGGCCACAGGGAGTACCTCGGATTTTTTATGGTTATTGTGGTCCGCGGGAACGCTCGCCGATCTCGACAACACAGAGATCCCTGTGGGAGCGAGCCTGCTCGCGAAGAGGTCGGCACATTCAACATTGAGGTTGCCTGAACTGACGCTTTCGCGAGCAGGCTCGCTCCCACATGGGGTTTACGGCGGTTGGCCGGCGTTGGCGTGGTCCCGCTGGACAGGCATTAACAGTAATTCAACTGCCGATGCTTTGTGAGCAGGTTTTGCAAAACCGGGACTATGGTCTAACGGGTTGTCCACCAGCCCATTTGCGTAGACCATGGGCGCCTTGGTTTTTTGCCTGTTTCCGAGTTCTTTGCCATGACTGCCCAATCCCCGGCCAAACCTGCGCCGTTCAGCCGTTCCGACTACAAGACCCTCGGCCTTGCGGCCCTGGGCGGCGCGCTGGAAATCTACGATTTCATCATCTTCGTGTTCTTCGCCCTGACCCTCAGCCAGTTGTTCTTCCCGCCGGAAATGCCCGAATGGCTGCGTCTGCTGCAAAGCTTCGGCATCTTCGTCACCGGTTATCTGGCGCGGCCGCTGGGCGGGATTCTGATGGCGCATTTCGCCGACAAACTCGGGCGCAAGAAAGTCTTCAGCCTGAGCATCCTGATGATGGCGCTGCCGTGCCTGCTGATCGGCATCATGCCGACTTATGCACAGATCGGTTATTTCGCACCATTGTTGCTGCTGGCGCTACGCATCCTGCAAGGCGCGGCAGTCGGCGGTGAAGTGCCGAGCGCCTGGGTGTTCGTCGCCGAGCACGCGCCGGCCGGTCATCGCGGGTATGCCTTGGGATTTTTGCAGGCCGGGCTGACGTTCGGTTACTTGATCGGCGCATTGACGGCGACGTTTCTCGCGCAAGTCTTCACACCTGCTGAAATCCTTGATTACGCCTGGCGCTATCCGTTCCTGCTCGGCGGTGTGTTCGGCGTGATTGGCGTTTATCTGCGCCGCTGGCTGAGCGAAACCCCGGTGTTCATGGCCATGGAAGCGCAGCGCGAGGCACGGGTCGAGCTGCCGCTGCGCACGGTGCTGCGCGAGCACCGGCTGGCGATGTTGCCGGCGATGTTGCTGACCTGCGTGCTGACCTCGGCGGTGGTGGTGTTCGTAGTGATCACCCCAACCATGATGCAGAAAACTTTCGGCATGACCGCCAGCCACACCTTTGCCCTGAGCGCGTTGGGCATCGTGTTTCTCAATATCGGCTGCGTGATCGCCGGGTTGCTGGTCGATCGTATTGGCGCTTGGCGCACGGTCATGCTGTATAGCCTGCTGCTACCGTTGGGCATCGGCGTGCTGTATGGCTGTTTGATCATGGGCGGCGGATGGATTGGCCTGGCTTACGCCGTCGCCGGTCTGGCGTGCGGTGTGGTCGGTGCGGTGCCGTCGGTGATGGTCGGGTTGTTCCCTGCGCGTATCCGCGTGTCAGGCATTTCCTTCACCTACAACATCGCCTACGCCGCGTGGGCAAGCATCACACCGCTGCTGCTGATCGGTCTGATGCCGTGGAGCCCGTGGATTTGTGTGATGTTCTGCGCGGTGATGGGCATGGTCGGCATCGTCAGCGCGGCGTATTTCGGCGCGCGCATGCCCCGAGTCGGCAGCCAATCCGTGGCGCCTTGTTCCTGAAGGCGAGTTAACGGCCTCAGCGCAAACCCGCGGAGGCCGTTACGTCAGCCAGTGCCACCACAGTAACGTCCCCGCCAGGCCTACCACCGAGACGATGGTTTGCAGGATCGACCAGACCCAGATCGTCTGTTTCAGTTGCAAGCCAAAATACTCGCGAACCATCCAGAAGCCGGCGTCGTTGACGTGGCAGAAGAACACCGAGCCGGCACCAATCGCCAATGCCACCAACGAACTTTGCGTCGCGGCGAGGCCCGCCATCATCGGCGCCAGAATCCCCGCCGTCGTGGTCGTGGCCACCGTCGCCGAGCCTGTGGCCTGACGCAATGCCACAGCGATCAACCAGGCCAGCAACAGGTACGGCATATGCGCGCCTTCGGCGACTTTGCTGATGGTCTGACTGACGCCGGCATCCAGCAATGTCTGCTTCAAGCCGCCGCCGGCGCCGATGGTCAGCAACAGCACGGCAATCGGCGCCAGACTTTTACGCAGGGTGCCGCCGACGTCTTCACGGGGCATGCCGTTGGCCCAACCGAGGCAGATCACCGCCGCCATCACCGCAATGCTTAGCGCCACCAACGGTTCGCCGAGAAACTTCAGGCTCAGGGCGACGCTGCTTTGCGGGCTCATCGCGACTTTCGCCAGGGTGCTGCCGAGCATCAGCAGCACCGGCAGCAGAATGATCAGCAGCGACATGGCGAAACTCGGCTGGCGCGGCGCTTTCGGCGGCGCACTGAACAACGCGCCGAGTTCTGCCGGCTCATCAATGTGCATGCGTTTCGACAGCCAATTGCCGTACAGCGGCCCGGCCAGAATCACCGCAGGGATGGCGATGCTGAAACCCAGCAGCATGGTCAGCCCAAGGTCGGCATGCAACGCGCTGACAGCAATCAACGGCCCGGGATGCGGAGGCATAAGAGCATGCAGCGTGGTCATCCCGGCCAGCGCTGGAATCGCGATTTTCAACAGCGGCTGACCCGAACGGCGAGCCATGACGAAAATGATCGGCACCATCATCACCAGGCCCACTTCAAAGAACAGCGGCAGGCCGATCACCATCGCCACCAGCGCCATGACCCACGGCAACGACTTGCCTTTGCCCAGCCCGAGCAAGGTCGACGCAATGCGGTCGGCGGCGCCGGATTCGGCCATCAGCGCACCGAGCATCGACCCCAGCGCAATGATGATCCCCGCTTCACCGAGAATCGCCCCGGCGCCCTTGCTGAACGCCTTGGCCACGTCTTCGGGCGGTAAACCAGCGCCGACACCGGCAATGAAAGTACCGATCAGGATCGATAGAAACGGCGGCAGTTTAGTCGCGCTGATCAACACGATAATCGTCGCAATGGCCAGCAGACAGCAGAGAATCAGGCGGGTGTCGTGAACCATCCAGGCAGCGGTCGATAAATCCAAAACGGAACTCCTTATCGGGCGGATAGCTGCAACATATTGTTGCAATTTGCCTTGAGGATACCCGATATGGCCGGGCCAGAGCGCTGGGTTTTGCAGTCGCTCGGTGGGGAACAGAACAGACCAGTGGCCTATCGAGATTATTTTTGACTGACCGGTCGCAAACGCTCTTCAGAAAAGATTTTCAAGGCCGATGGCTAGGCTGCATCCCGCTTTCTATCCTGCCCATCGGTACTTTCCCATGTTCAACAAACGCCTGAAGCAAGAGCTGGCCGCTCTTCGTGAAGAACTCTCCAGCCTCGTGCAGGTGAAGGAAAGCCTGGAAAGCGAGATGCTGGTGCTGAACCTTGAGCCCGACGGGCGCATTCAATCGGTCAACCAGAACTTCCTCACCGAGATGCTCTACAAGAGTCAGGACCTGATCGGGCGGGCGATTGAAGACATCGTCCCGGCGCATGTGAAGACTGACGAGTTCCATCACCGCTTCAAAAACGCCATGAACCGCGGCGAACATTTCGCCGGTGCCGTGCGCCTGCTGCGCGGCAATGGTGAAGAAGCGTGGCTGCGTTCGATCGTGCAACCGGTGCGTTCCTCGGATGGGCGCATCAAGCACATTTCGCTGTTCGCCAGCGACCTGACCCGCACCATCGAAGCTTCTCGTGAACACGAAAACCTGATCGGTGCGCTTGTGCGTTCGACCGCGGTAATCGAGTTCGACCTCAACGGCAATGTGCTGAACGCCAACGATCGCTTCCTCAGCGGCATGGGTTACAGCCTGGCGCAGATCAAGGGCAAACATCACCGCATGTTCTGCACGCCGGAGGAGTACAACAGCGCCGAGTACCAAAACTTCTGGCGCCGTTTGAACAACGGTGAGTTCGTGGCTGATCGCTTCAAGCGTGTCGACAGCCACGGTCGTACGGTCTGGCTGGAGGCGTCCTACAACCCGGTCGTCGATGCCAACGACAAACTGTACAAAGTGGTGAAGTTCGCCACGGTGATCACCGATCAGGTCAACCGCGAGCAAGCCGTCGCCGACGCAGCCAGCATCGCCTACAGCACCTCGCAGCAAACCGACAGCACCGCCCAGCGCGGTACCACAGTGGTGACTGAAGCGGTCAACGTAATGCGTGATCTGTCGCGGCACATGCAGGCTGCCGGTGAGGGCATCGAGGCGCTGAACGAGCAGTCGCAGGTGATCGGTACCATCGTCAAAACCATCAGCGGCATTGCCGAACAGACCAACCTGCTGGCGCTCAACGCTGCCATCGAAGCGGCCCGTGCCGGCGAGCAGGGCCGAGGCTTTGCGGTGGTGGCCGACGAAGTGCGACAACTGGCCTCGCGCACCAGTCAGGCGACCGAAGAGATCGTCACTGTGGTGCGGCAGAACCAGGAAATGGCGCGCAACGCCGTGGCGCTGATGACCGACGGCAAGCTTCAGGCCGAACAAGGGCTGGCGCTGGCGGCCGAGGCGGGCACGGTGATTGTCGAGATTCAGGACGGTGCGCAGAAAGTCGTGAATGCCGTCGGCCAGTTCGCCAATCAACTCTCCCACTGACCTGCACCCAACCCCTGCAGGAGCTGTCGAGTGAAACGAGGCTGCGATCTTTTGATCTTGATTCCGAGGATCAACATCAAGATCAAAAGATCGCAGCGTGCCGCAGCTCCTACAGAGTTTTCACCTGCCTGTATTTCGATGCTGGCGCTACAATCGGCTCCTTTTCCCCGGAGCAGATTCCCATGAGCGATTCCCACCGCCGCCCGGTGCCCCTGAACAAAGCCTACCGTTTGCTCAACCACGGGCCGACCGTTCTGGTCAGCGCCGCCCACGATGGGCAGCGCAACATCATGGCCGCCGCTTGGGCCATGCCGCTGGATTTCGAACCGCCGAAAGTCGCCGTCGTCCTTGATAAATCCACCTGGACCCGGCAACTGCTCGAAGCGTCCGGCACCTTCGTGCTCAATGTGCCTTGCGTCAATCAGGCCGACATCGTGCAAACAGTCGGCAATACCTCGGGCTTGGAAATCAGCCAAACCCAAGGGCAAGACAAGTTTCAAGCGTACGGCCTGCAAACCTTCGCCGGCGAACAAGTCGAAGCACCTTTGCTCGACGGCTGTGTGGCCTGGCTCGAATGCCGTTTGCTCCCGGAGCCGCGCAATCACGAGCAATACGATCTGTTCCTCGCCGAAGTCATCGCCGCCCATGCCGATGAGCGTGTGTTCAGCGACGGACGCTGGCATTTCGAAGGGCACGATGGCTTGCGCACCTTGCACCACGTGGCGGGCGGGCATTTCCTGAAGATTGGTGACGCGGTGGATGGCAAGACGTTAGCGGTTTGAATACGGCTGATGGCAAAACATTACCGGATGTTGCAAGGTGGAGAGCATCGTCAAACCTATCAGGCGCATGCCCCATGGATCTTTCCTTTTCAAGTTATCTGGCGCCGCTGCTGTCGTTGGCCCTGTTGTGGACGGTGGCCGTGGTCACGCCCGGCCCGAACTTCTTCAACATCGCGCAACTCGCGGTCAGCCGTTCCCGCCAGCATGGCGTAGTCGCGGCGCTCGGTGTGGCCAGCGGAACCGTGTTGTGGGGGCTGGCGGGGGGCTTGGGCATTCAGTCGCTGTTCAGTGCCGCGCCGACGCTGTACCTGAGCTTCAAGATTGCCGGCGGCTGTTACCTGATCTACCTCGGGCTCAAGCAGTTCAAGCGCAAGGCGCCGATCGTCGCGGGTACGCTGGATGACTCGCAGCAAACGTTGCTCGGCGCTTATGGCCGCGGCTTTCTGGGCAACATGACCAATCCTAAGTCAGCTCTGTTCGTCGCGACAATCTTCGCCACCGCCATGCCGGCTCACATCCCGCCACTGTTACTGGCGCTGGCGGTGCTGACCATGGCGACGCTGTCGTTCAGTTGGTATTGCTGCGTAGCGCTGTTCTTCGCCAGTCGCCGGATTGCTGGTGTGTATGAGCGTTCGCGGCAATGGCTGGATCGCTTGGCCGGTGGTTGTTATTTGCTGTTTGGGGTGCATCTGCTGGCTAATCGCTGAGCCGACTGATCTTCCAAGTTAAATCAGTTGCATGAAAAAAGGCCTACCTCGCGGTAAGCCTTTTTTGTTTGCGTCCTAGCCTCAATCCCCCAATGCTTCGCCTTCCCGCCGTGGATCCGCGCCACCTTGCAGCGACGCTTTCCTCTGCGCATCCTTGACCCGCACGATGGCCTGGGTGCCGCTGGTCATGTCGATTTCATTCACTGCGTGCCCTTTGTCTTTCAGTGCCTGAATCAGCGCCGGGCTGAACTGGCCTTGTTCCAGTTCGGTGGGGCCGTTGCGGCTGCCGAAGTTGGGCAGGCTGATGGCGCTTTGCGGGTCGAGGTTCCAGTCGAGCAGGCCGACGGTGGTTTTCGCCACGTATTCGATGATTTGCGAACCGCCGGGCGAGCCGACGGTGGCGACGAATTCGCCGCTGTGGCGATCAAAGATCAACGTTGGCGCCATCGACGAGCGCGGGCGTTTGCCGGGTTCGACACGGTTGGCGACTTTCTGGCCGTTCTCTTCCGGGATGAACGAGAAGTCGGTCATCTGGTTGTTCAGCAGAAAACCCTGAACCATCAGGTGCGAGCCGAACGCGGCCTCGATGGTGGTGGTCATCGACACGGCGCCGCCGAGGTCATCCACTGCGACCACTTGCGAGGTGGAGATGCGCAGCGGCGAGCGGTCCGGGGCGTAGGCAACCTGCACACCCGGTGGCGTGCCTGGTTTGGCGCTGCCCATGCTGCGTTCGCCGATCAGGCTGGCGCGGCTGGCGAGGTAACCGGGATCGACCAGGCCTTTGACCGGCACCGGCACGAAGTCGGTGTCGGCGACGTATTGCGCACGGTCGGCGTAGGCCAGACGTTCGACTTCGGCGATCAGATGCACGGCTTGCGGATCCGGTTCGATGCCGGCCGGTTTGTCGGTTTTCACTGGTTTCAGCGGCGTCAGGGAAAGGCGTGGATCGCGAGTTTCCAGTGCCTGCAACGTACCAAGAATCTGCGCCACGGCGATCCCGCCCGACGACGGTGGCGGCATGCCGCAAACCTGCCAGCGCTTGTAATCGGTGCACAGCGGCGCGCGTTCCTTGGCCTGATAGCGCTGCAGATCGTTCAGCGACAGGCTGCCGGGGTTGGCGTGGCCCTGCACCTTGGCGACGATTTCTTCGGCGACCGGGCCTTTGTACAACGCGTCCGAGCCCTCGTTGGCGATGCGTTTGAGCACTGCGGCCAATGCCGGGTTTTGCAGACGCGTGCCGACGGCTTTGACGCTGCCATCGGCGTTGAGGAAATACTTGGCCATGTCCGGCGACTGGCGGATGACTGGATCTGATTCCAGCAGCGAGTGCAAACGCGCAGAGATCGCAAAGCCTTGCTCGGACAGTTTGATCGCCGGTTCAAACAGCTTCGCCCATGGCAGGCGACCGTGTTGTTGATGCGCCATCTCCAGCGCGCGCAGTACGCCCGGTGTGCCGACTGAGCGACCGCCAATCTGCGCCTGCGGGAACGACATCGGTTGGCCGTCAGCGCGCAAGAACAGCTTCTCGGTGGCGCCAGCCGGTGCGGTTTCGCGACCGTCATACGTGCGCACCTGTTTGCCGTCCCACAACACGATCATCGCGCCGCCACCGATCCCGGAAGACTGCGGCTCAACCAAGGTCAGCACCGCTTGCATCGCAATCGCCGCATCAATCGCCGAACCACCCTGACGCAGCATCTCGCGACCAGCCTCGGCCGCCAGTGGATTGGCAGCGGCGGCCATGTGTTTACTGGCGTGACGGGTTTGCAGATCGGTGCGGTAACCGGAAGCAGCTTCAGGTGCCAGCGGCAAAGTCGAGGAGGGCGGGGCGTTGCACGCAGTGAGGGTCAGGGCGCTGATGATCAGCGTCAGGGCAGGCAGGCGAAAGCGGCTCAAGGGCAAGGCTGAAAACACGCGGGCTCTCCGTCCGTGGGATAAAAGTCTCGGGGACTTTATCGACCGCTCGGTCGCGACGCAAACCGATGGGCATTTTTGTCTTTCTTTTCGGGGCGGATGTTCGCTAGGGTCAACCGCGATCGATCTACCGCACACGTCCCCTTGTAGGCCTTCGCCTGCTCGCGATAGCGTCATCACATTCAACATCATTGCTGACTGAACCACCGCTATCGCGAGCAGGCTCACTCCTACAATTACAAGATCAACAAGAGGCTGATATGCACAGCTAGTTCCCCACCGAATCCAGCTACCGCGACCAACGCGAACAGTTCATCGCCGCCGCTAACGCCGCCGGTGCCACGCTCACCTCGTACGCCCATCCACGCAGCGGCCCCTTTGGCGAACCCCTGAGCACCGACGTCGCCGTGCTCGGCGATCCACAGGCCAAACGCCGACTGGTAGCGCTCAGCGGTACGCACGGAGTCGAGGGCTATTACGGCTCGGACTGTCAGATCGATTGGCTGAAGGCATTCGTACCGGGCTCGCTGCCCAAGGATGTCGCGGTGGTGATGGTGCACCTGATCAACCCATGGGGCACAGCGTGGTTACGCCGGGTCAACGAAGACAACATCGACCTCAACCGCAATCACCTCGACTTCACCGGGCCGCTACCGGATAACCGCGCGTACGCCGCACTGCATGAGATCTACGCCTGCACCGATTTGCACGGCCCCGAGCGCCAACGCGCCGATGCCTTGCTCGACGCGCAGATCAACGAACACGGCTGGCCAGCGGTGATGTCGATTGTCGAGGGTGGTCAACACAGCCATCCCGACGGACTGTTTTACGGTGGCCGTGCGCCGAGCTGGTCGAATCGCACCTTGCATCAAATCATCGAAACGCATCTGGCTGGCGCTGAAACCGTGATGTGTTTTGACCTGCACACCGGCGCTGGCGAGTACGGTCATCCGATGTTGCTGACCATCACCCAGGCGCCTTACCCGGCTCTCGCGCAGGCCCAGGCAATTTATGGCCCATGGCTTTACACGCTGCACACCGGCGCCGACACCTTGAGCGAAACCGGAGTGGCAGCGACTGCCACGGGGTACACCTCGCAGGCGTTGCTCAAGGCCTTGCCGGACGTGCAGTTGATGCCGCTCGTGATCGAGTGCGGGACGTATCCGGGGCCGGATGTGCATCGGCATTTGCGTGATGACCAGTGGCTGCATTTGCATGGCGATCCGCTGGATGCGGTAGGACGTGAAATCAAACTGAATCTGCTCGAGCAGTTCTATCCAGCTGATCCGGATTGGCGCGCAATGGTCGGTTTGCGCACTCGGCAAATCTGGGCGAAAGGCTTGTCGGCGTTGGGTAACTGGTCGCGGTAAATCATCAGTGTCTTTGCTGCCGGCACTTTCCTCCGGGCACAAAAAACGGCTCACTTTGCGGTAAGCCGTTTTTTGTATCCGTGCTGCGCGATCTAATTCATACCTGGATCGAACACCTTTCCTACAGCGGTTTTTCAACCTGATCTGTCGGTACCGATTTAGTCGAATGAAAAGGCATTTCGCGCCTGTAGTACCTCGCCCCCGACCTAGCGGTTGTTCTGCATTTCTCCTACAAATCTTTCAGGTCGACAACTTACGCGCCTTTACCTGAGGATGTTTTCTGCTGTTTTTTCCAGGATGGATTTCAGATGAAAAGGATGAGTCCGTTGCCATTCAACTCTATTTTCAGTCGGCCATTGTCATGAGTATTTCCAATGAGGACCGCGATTTTCTGGTGGCGATGGGCAGTCGCATTGCGCACTTACGCACAGTGCACGAGATCACACAGACTCGGTTTGCAAGGGCTTTAGGTCTTTCCCGGCAAACCTTTCAGGGCTACGAGGAGGGCACACGCAGCATGCCGGTCACGACACTGGTGAAGATGGCGTTTGCGCTTCGCGTGCCTGTTGAAGATCTGCTCGGGGTTCCCTCGTACACGCAGATGCCCAGACGCAGCTTGACCTCGACGTGGTATCGACGGCTGCAGTCCATCAATGAGCTCTCGAAGGTCCAACAGAAGGTCATTGCGCAGATGATCGACGCCTTGATCGCACAGGCAGCGACCAAAACGAGCAACGAACAGAAGGATATTTTGAAGTAACAGATTACCGAGACTTTTCTCGAGGCATAAAAAAACGGCCTACCTTTCGGTAAGCCGTTTTTAGTACTTGGTGGCTACACAGGGACTTGAACCCCGGACCCCAGCATTATGAATGCTATGCTCTAACCAACTGAGCTATGTAGCCAAGTGGCGCGCATTATTCCCCTGAAATGGAAAAGCGTCAAGCGTAAATTTAAAAATTTTTTCTACGCTTTCAACCGTTTATCAAAATCACTGGCCGAGCAGCGGCGAAGGGCAGCGTTGGAACCAGCGGCTGGCCTGCTCATACGCGTGCGCCAATTGCAGGACAGCGAAGTCAGCCTGGTGCTTGCCGATGATCTGTAGCCCCATCGGTAAACCGTGCGAATTGAATCCGGCCTGAACATTGGCCACCGGGCAACCCGACAGCGTGCCGGGGATGACCACCTCCATCCAGCGGTGATACGTGTCCATCGCCACGCCTTCGATAGACGTTGGCCAAGGCTGGGTTTTATCGAACGGGAACACTTGGGCGCTGGGCAGCAGCAGGTAATCGTACTTTTCGAACAGTCGAGAAATCGCCCGATACCAATCGCTGCGAACCACTGAAGCGGTGAACACTTCGCTGGCCGACAGCTTCAAGCCGTTTTCCACTTCCCAGATCGCTTCCGGTTTCAACAACGCACGTCTCTGCGGGTCGGCATACGTCGCGCCCAACGATCCCGCGACCATCCAGTGCCGCAAAGTCCGCCAACTGCTCCACAGCCGCTCAGGCGCGAAACCGGGCTCAACCGACTCAACGTGGCAGCCAAGGCTCTCAAAATCTGCAAAGGTCTTCTCACACAGCGACAGAACACCTTGCTCCATCGGCAGATAACCGCTGAAGTCCCCCAGCCAACCCAAACGTGTACCTTTGAAATCACGCCCCAACGGCGCCGTAAAAGCCTCGCCGGTTTCAGCGATGGACAATGGCGCACGCGCATCGCCCCCGGCCTGCACCGACAATAGCAACGCCGCATCCCTCACACTGCGCGCCATTGGCCCCTCATAACCGAGCTGATCGAAAAACAGATCCGCACTGTCATCGAACGGCACACGCCCCTGCGAAGGACGAAACCCAAAGATGTTATTGAACGCCGCCGGATTACGCAGCGAGCCCATCATGTCGCTGCCATCCGCTACAGGCACCAGATGCATCGCCAGCGCTGCCGCCGCGCCGCCACTGCTGCCGCCTGCGGTTTTGCTCGGGTCATACGCGCAAGCAGTCTCACCAAACAACGGGTTGTAACTTTGCGAGCCGAGACCGAATTCCGGGGTGTTGGTCTTGCCGATAATGATCGCGCCGGCCGCCTTGATTCGCTCGACCATGATGCCGTCGCGCTCAGGCACAAAGTCCTTGTACAGCGGCGAACCCAGCGTGGTGCGAATACCTTGGGTCAGCGACAGATCCTTGATCGCATGAGGCAAGCCATGCATCCAGCCACGGTATTCGCCACGCGCCAGTTCGGCATCGCGTTCATCGGCCTGAGCCAGCAGATGTTCCGGTGACTGCAGGCTGATCAGCGCATTCACCATCGGGTTGAAATGTTCGATATGGGCAAGGTAAGTCTGCATCACTTCCCGGCAGGAAACCTGGCGCAGGCGGATGCGTTCGGCGAGCTTGTGGGCCTGCAACAGGACCAGTTCGCTGATGTTATTAGAGTTCATTGCAAGCGGCCTTTCAGACGGCTGGAAAAACGCCCCGCCAGTGCGCCGGGGCGGTAGCGATCAACGCATCAGGTTGGTCCAGAGACGGTCAGCGAGGCGGATCGCACCTTCGCCGCAAGTCTTGCTGAACACCACGTTCGTCCCTTCGGGAATATGCAGTTCCGGCGCGTCCTTGAGCGCCGCGTCGAGGAACGGTTCGGCGCCTTTGATCGGGCTCTGGTGCTTGAGGAAGTTCTGCGTCATCGCCGAGTTTTCTGGCTGGCTGAGGAAGGCGATGAACGCCTTGGCATTCGCCGGATTTTTGCTGCCGGCAGGGATGACCATGTTATCGACCCAGGCCAGCACGCCTTCTTTCGGGTAGAGGTATTTCAGCGTCGGTTTCATCTCACGGGCACGCATCGACGAACCGCCCCAGAACATCGACATGTCGATTTCACCTGAGGCAAGGTTCTCGCGAATCGAGCCGGCCTTGGAGCTGTAGGTTTTCACGAATGGCTTCTGCGCCTTGAGCAGTGTCAGCACCTGCTGCATCTGTTTCGGGTCTTCGCTGCACAGCGGAATATTCAGATAGAGGCTGGCCATATCGACCATGTCGCTGACCGAATCGAACATGTTGATGCGCCCCTGCAACTCGGCTGGCGGCTCATACAAAACCTTGTAGCTGTCGGCCGGGCCTTTGTAGCGCGCCGAGTCCAACACGACGCTGGTGGTGCCCCAAATGAACGGCACCGAATATGCGCCTTCCGGGTCCCAGCTCGGTTTTTTCAAGTTATCCACAACGCTGGCGTAGTAGGGCTCCTTGACCGGGTCGAAGCGCTCCAGCAGGTTTTCCTTGATCAGGATCGGCACGAACTGGTGCGACGGAATCGCCACGTCATAACCGGCGCCGCCCTGTTTCAATTTCGCCAACAAGGTTTCGTTGGAGTCGTAGGAATCGACGGTGACTTCGATGCCGGTCTGCTTCTGGAACTTGGCGAGAATCTCCGGCGAAAAATAGCCGCTCCAACTGACCACGTTGAGTTTTTCGGCCGCCTGAACACTAACAGCCATGGTCAGCGGCACAGTCAGAAACAACGAAGTGCCAACGCTTTTTATCCACTTGCTCATGCTATTTCCCCACAGGTCGTAGAAGGTTCAGGCGTTCTTTTTGCCCAACAGGTAAGAGAGGCTGACGAACAGCACCGAGACGCCGAGGATCAGCGTCGACACGGCGTTGACGTCGGGTGTCACACCCATGCGCAGCAGGCCGAAAATGAAGATCGGCAGGGTCGTGGTGCCAGCCTGCGAGACCATCATCGAGATCACGAAGTTATCCAGCGAGACGATGAAGGCCAGCATCAGCCCGGAGAAAATCCCCGGCATCAGCAGCGGCAAAGTCACTTTGCGAAAGGTTCGCCACGGGCCGGCGTAGAGGTCGGCCGAGGCTTGTTCCAGCGACAGGTCCATGTCGTTCAGCCGTGCACGAATCGGCAGGTAGGCGAAGGGAATGCAGAACACCGTGTGCGCGATGATCAGGTTGCCGTAACCCAGCGACAGGCCGATGGTGGAGAACAGCGCCAGCGTCGCCACACCGACGACAATTTCCGGCAGTACCAGCGGCAACATGATCGCGCCCATCGACAACTGCAGGCCCTTGAACTTGGCGCCGCGCGAGGTGCCGAGGGCGGCGAGGGTGGCAATCGCCGTGGCGATCATGCTCGCGCACACCGCGATCAACAGGCTGTTGCCGGCGGCCTGGCGCAAGGCCTGATTGGCGAAGGCGGCGCGATACCAGTCGAGGCTGAAACCGGTCCACACCGTCGCCGATTGGTTGGCATTGAAGGAGAACACCACCAGCACCACGATCGGCGCATAGAGGTAAAGGTAGAACAGAAAACTGAAGCCGCCGAAACCGGGAAAGTCCTGCACACCCAGCCCTTTGCGTTTGAATACTCCGATCATCACGCACCTCCTTTGGCGATGCGCTGGCGCTCGGCGCGCAGGGCATACACGGTCAACACCAGCATCACGGCGGCCATCAGCACTAGCGACAGCGCTGCGCCGAACGGCCAGTTACGTGCATCGCTGAACTGCCGGAAGATCAGGTTGCCGAGCATCATTCGAGTGCCGCCACCGAGCAGTTCCGGGGCGATCATCGCCCCCAGACACGGCACGAAGGTGAGGATCGCGCCGGCGAGAATTCCCGGTTTGGCGATCGGCAAAACTACTTTTCGCAAGGTGCGCACGCGTCCGGCATAGAGGTCCTGCGCGGCTTCGAGCAGACGGATATCCATCTTTTCCAGCGTCGCGTAAATCGGCAACACCACGAACGGCGCATAGGTGTAAACCAGCCCGAGCAGCACCGCGCCGTCGGTGTACAACAACTGCAATGGTTCATGGATAACGCCCATGCCCATCAGGCTGTTGTTGATCACCCCGGTGTTGCGCAGCAACAGAATCCACGCGTACGTGCGGATCAGCAGGTTGGCCCAGAACGGCACGGTGATCAGAAAAATCAGCAGGCCACGGCGATGCGCCGGTTGCATGGCCAGCCACACCGCCACCGGAAAACCGATCAGCAACGTGATGATCGTGGTCAGCCCGGCAATGCCGATCGAGCGCAGGGCGATGAGCAAATACGAGTCGGCAAACGCGAGGCTGTCGTCCAGTTGGCGCTCGAACAGCAGTGAGGTGTAGGCGTCGCTGCTGAAGACTTTGTTGACCCCGCCGTAGGGGTTGGCCTCCATCAGCGAATAGCCGATGACGATCAGGATCGGCACCAGCAGAAACAAACAGATGGCGATCAGCGCCGGGCTGACCCCGAGGAAACTCTGGAAGGCTTTGCGCCGCTCCAGCGTGTTGGCAATCGGTAAGGCGGGCATGGCAATTTCTCCGGCTCAGTCGTGCAGGACGCTGGCGCTTCCGCGGTCGAACAACAGACCGGCCTGGGAGCCGACGGCAAAGCGCAGGCTTTGATCGACGCAATTGGGCGTACGCACGGTGAGGCGCGAACCGTCGCTGAGGCTGACCTGATATTGCAGATCGGTGCCGAGATAGATCTGCGCTTCGATCCGGCACGGCAGCGCGGCTTCAGTCGCGGCCGATACCAGATGCAAGCGCTCGGGACGTACTGACAGCGTGACGTTGGCGCCGACCTGCACATCGCTGCACGGTTGCGCCGGCAATGGATGACCCGCCGGGCCGGCGAACCACGCCTGACCGTTTTCCACGCGAGTGACGGTGCCTTCGATGAAATTGGTTTCGCCGATGAAGTCGGCGACGAAGCGATTGCGCGGGCGTTCGTAGATATCTTCCGGGCGTCCGACCTGCTGCACTTCGCCTTCGGAAAGCACGGCGATGCGGTCGGACATGGTCAGCGCTTCTTCCTGGTCGTGGGTGACGAAGATGAAGGTGATACCGGTCTTGGCCTGGATGGTTTTCAACTCTTCGCGCATCGCCTGGCGCAGCTTGAGATCGAGCGCCGACAGAGGCTCATCGAGCAGCAGCACTTTCGGATGCGGTGCTAAAGCGCGGGCGAGGGCGACACGTTGTTGCTGACCGCCCGACAGCTGCGCCGGTTTGCGATTGGCGAAGCGCTCCATCTGTACCAGCGCGAGCATCTCGCGCACACGCTCGGCGATTTGCGCCTTGGTGAGGACTTTGCCCATTGGGTGCGATTCGAGACCGAAAGCCAGGTTCTCGGCGATGGTCATGTGCGGGAACAGCGCGTAATGCTGGAACACCGTGTTGACCGGGCGCTGGAAGGGCGGGCGATCAGCGATGTTTTCGCCGTAGAGAATAATTTCGCCTTCGGTGGGAAATTCGAAACCGGCGATCATCCGCAGCAGCGTGGTCTTGCCGCAGCCGGAAGGGCCGAGAAGGGTGAAGAATTCGTTGTCGCGGATGTCCAGGTCGATGCTTTTCAGCGCCACCGGACCGGTCTGCGGATCACCGTAAACCTTGCGCACTGAGCGGATCGAGACCGCCAGCGTTTGCAGCGAATGCAGGGCATTCATGCGTTACCTCCGATTCCCCCATCGCCTGCGACTCGCTTTGCAAAGCGTTGCCGTCGGGCCATGGATATTATTTTTTTGGGCAGGATCGAGATTGCGTTCGGGTGTGAAACCAGCTGTTTTTTTGTTCTGCTGTGGCTCGATTATCAGCCAGGGGTTGCGCGGCGCGACACTTCAATTTAAACATGGCAGGTGTTAGTTAATTTAACAGCCGAAGGTGCCAGGAATCATGCCCGACCACCGTTTGCCGCCGCTCAACGCGGTGCGCGCCTTTGATGCCGCCGCCCGTTTGGGCAGCTACGTCGAAGCCTCGAAAGCCCTTCACGTGACCCAGCCTGCGATTGGCCGTCACGTGAAATTGCTTGAGGACTGGTTGGGCATTCAACTGTTCGAACGCACCTCACGCGGGGTCAACCTGACGCCGGCGGGGGAGAAGTACCACCGCAAGATCAGCGCTGCTTTGCAACTGATCATCGAAGCCGGCAAGGAAGCTCGGCCGAAAGATGCCGAGCGTTGGTTGCGGATCATGGTGGTGCCGGGTTTCGCCAAGCGCTGGCTGATGCCTCGGATCGAAGCGCTGCGGCATTTGCGCCCGGGATTGAAACTGGCGATCGAGCCGAATTCGACCTTCACCGAAGTGGATGGCAAGAGCGCCGATCTGGGCATCGTCTACGGCCTCGACGGGCAATATGCCGACTCGCGGGAGGCGCTGATTTGTCCTCGGGTTTTCCCGATCTGCACGCCGGCGTATCTGGCCAGCATTGCACCGATCAACAGCCCGGCCGATCTGGTCAGCCACGAGCTGATCCACGTCGATGACGGCGAATGGTGGAACCTGTGGTTCGCCGCCCACGACCTCGATATCCATCTCAATTCCGACATGCTCTACGTCAACAATGACCATGCGCTGTCAGTCGCCGAGAGTGGGCAGGGCATCGCACTGGCCAACGAGGTGCTGGTGCGCCATGAACTCGCCAGCGGCAAACTGGTGCGTGCGGTCGACGCTCAGGTGAAGCTGGAGAGTTATCGAGTGCTGACGCCGTCCGCCGAGCTCTCGGCGGATGTGGCGTGGTTCATTCAATGGCTCAAGGCTGAACTGGAAACGGACTTCCCCGAGGCCGTGATCAACTGAGGCGGAAGCGTGCGGTGTTGTCGCTCAGTGCCTTGCTGCCCTGGCTCAGGGTGTCTGCGGCGAGATTCACTGCGCGTGCGCCTTCGAGCAAACGCACGGCGGCCTGATCGACCTGCTGGATATTGCCGCTGACTTCATCGGCGGTGCTGGCCTGTTCCTCAACCGCTGTGGCGATCTGCGCCAACGTATCAGTGACGCTCTGCACCGCGCTGGCGATTTCGCCCAAACGTTCACCGAGGCCAGTGACCGACTCAGCATCGGTTTGCGCCTGGCCGCACGCGGCCTCCATCAGCGTCACGGCTTCGTTGACCGTGGCGCGCAGGCTATCGACCGTGCCGGCGATCTGCGCGGTGGACGACTGCGTGCGTTGCGAAAGGCTGCGCACCTCGTCGGCGACCACGGCGAAGCCACGACCCTGTTCACCGGCACGCGCAGCTTCAATGGCGGCGTTGAGTGCAAGCAAATTGGTCTGTTCGGCAACACCGCGAATGGTGTCGACGACCAATTGAATCTGCTGACCTTGTTCACTGACCCGGCCCAGTGCTGCTGCAGTTTCGTTCAAACGCTGATTGAGCTGCTGAATACTCGCCGTGGTGCGCTGGCTGTCGCGGCTGCTGTCGGCCGCGATGCGTCGGGTGTGCTGGGCGCTGCCGGAGGCCTGCTCGCAACTCTGCGCCACGCCTTGCGACGTCGCGGCCAGTTGCGTGGCAGCAGCGGCGATCTGGCTGATCTGCAACTGTTGCGCCTCGACTTCGCCGAGAGCGCCGCTGGAGTGTTCGTTGAGGCTGCGCACGGCATGGCTCAACTGCGAGGTTTCGTGATCGACACCGAGCATGCTCGCGCGCAGTTGCACCACGGCAACGTTGAGCGCGGTGCTGATCGCTGCCAGCTCATCGCGGCCCTCCACCGGTACTTGCAGACTGAGGTTGCCATCGCGCAGGGCTTCGGCGAGCAGGGTGATGCCGCTGGCGCTGCGACGGATCGAGGCTTGCAGGCAGACAAACAGATACAGCGCCGCGAGTAGCAGGCAGCCGAAAATGGCCGCGACGATGATGAACTGACGGATCGCCGAGCTGTGGTAGGCATCGAGCCGCTGATCCAGCGATACCAGTGACTGTTGGCGCAGGGCGGCGAGGTCAGTCAGCAGGGCATCAAGGTTGCGTTCGAAGTCTTCCGGTTTGAGCGTGATGCTGCCGCCGAACACGCCGTCATCCAGCACCTTCAGGCCGCTATCAAGGCGTTTCAGGCTGTCGTGGTATTGGCTGGCCCAGCTCTGCTGATCGTTCGGCAGGCGTGCCTCAAGTAGCGTGGCGGTTTTCACCAGTTGCTCGCGGGCATCACCGATGCGGCTGCGCAAGTCGCGCAACTGCAAACGGCTTTGCAGGGTGAATTGACCGGAGACCACCGAGGCTTGGCCGACTGCTGCGAGACGGCCGACGCGTTCGATCAGGTCTGGCGCGTGTTGCGTTGATATCTGCGTCAGCAGGTAGGTTTCAAGCCACGGTGCGAGGGTCAGGCGATTGTCCATGACGATCTGCTCGCGCAACGCTTGCAGAGCGCTGAGGGCATTGGTGAAACGGTCGTAACCGTCCGGCCACCAGCCGACGCCGCTGAGGCTTTTCGAGTCCAGACCATTGAGTGCGGTTTGCAGTGCCTGATAGCGCGTGAGGGTTTCGCCTTCAGCACCTTCATTCTTCAGGGCATTGCCCAAGTCCGTGGTGGCTTGCAGTACTGCAGGTTGTACCGCGTCGAATGCACCCATGGCGGCTAGGGTGGCCGGCGTCGGTTGGCGATTGGTTTCCGTGGCGCGCCAACGGGCGGCGCGGTCGCGTTGCGCGGCGAGCAGGTTGTCCAGCGCATCCAGCGCGAGCAACTGACGCACGCCGGCACGTTCGCCGGAAATCAGATTGAGCTTGTCGCGATAGTCCTGGCCGATCATCAACAGGCTGCCGGCCAACGGCAGAATGAACAGCAGAAACAACAACTGGAATTTACCTGCGAAGCCAAACCGCCCCAGCAATTTGATCCCCGGTGAAAGGAAAGCCTGCATGCCCCATGACTCCTCTGGACACCACGCACCATTGGCGTGCATCGCGGTCGCTCGACGTTGATGTTGTGCCCTGCTAAAAGGCCTCGAAAGTTCACTCTCGCCCGCTCTGTAGGCCGGCTCTGTAGCGAAACTTCCCATTGTCGGTGCCCTTTGTAAGGGCGCCGCGTTCAAGGGGAGAAGCAAGGCAAGATTCAGACCATGGCGTTGCGCTATCACCTATCCCTTGTAGGAGCTGCCGAAGGCTGCGATCTTTTGATCTGTGTTTTAACGGCAAGATCAAAAGATCGCAGCCTGCGGCAGCTCCTACATGATTCGGTCAGGTCAGTTAGTTAGCTGGCTAAGGGGATGGCGCTGACGCACCGAAAAATGGCACATTGACGCACCTGCCTGCGTGCACCCATCTGCTGTCCGGAAACTTCCATGGCTATCAGCAACGTTCAGACCGCCGCTGCCTCGGCGCCCGCTGCTCCGCAAAGCAGTCCATTGGTGATGCGTATCATCGGCGCGGTGGCGCTGGCGCATTTGATCAACGACCTGATCCAGTCGGTGCTGCCGTCGATCTACCCGATGCTCAAGGCCAATTACGGCCTGACCTTTACTCAGGTCGGCCTGATCACTTTGACCTTTCAACTGACCGCGTCGCTGTTGCAGCCGTGGGTCGGTTATCACACCGATCGGCATCCAAAACCGTGGTTGTTGCCGGCCGGTTCGATTTGCACACTGATTGGCATCGTGATGATGTCGATGGTTGGCAGTTTTCCCCTGATCCTGCTGGCGGCGGCGCTGATCGGTATCGGTTCCTCGACGTTCCACCCCGAAGCCTCGCGGATTGCGCGGCTGGCTTCGGGCGGACGCTTCGGTCTGGCGCAATCGACCTTCCAGGTCGGCGGTAACGCCGGTTCCGCGTTCGGTCCGTTGCTGGCGGCGGCGATCATCATTCCGTTCGGTCAGGGCAACGTGGCGTGGTTCGGTTTGTTCGCGGTGTTTGCGCTGTTCGTGCTGTACCGCATCAGCCGCTGGTACGCCCATCACCTCAATCTGTTCAAGCTCAAGGCCGGTCAGGCAGCGACTCACGGGCTGTCGAAGGGCAGGGTGACCAGTGCGTTGGTGGTGCTGGGGCTGTTGGTGTTCTCCAAGTATTTCTACATGGCCAGCCTCACCAGTTATTTCACGTTCTACCTTATCGAGAAGTTCGACTTGTCGGTGGCCAGTTCGCAACTGCACCTGTTCCTGTTTCTTGGCGCGGTAGCGGCGGGGACGTTCTTTGGTGGGCCGATTGGCGACAAGATCGGCCGTAAGGCGGTGATCTGGTTTTCGATCCTCGGTGTGGCGCCGTTTACGCTGCTTATGCCTCACGTTGATCTGTTCTGGACCAGCGTTCTCAGCGTGGTGATCGGCTTCATTCTGGCTTCGGCGTTCTCGGCGATCGTGGTGTACGCGCAGGAACTGGTGCCGGGCAATGTCGGGATGATTGCCGGAATCTTCTTCGGTTTGATGTTTGGTTTCGGCGGGATTGGCGCGGCGTTGCTCGGGCACTTGGCGGATATTCACGGGATCGAGTACGTGTATTTCCTGTGTTCGTTCCTGCCGCTGTTTGGCGTGTTGGCGATTTTCTTGCCGCGCACCAAAAATCCCTGATTCACACATTTCCCATTGTAGGAGTGAGCCTGCTCGCGATAGCGGTGTGTCAGTTACGGTTGAATTGACTGACACTCCGCTATCGCGAGCAGGCTCACTCCTACAAGGGATTGGTGGTGTGGCGGAAAATATTTCAGGCACAAAAAAGCCGCGTATCAAACGCGGCTTTTTCTTGGGCGTGTCGCTTACACGTTGAAGCGGAAGTGCATCACGTCGCCGTCCTTGACGATGTAATCCTTGCCTTCCAGACGCCATTTACCGGCTTCTTTGGTGCCGGCTTCGCCCTTGTACTGGATGAAGTCGTTGTAGGCGATCACTTCGGCGCGGATAAAACCTTTCTCGAAGTCGGTGTGGATCACGCCAGCAGCCTGAGGTGCGGTGGCACCGACTTTGACGGTCCAGGCGCGGACTTCTTCGACACCGGCGGTGAAGTAGGTCTGCAGGTGCAGCATTTCGTAACCGGCGCGGATCACGCGGTTCAGGCCAGGTTCTTCCAGGCCCAAGGCCTCAAGGAACATGTCTTTCTCTTCGCCGTCATCGAGCTCGGCGATTTCCGCTTCGATCTTGTTGCAGACCGGAACGACCATCGCGCCTTCTTCCTCGGCAATGGCGCGAACCACGTCCAGGTGCGGGTTGTTCTCGAAACCGTCTTCAGCGACGTTGGCGATGTACATGACCGGCTTGGTGGTCAGCAGGTGGAAGCCCTTGATCACTGCTTTTTCGTCAGCGCTCATGTTCTTCATCAGGCTGCGCGCCGGCTTGGCTTCGGTGAAGTGTGCGATCAGTTGCTCAAGCAATGCCTTCTGAACCACAGCGTCCTTGTCACCACCCTTGGCGTTACGCGCGACTTTCTGCAGTTGCTTCTCGCAGCTGTCGAGGTCGGCGAAGATCAGTTCCAGGTCGATGATTTCGATGTCGCGCTTCGGGTCAACGCTATTGGAAACGTGAATCACGTTTTCATCTTCGAAGCAGCGCACGACGTGAGCGATCGCGTCAGTCTCACGGATGTTGGCGAGGAACTTGTTGCCCAGGCCTTCACCTTTCGAGGCGCCGGCCACAAGGCCTGCGATGTCGACGAATTCCATGGTGGTCGGCAGGATGCGCTTCGGATTGACGATGGCCGCCAGTGCTTCCAGACGCGGATCCGGCATCGGCACGATGCCGCTGTTCGGCTCGATGGTGCAGAAGGGGAAGTTCTCGGCCGCGATACCGGATTTGGTCAGGGCGTTGAACAGGGTGGACTTGCCGACGTTAGGCAGGCCGACGATGCCGCAATTGAATCCCATGGTGTTTCCCCTCGGAGTAGAGTCAGGCCTTCTGGCTGTGCAGGTTTTTCATCGCGCGGTTCCATTCACCGGCGAGGATATCCGGCAGCACGCCGAGGGCAAAGTCGATGCTGGCATCGAGTTTTTCCTGTTCGGCGCGTGGCGCACGACCCAGGACGAAATTTGAAACCATATTGGCTACGCCCGGGTGGCCGATGCCAAGCCGCAGGCGATAGAACGTATTCTGATTGCCCAGTTGCGCAATGATGTCGCGCAACCCGTTGTGACCGCCATGGCCGCCGCCCTGCTTGAGCTTGGCAACGCCCGGAGGCAAGTCGAGTTCGTCATGCGCCACGAGGATTTCTTCAGGCTTGATGCGGAAGAAGCCGGCGAGTGCCGCCACGGCCTGGCCGCTGCGGTTCATGTACGTGGTGGGAATCAGCAGACGAACATCCTGACCCTGATGCGAATAGCGCCCGGTCAGGCCGAAATATTTGCGATCGGCGACAAGGTTGACACCTTGTGCGTCAGCGATGCGCTCAACAAAAAGGGCCCCTGCGTTATGCCGGGTCTGGTCGTATTCAGCGCCTGGATTTCCCAGGCCAACGATCAGTTTGATGGCAGTCACGATAGGGGCCCTTCCTTTGAGTGGTGAGTAACATCGCCGCGATCAGGAAAAGCGGCGAAAGTGGACGAAAAATGCTCATTTACCATGGATGTAAACTCCGCGTTCTCGCCCGCTTTCTCGCTACGTTCCAGTCCGCGATGTTCCTTGCTCACTCAGGCATGACAGAGTGAATTACTCTGCTGCGCCTTCTTCGGTAGCTTCTGGAGCAACACGTGGAGCGTGGACGTTGGCAACAGCCTTGTCATCGCCGTGTGCCAGAGCAACGAACTCAACGCCTTTAGGGGCTTTGAGGTCCGACAGGTGAATGATCGAACCGATTTCAGCGTCAGCCAGGTCGACTTCGATGAACTCAGGCAGATCTTTCGGCAGGCAGGTCACTTCGATTTCAGCAACAACGTGCGAAATCTCGCCGCCTTTCTTCACTGGAGCAGCTTCGTTGATGAAGTGCACAGGAACGATAGCGGTCAGTTTCTGGCCAGCGACAACGCGTACGAAGTCAGCGTGCAGCACGTGGCCTTTGGCTGGGTGACGTTGCAGAGCTTTGATGATGACGTTCTGCTTGGTGCCGCCAACGTTCAGCTCGATGATGTGGCTGTAAGCCGCTTCGTTTTCGAGCAGTTTGGCAACTTCTTTGGCCAGCATGCTGATGGATTCAGGGGCTTTCTCGCCACCGTAAACAACAGCTGGAACCAGAGCGGCGAGACGACGCAGGCGGCGGCTCGCACCTTTCCCCAGGTCGGAACGCACTTCAGCATTCAGAGTAAAATCGTTCATTTTGTATCTCCAAAATAGCCATGACCGAGTGGCGTTTGCGACCAGCGCCGAACACGGTATGGGCAAAAAAGCCCCGCCCCGGCAGGAATGCCGGGGCGGGGCGCTTTTCGTCAACGAGACATTTCGAGAAGGGCAGGGCCCTTAACGGAACATCGCGCTGATCGATTCTTCATTGCTGATGCGGCGAACCGCTTCGGCAACAACCGGTGCGATATCCAGTTGACGGATACGTGCACAGGCTTGTGCTGCAGCGGACAGCGGGATGGTATTTGTCACCACCAGCTCGTCCAGCACGGAATTTTCGATATTCTCGATGGCCCGACCCGACAGCACAGGGTGTGTGCAGTAGGCAAAGACCTTGGCTGCGCCATGCTCTTTCAGGGCCTTCGCCGCGTGGCACAGAGTGCCGGCGGTATCGACCATGTCATCGACCAGAATACAGGTACGCCCTTCGACATCACCGATGATATGCATCACTTCAGAGTGATTGGCTTTCTCACGGCGTTTGTCGATGATCCCGAGATCCACGCCCAGGGATTTGGCAACAGCACGTGCACGCACGACGCCACCAATGTCCGGGGACACGATCATCAGGTTTTCGAAGCGCTGATCTTCAATGTCATCCACCAGAACCGGGGAGCCGTAGATGTTATCTACCGGAATATCGAAGAAGCCCTGAATCTGGTCAGCATGCAGATCAACCGTGAGAACACGGTCGATGCCGACTACGGTAAGCATGTCAGCAACGACTTTCGCGCTGATAGCTACACGTGCGGAACGCGGACGGCGATCCTGACGGGCATAACCAAAATAAGGAATAACAGCAGTGATACGAGTAGCCGAGGAGCGGCGGAAGGCATCAGCCATCACTACCAGTTCCATCAGGTTATCGTTGGTCGGAGCGCAAGTCGGCTGAATAATGAAAACGTCTTTACCGCGAACGTTTTCATTGATCTCGGCTGTAATTTCGCCGTCGGAAAACTTACCGACAGAGATGTCACCGAGAGGGATATGCAGCTGACGTACAACACGCCGAGCCAGATCGGGGTTAGCGTTCCCCGTAAAGACCATCATCTTGGACACGCGCAGTACCTAGAGGCTGAGGGTAACCTGGATGAGTATAGAAAATGGCAGGGGCGGCTGGATTCGAACCAACGCATGGCAGGATCAAAACCTGCTGCCTTACCGCTTGGCGACGCCCCTGTATCTGTTGCATCAAGTGCCGAGCACCTGGTTCCTTTAGAGCAGACTTTGCAGTTTTCGGTGCAACATCGAAACGTTGCTGCCTTTGGCTACAAACCCTGTAAGGGTCTCTGTCAGAAGGGCCGAGACTTTATCAGCTTCAGCTTTGCTTGGGAAGCCCCCAAACACACAACTTCCAGTTCCGGTGAGTTTTGCTTCGGTAAATTTACCTAACAAATCCAATGCGTTACGTACTTCTGGATAACGCCTTGCAACCACCGACAAGCAGTCATTTCGACTGTTTCCCTCGGGAACGGGGCGCACTTTAATGGGCGGCGTGTTACGTGTCAACAAAGGATCGGAAAAAATTTCTGCCGTACTAACAGAGACTTGCGGCACGAGCACCAGATACCACGGTTCTTCGGGATCCACCGGGGTGAGTTTCTCGCCCACGCCCTCGGCAAACGCCGCATGGCCACGGACGAAAACCGGCACGTCGGCACCCAGCGTCAGGCCCAGAGTAGCCAGGCGATCTTCGTCCCAACCCAGCTGCCACAAATGATTCAGACCGAGCAAAGTGGTCGCCGCGTTCGAGCTGCCACCACCAATGCCGCCACCCATAGGCAGGACTTTATCGATCCAGATATCGATGCCGAGTGAACAGCCGGACTGTTGCTGCAGCATTTTTGCCGCGCGCACGATCAGGTTGCTGTCATGCGGCACGCCGACGAATTCGGTGTGCAGTTGAATCACGCCGTCATCACGCACGGCAAAAGTGATTTCATCGCCGTAATCGACAAACTGAAACAAAGTCTGCAACTCGTGATAACCGTCTTCACGACGACCGAGAATGTGCAGCATCAGGTTGAGTTTGGCCGGCGAGGGCAGGGTCAGGCGTGCAGCGGTCATGCGTTATTGCCCCAACTTGCGCGGTTGCCAGGTCTTGATCACCAGCGTGACGTCGAGGTCGGTGCCGTGCAGCTTGATGCGCTCGGGCAACCAGTAACCGTTTTGTTCGGTGTAGGCGGTGTATTCGACTTTCCAGCCATCCTGTTCCAGGTTGGCCAGACGACTGTCCGCATCCAGGTTCAGGCGGCTTTTGCTGTTCGGCGCCGGCAGGCCACGCACCCACCAGGCCAGATTCGACACCGGCAGTTTCCAGCCGAGCTGTTCTTCGAGCAGCGCTTCCGGCGACTCGGAGTCGTAGCGACCCTGATTGGCGACTTCCAGCGACACTTTGCCCGGCCGCCCGGTCAGGCGCGCGGCGCCACGACCCAGCGGGCCGGACAGACGGATGTCGTAATAGTCCTGACGTTGCAGCCAGAACAGCGTGCCGCTACCGGAATCTTTCGGTGCGCGGATGCCGATCTTGCCATCGATCTGCCAGCCATCGAGGCCGGTCAGTTGTTGTTTGTTCGCGGCCCATTGAGCCGGACTGCCGTGGCCCTCGACCGATTCGCGAGTGCCAAAACCCGAGCAGCCAGCGAGCAGGGCGATGAAGCTGAAAACAATAACGTGGCGCAAAAACATGAGTTAAAGAGTCTCGGATCCGGTCAGGCGCTTGATGGTGCTGCGCAGAATGGTACTGTCGGGCTGATCCTTGAGGAATTTGCCCCAGATTTGTTTGGCTTCACGCTGGTTGCCCTTGGTCCACAACACTTCGCCCAGGTGTGCGGCGACTTCGTGATCAGGGAAACGCTCCAGCGCCTGACGCAGATATTTCTCGGCGTCATCCAGGTTGCCCAGGCGGTAATTCACCCAGCCGAGGCTGTCGAGTACGGCCGGGTCTTCCGGATTGATCTGGTGTGCCTGCTCGATCAGCGCTTTGGCTTCAGCGTAGCGAGTGGTGCGGTCGGACAGGGTATAGCCCAGCGCGTTAAGGGCCATGGCGTTGTCCGGATCACGCTTGATGATCAGGCGCAGGTCTTTTTCCATCTGTGCCAGATCATTGCGTTTTTCCGCGAGCATGGCCCGGGTATAGAGCAGATTCAGATCGTCCGGGTATTGCAGCAAGGCTTGCTGCAAGACTTTCCAGGCCTTGTCGTCCTGTTTGTTGGCCGACAGGGTTTCCGATTCGATCAGGTACAACTGAATCGCGTAGTCCGGTTGTTCGTCGCGCTGAGCGGCGAGTTTGCTTTGCGCTTCAGCGGTTTTGCCGTTGTTCATCAGGATATCGGCCTGACGCAATTGCGCCGGCAGATAATCGTTGCCCGGGCCGACCTGGGCGTACTCGATGAGCGCGCCTTGCGGGTCGTTGCGTTCTTCGGCGATGCGACCGAGGTTCAGGTGCGCCGAATCGACGTGGCTTTCCCGGGCGATCAAGTCTTCCAGGTAACCCTTGGCCTCATCCCAGGCCTTGGCTTCCAGGCATACAAGTGCCAGCGAATAACGCAGTTCGTCGTCTTCAGGATATTGCTGAACAAGGCTGGAAAACTCGGCCTTGGCGTCGTCCATCCGGTCCTGTTCAACCAGCATGCGTGCGTAAGTCAGGCGCAAGCGTTTGTCGTCCGGGTACTTCTTGATGCTTTTTTGCAGCAGAGGCAGGGCTTCGTCGCCACGGTTGAGCAATTGCAGCAGACGTGCGCGCAGCAGAATCGGCGCAATCTCGCCTTCTTCCGGCGGATGGTCTTCAAGCAATGCCAGTGCCGCTTTGTTGTCGCCATCCTGTTGCAACAACAGGGCCTTGCCGAAAATCAGCTGGCTGTTGTTCGGATGACGCTGCAACAAACGGTCAAAACTTTTCATCAGGCCGTTGCGGGTTTCCTGATCGGTATCCGCTGCCGACAGCGCGAGGAAGTCGAAATGGGTATCGCCCTTGCCCTGCAGGACTTTCTCCATATAGACCATCGAGTCGTCGTAACGCCCGGCGCGCGCCAGTTGCACGGCAGCGGCGCGTTGCGCTTCGAGGTCGTCTGGGGCGTTTTTCGCCCAGATCTGCGCGGTATCAAGGGCCGGTTGATCGGCGCCGAGATATTCGGCGATACGGAATGCGCGCTCGGAGACGCCCGGATCCTGGGTGTTGATGGCCTGGGTCACGTAGTTGTCCAGGGCAATGTCGAAACGATTGCGCTGGCCGGCGAGTTCGGCGCTCAACAGACTGAAAACGGTTTCCTCGCTGAACGAGCTGTAAACCTTGGGCTTTTCAGGCGCGGGCGTGGTGTCTTCAACCGACGGCGTACCGTCCGGCGAAACGGGAGCCAAGGCCTGGCAGCCGCTGAGGAAGACAAAAGCGAGGAGCAACGCGGAAGATCTATTCATATAGGAAGAGGACGACTAACCTGCGGTCGGATCATCATGACACAAGCCTTCGGCCAAACATAACCGAGACTCAATTGTGCCCATTATAGGGGCTGACGATTGGGACAATAGTCAGCGGTAGTTGTTCTGAATCTTTCGAAGGTGGACAATTGCCGGCTTCACGTCACCATCAGCGACCTTGAATGGCCTTCCTTGCACTCGGTATCAACCACAAGACTGCTTCAGTAGACGTCCGCGAGCGCGTGGCCTTTACCCCTGAGCAGCTGGTGGAAGCCTTGCAGCAGCTCTGCCGACTGACCGACAGCCGCGAAGCTGCGATCCTCTCGACCTGCAATCGCAGTGAGCTTTATATAGAACAGGATCAGCTTTCTGCCGATATCGTGCTGCGCTGGCTGGCCGACTATCACCATTTAAGCCTTGATGAGCTGCGCGCGAGTGCTTATGTGCATGAAGATGATGCGGCAGTTCGTCACATGATGCGCGTCGCCTCCGGGCTCGACTCGCTGGTGCTCGGCGAACCGCAAATTCTCGGCCAGATGAAATCGGCCTACGCCGTGGCCCGCGAGGCCGGCACCATTGGTCCGCTGCTGGGACGACTGTTTCAAGCCACGTTCAATGCCGCCAAACAGGTGCGCACCGACACGGCGATCGGTGAAAACCCGGTATCGGTGGCATTTGCTGCGGTCAGCCTGGCGAAACAGATTTTCAGCGATTTGCAGCGTAGTCAGGCTTTGCTGATCGGCGCCGGCGAGACCATTACTTTGGTCGCCCGCCATTTGCACGAGCTGGGGGTCAAGCGCATCGTCGTCGCCAACCGCACGCTGGAACGCGCCAGTCTGTTGGCTGAACAGTTCGGCGCTCACGCGGTGTTGCTCTCGGACATCCCGGCAGAACTGGTGCGCAGCGATATCGTGATCAGTTCGACCGCCAGTCAGTTGCCGATTCTCGGCAAGGGCGCGGTGGAAAGCGCGCTGAAGCTGCGCAAGCACAAGCCGATCTTCATGGTCGACATCGCCGTTCCCCGGGATATCGAGCCGGAAGTCGGCGAGTTGGGCGACGTTTACCTCTACAGCGTCGACGATCTCCACGAAGTGGTCGCCGAGAACCTCAAGAGTCGTCAGGGCGCAGCCCAGGCCGCGGAAGAGATGGTTTCGGTCGGCGCCGATGATTTCATGGTGCGCCTGCGCGAACTGGCGGCGGTCGATGTGCTCAAGGCCTATCGCCAACAGAGCGAACGCCTGCGCGACGAAGAGCTGCAAAAAGCCCTGCGTCTGCTGGCCAACGGCGGCAACGCTGAAGACGTGCTCGGACAATTGGCCCGTGGCCTGACCAATAAACTGTTGCACGCGCCCAGCGTGCAATTGAAAAAGCTTTCTGCCGAAGGCCGCCTCGATGCGCTGGCCATGGCCCAGGAACTCTTTGCCCTTGAGGGCTCACCGGATAGCTTTTCGGATAAAAAATCGCAATGAAAGCGTCACTGCTCAATAAGCTGGACATCCTCCAGGACCGTTTCGAGGAACTGACCGCGCTGCTCGGCGACGGCGAAGTCATTGCCGATCAGACCAAATTCCGCGCCTATTCCAAGGAATACGCCGAACTCGAGCCGGTCGTGCAAACCTATAAAAAGCTGCTCAGCGTACAAAGCGATCTTGAAGGCGCCCAGGCGCTGCTCAAGGACAGCGACCCGGACATGCGTGAAATGGCCGTGGAAGAAGTCCGTGAAGCCAAGGAATTGCTGATTACCCTGGAAGGCGATCTGCAACGCATGTTGCTGCCCAAGGATCCGAATGACGGCCGCAACGTCTATCTCGAAATTCGCGCCGGCACCGGTGGCGACGAGGCGGCGATCTTCTCCGGCGACCTGTTCCGCATGTACTCGCGTTACGCCGAACGGCGTGGCTGGCGTGTCGAGATCCTTTCGGCAAACGAAGGCGAACACGGCGGTTATAAAGAAGTCATCGCGCGCATTGAAGGCGACAACGTTTACGGCAAGCTGAAATTCGAATCCGGCGCGCACCGTGTACAGCGTGTACCCGCCACCGAATCCCAGGGCCGTATCCACACCTCGGCCTGCACCGTGGCGGTATTGCCCGAGCCGGACGAGCGCGAAGCCATCGAGATCAACCCGGCGGATTTGCGCGTCGACACTTACCGCTCCTCCGGGGCCGGTGGTCAGCACGTCAACACCACCGACTCGGCGATCCGCATCACCCACATACCGACCGGCACCGTCGTCGAGTGTCAGGAAGAACGTTCCCAGCACAAGAACCGTGCCCGGGCGATGGCTTGGCTGTCGGCCAAACTCAACGACCAGCAAACCGCCGCGGCGGCCAATGCGATTGCCAGCGAGCGTAAATTGCTGGTGGGTTCCGGTGACCGTTCCGAGCGGATTCGCACCTACAACTTTGCTCAGGGCCGGGTTACCGACCATCGCGTCAACCTGACCCTGTACTCGCTGGATGAAATCCTCGCCGGTGGCGTTGAAGCGGTGATCGAGCCGTTGTTGGCCGAATATCAGGCTGACCAACTCGCTGCGATAGGTGAATAAATGACCATCATTGCCAGCCTGTTGCGCGCTGCCGAATTGCCGGACTCGCCCACCGCGCGTCTGGACGCCGAGTTGCTTCTCGCGGCGGCACTGGGCAAATCACGCAGCTTTCTGCACACCTGGCCCGAACGCATCGTACCCAGTGAAGCGGCGCTAACCTTTGCTGAATACCTGCAACGCCGCCGTAGCGGTGAACCGGTGGCTTATATTCTCGGGCAGCAGGGCTTCTGGAAACTCGATCTTGAAGTCGCGCCGCACACGCTGATCCCGCGTCCGGACACTGAATTGCTAGTGGAAGCGGCGCTGGAATTGCTGCCCGCGACCCCGGCCAAAGTGCTCGACCTCGGCACCGGCAGCGGCGCAATCGCATTGGCCCTGGCCAGCGAGCGCCCGGCATGGAAAGTCACCGCCGTAGATCGCGTACTCGAAGCCGTGGCTCTCGCCGAACGCAATCGCCAGCGCCTGCATTTGAACAACGCCACCGTGCTGAGCAGCCATTGGTTCAGCGCGCTGGAAGGTCAGCGTTTCCAGTTGATCATCAGCAACCCGCCGTACATCGCTGCGGCCGATCCGCATCTGGTCGAAGGCGATGTGCGCTTCGAGCCGGCGAGTGCGCTGGTGGCCGGTGAAGACGGTCTCGACGATCTGCGTCTGATCGTTGCGCAAGCCCCGGATCATCTGCAAGCAGGTGGCTGGCTGATGCTCGAACATGGCTATGATCAAGCCGAAGCCGTACGCGATTTGTTGCTGACGCGTGGTTTCGAAGAAGTCCACAGCCGCACCGATCTGGGCGGTCATCAACGCATCAGTCTGGGGCGCCTGCCGTGCTGAATGATCAGGAATTGCTGCGCTACAGCCGGCAGATTCTGCTGCAACACATCGACATCGATGGGCAACTGAAGCTCAAGGACAGTCGCGTGCTGATCGTCGGCCTTGGCGGTCTCGGTGCACCGGTTGCCTTGTATCTGGCAGCGGCGGGTGTCGGTGAATTGCATCTGGCGGATTTCGACACGGTCGATCTGACCAACCTGCAACGCCAGATCATCCATGACACCGACAGCGTCGGCATGAGCAAGGTCGACTCGGCGCTCAAGCGTCTGGGCGCGATCAATCCTGAGATCCAACTGATCGCTCACCGTCAGGCGCTGGATGAGGATTCTCTCGCCGCAGCCGTGGCGGCGGTGGATCTGGTGCTCGACTGTTCCGATAATTTTTCCACGCGCGAGGCAGTCAACGCGGCGTGCGTGGCCGCGTGTAAACCGTTGGTCAGCGGCGCGGCGATTCGGCTGGAAGGGCAATTGTCGGTGTTCGACCCGCGTCGCGCCGAGAGCCCGTGCTACCACTGTTTATACGGGCATGGCAGTGAAGCCGAACTGACTTGCAGTGAGGCCGGTGTGGTCGGGCCTTTGGTGGGGCTGGTCGGCAGCCTGCAAGCGCTTGAGGCCTTGAAGGTTCTGGTCGGTTTCGGTGAGCCGCTGGTGGGCCGCTTGTTGCTGATCGATGCCCTTGGTTCGCGTTTCCGTGAGTTGCGCGTCAAGCGCGATCCGGGTTGCAGTGTCTGTGGTTCGCGCCATGCGTGAAGCGCCGATCGGCGTGTTCGACTCCGGCGTCGGCGGCTTGTCGGTGCTGGCGGAAATCCAGCGTTTGCTGCCCAATGAATCACTGCTCTATGTCGCCGATTGCGGGCACATTCCCTACGGTGAGAAAACCCCTGAATTCATCCGTCAGCGCTGCAGCGTGATGGCCGGGTTTTTCCGTGAGCAGGGCGCCAAGGCGTTGGTGCTGGCCTGCAATACCGCGACGGTCGCAGGCGTTGCCGATTTACGACGTGATTTTCCCGACTGGCCGATTGTCGGTATGGAGCCTGCGGTCAAACCTGCCGCTGCCGCGACCCGCAGCGGTGTGGTCGGCGTGCTCGCCACCACTGGCACGTTGCAGAGCGCCAAGTTCGCCGCGCTGCTTGATCGCTTTGCCACCGACGTTCGCGTGATTACCCAGCCATGCCCCGGCCTGGTCGAGCTGATTGAAAGCGGCGATCTGCACAGCGCCGAGTTGCGCCAGTTGCTGCAAGGGTATGTCGAGCCACTGTTGGTCAGCGGTTGCGACACGATCATTTTGGGCTGCACCCACTATCCCTTTCTCAAGCCGATGCTCAAGTCGATGATCCCAGCGGACATAAGTCTGATCGATACTGGCGCGGCTGTAGCACGGCAACTTCAGCGGCTTTTGGCGGAGCGCGATTTGCTCGCTGGCGGCCCGAACCAGCCGGTCAGATTCTGGACCAGCGCCGATCCTGCGTACTTCAAAAACATCCTGCCGCTACTGGGGCAAAGTGCTGGCGAAGTGCAAAACTTCAGCTTGTAAAAAAATTGTGAAATAACTAAAACTTCAGCTGAACTTCTGAGTAGGCGCTAGCTTCTATAGCGAAGAGTTACCTAGAAAACCAAACGATCGTTCCGGAAAAGGAAGTTTCAACGTGAAGCGACTATTCTGCTTGGCCGCGATTGCGGCCGCACTGATGGGGCAAAGTATTACTGCGCAAGCGGCAGGTGTTGAGTTCGCGGTGGGGGCCACCAGCGACTCGACCATGACGTACCGCCTGGGCATGAATTTCGACTGGGACAAGAGCTGGCTGCAAAGTGACGTCGGTCGCCTGACCGGTTACTGGAGCGGGGCGTACACCTACTGGGAAGGTGACAAGACTTCCAGTAACAACAGCCTGTCGTTCTCGCCGGTATTTGTTTACGAGTTCGCCGGTCAATCGGTCAAACCGTATGTGGAAGCGGGGATCGGCGTCGCGGCGTTCTCCAATACCAAGTACGAATCCAACAACCTCGGCGGTTCTTTCCAGTTTGAAGACCGCTTCGGTTTTGGTCTGCGTTTCAATGGCGGGCATGAAGTCGGGATTCGTGCGACGCACTATTCCAACGCTGGCTTGGCCAGTGACAACGACGGCGTAGAAAGTTACTCGCTGCATTACACGATGCCGTTGTAAGCACGATCAAAAGATCGCAGCCTTCGGCAGCTCCTACAGGTGAAACACATTCCCATGTAGGAGCTGCCGAAGGCTGCGATCTTTTGTTTTTGGGATCACCGGTAAGCCGTGGTGATGCCTTTGCGCTCTTCAATGCACTCGGGCGCGCCCATCTCGAATTCGCGGCAGATCAACGGGCGTTTCTCATAGATCGTGCACATCATGCTGTCGCGATCCAGCGCCGCGCACCAGCCGTCGTCCAGACGCAGCATCACTTCGCCGCCCCACTCATCGGTATCGATAAAGCGATCAGGCACGCCAGTGTCGGTGATCAGCATCACTTCGAGCTGGCAACAGCACGCCGCGCAGGTCGAACAAGTGACCGCCGGTTCCGTGATTTGTTGGTGGGGAATGGTCTTCATGGCCGGCAGTGTAAGGCAGTGGCCGGCATGCGTGTGAAAGGTCTGACAGACGCTCAGTGCGTCAGTCGCCGCGCCATCGTATGCAACAGCGGAAACAGCAGCGCCCAGAGCAGGCCGATACCGATCAGTGTCGGCAGTTCACCATAGGGAAATTGCACGCCGGCTAGCCGCCCGCCGGCGTAGTACGACATTGCGCCACCGACGGCCCCCAGCGAACTCGCCAGCCACCACGGCCGCGCGCTCCAGGCCAGGCAGTGACGCAACGTGGTCGCGAGCAACGCCCAGAGCAGCATCAGCCACAACGGAATCAGCGGCGACAGATCCTGAAACTCGAATACACCCAGCGCGCGCAAAACGCTGTCCACCGCCGTGCCGACAATCACCACGCTCAACACCAGGCGACCCTCAGCCGCCCAACTGCTGATCCAGCGCAGATGAATCACCAGCACCGCCAACGCCAGTAGCAACCACAAACTGTTGCCGCCGAGCACGCAGGTCAGCCAGCCGATCTGGAACAGCACGGCATTGGCGACACGCTCAAGCATCGAAGCGTCCGAGCAGCGGCGCGGTCATCGCCGCCGGTTTGGCCAGCAGCAACTGCGCAGTGCCGATGGTGCGTTCGAGGAAGCCGCCCTCGCAGTAACACAGGTAAAACTCCCACAGCCGCAGGAAATAATCGTCGTAACCCAACTCGCTCAAACGGCCATGGGCGCGGCGGAAGTTCTCGTGCCACAGGCGCAGGGTGCGGGCGTAGTGCAGGCCGAAATCTTCCATGTGCAACAGGTTCATGTCGGTGTCGCGGCTGACCACTTCGAGCATTTTCTGCACGCAGGGCAGGGCGCCGCCGGGGAAGATGTAACGCTGGATGAAATCGACGCCGCGCTTGGCCTGTTCATAGCGCTGCTCGCGGATGGTGATCGCCTGGATCAGCATCAGACCGTTGCTCTTGAGCAGGTGCGCGCATTGTTTGAAATAGGTCGGCAGGAAGCGGTGACCGACCGCTTCGATCATTTCGATCGACACCAGTTTGTCGTATTCGCCGGTCAGGTCGCGATAGTCCTTGAGCAGCAGCGTGACCTGATCCTGCAAGCCCAGTTGTTCGATGCGTTGCGCGGTAAACGCGTACTGCTCTTTCGACAGCGTCGTGGTGGTGACCCGGCAACCGTAATTCTGGGCGGCGTAAAGCGCCATGCTGCCCCAACCGGTGCCGATCTCCAGCAAATGATCATCGGGTTTGAGCGCAAGCTTCTGGCAGATCCGCTCCAGTTTGTTCAACTGCGCCTGCTCCAGACTGTCTTCGGGCGTAAGGAACTGCGCCGCCGAATACATCATGGTCGGATCAAGAAATTGCTCGAACAGATCGTTGCCGAGGTCGTAGTGCGCGGCGATGTTCTTTTGCGAGCCCTTGCGCGTGTTGCGGTTGAGCCAGTGCAGGCCTTGCACCAACGGCCGGCCGAGGCGGGCCAGGCCACCCTCCATGGCGTCGAGCACGTCGAGATTGCTGACGAATACGCGCACCACCGCTGTCAGATCCGGCGAACTCCAATAGCCGTGGATAAACGCCTCGCCGGCACCAATCGAACCATTGCCGGCGACCATGCCCCAGACGGCCGCATCCGTCACATGGATTTCCCCCAGCAACGCACTGCCCGGCGTACCGAACATCAGCCGTTCGCCGTCCTCGACCACCAGCAATTGCCCGTGTTTGAGTTGAGCCAATTGGCGCAACACGCCACGGCGCAGCAGCGATCCGGTCAAACCGTTGGGGCTGAACCGACTGACCGACAGACTAGAGGATTTCATGGCGCTGCTCCTTGGGAGGCACAGTGGCGGTTTGAAAGCTGCCGTCGGCAGTCTGATGAGCAAAGATCGGTGCGCGTTTGAGCAGCAGTCGCAGCGCTTGCCAGTAAATCGCCAAGGCAGTTTTTGCGGTCATCCACGGAAACCGCCGCAAGTAGCGGTGCAGGCTGCGACGATCGAGACTTTCGCGTTGCAGATTGAGCGTGGCGTCGAACAGTTTGTGCTCGCCTTGCCAGTCGGCCATGTGCACGCCGAGGTTCTGCGCAGCGGGGCTGAAGCTCATGCGGTATTCGAGATCGCGCGGCAAAAACGGCGAAACGTGAAAGGCCTTGGCCACGGCGAAGTGCTGGTGAAAATCCTGCAGATTGGCGGGCGCACGCGCCGGCAGCACATAGTGATAACGCTCGCGCCACGGCGTGTTGGTGACTTCACAGACAATCGCCGCCAGTTGCCCGTCGGCTTCATGGCAGTAAAAGAAACTCACCGGATTGAACGACAATCCCCAACTGCGCGCCTGGGTCAGCAGGCAAATCGAGCCTTGCGGTTCGTGGCCGATGGCGATGCCGACCTGCTGACGCACGGCATCGATCAGGCGTATGCCTCGGCCAGTGAATGCCTTGAGATAGTCCGTCTCGCGAAACGAGAAGGGCGCAAAGCGACTGCGTCCGGCCAGCGGCGACAGTGCAAGCACCGCGTCCTGTTCGCTGAGGTCGAGGTAGAGCAAACCGATCCGGTAGCGGAACTCATGGCGGCGCGGCGAGAAGCGCCGATGACCGATCCAGCCGCTGTAGAGGGCGCTGTTCATAAGGTTTCCCCGAACGCGGCGGCCACGCGCAAGGCGCTGACAACACCGTCCTCATGAAAACCATTGGCCCAGTAGGCGCCGCAATAATGCGTGTGTTGCGCGCCATCAAGTTCGCCCCAGCGTTGCTGTGCGGCCGCTGCTGCGAGGCTGAACTGTGGGTGGGCGTAGGTGTAGCGGGCGAGCACTTTGTCCGGGCTGATGCCGGCACTCTGATTGAGGCTGACGCAAAAAGTGGTGTCGCTCTGAATGCCCTGCAGAATGTTCATGTCATAGGTGACGGCGGCGTGGGTGTGACCGGCGCCGCTGAGCCGATAATTCCAGCTGGCCCAGGCCAGTTTGCGCGTCGGCAGCAAACGCGTATCGGTGTGCAGCACCACTTCATTGTCGGCGTAGGGCAGGGCACCGAGGATCGCGCGTTCGGCATCGCTGGGGACTGCCAGCAGTTTCAGCGCCTGGTCGCTGTGGCAGGCGAACACCACCCGATCGAAATGCTCAAGGCCTGCCGGGCTGTGGGTAACTACGCCATGCACATCGCGATCAACCCGAGTGACCGGGCAATTGAGCCGAATCCTGTCTTTGAACGCTGCCGTCAGCGGCGCGATATAGGCGCTGGAACCGCCTTCGATGACTTGCCACTGCGGACGATCACTGACCGATAACAGGCCATGGTTTTTGAAAAAGCGTACAAAAAACTGCAGCGGAAAGTTGAGCATTTCCGCCATCGGCATCGACCAGATCGCCGAGCCCATCGGCACGATGTAATGCAGGATGAAACGTTCGCCGTAACCGCCGGCCTTGAGGTAGTCGTCGAGGGTGGTGTCGGCGGCGATGCGCAGTTCGACGAGGTCGCGCTGGGCTTCTTTATTGAAGCGCAGAATATCGCGCAACATGCCCCAGAACCCCGGCGACAACAGATTGCTGCGCTGGGCGAACAGGCTGTTGAGGTTGTTGCCGTTGTACTCCAGACCGGTGTCCGGGTCGGTCACCGAGAAGCTCATTTCCGTCGGCTTGAACGCCACGCCGAGCTGGCCGAGCAGTCGGATGAAATTCGGGTAGGTCCAGTCGTTGAAGACGATGAAACCGGTGTCCACGGCGTACTGCCGTCCAGCGACCGTAACGTCCACGGTGTGCGTGTGGCCACCGACCCAGTCGCCCGCCTCGAACACCGTGACGTCATGGCGGCGATTGAGCAGGTAAGCGCAGGTAAGCCCGGCGATGCCGCTGCCGACGATGGCGATTTTCATGTCGGATCCGTCAGTGGAGGCGACTTGCGCACCATGCGCTTGCCGATCGCCAGTTGTACCCGTGCCGGCAGTTTCGACAGCGGCCACAGCGCGGCCATGAACAGCGCCGGAAAGGCGATCTCCAGCGGCCGATCCTTGAGCTTGGCGAAGATGTGCCGCGCGGCTTTATCCACAGGCCAGCTCAACGGCATGGGGAAATCGTTTTTGGCGGTCAGCGGTGTTTCGACAAAACCGGGGCTGACCACGGTGACTTCAATGCCTTCGTCGGCCAGATCGATGCGCAACGACTCGAACAGGTAACGCAAACCGGCCTTCGAGGCACCGTAGGCTTCGGCCCGTGGCAGCGGCAGATAGGTCACCGAACTGGCGACGCCGACCAGGTGCGGCGCAGTGCCTTTGCGCAGCAGCGGCAGTGCGGCCTCGATGCAATAACTGCTGGCGAGCAGGTTGGTGCGCACCACATGTTCGATGATCGATGAGTCGAACTGCTTGGCGTCCACGTATTCGCAGGTGCCGGCGTTGAGAATCACCGAGTCCAGCGAACCCCAGTCCTCGGCGATCTGCTCACCGATTTCGCGCACAGTCTGGCTGTTGGTCAGATCTCCCGGCACGACCAGAACCTGCCCCGGATAGCGTTGCGACAAGACCTTGAGCGGAGCAACCTGACGGGAACTGACTGCCAGGTGCGCACCGGTTTTCAGGATCTCTTCAGCCAGCGCAGCGCCGATGCCACTGCTGGCCCCGGTCAACCAATAACGCCGTGGAGGTGTACGACTCATCCCATTCTCCTTTTCAGCCAGGCAATGACCCGGCCCAATACTGGCAAGTGTTCATACAGCAGCGCCCCGGCATCGAAATAATCCCGGTGGCGATAAACCTTGTCACGCCAGAGCAGATGCGAGCAGCCGCTGACACGAATCACGCGGCCATTCGCCAGGCGCGGATGGCGATAGCTCATGACCCAGCGCAAATAGCCTTCGCAGTCGCTGATCTGGTCGAAACCATGAAAGTCGAAACGCAGTTCGCTGACGTTGGCGTATAACTCGCCGAAATAGTCGCGTAACTGCGCCAGACCCTGCACCTCATGCAGCGGGTCGGTGAACTGAATGTCATCGCTGTACAGCTCGCCCAGGCTTTGCAGGTTGTCTTTGTTCAACGCTGAAAATTGCCGGGCGAAGCGGCGCAGGAATTCACTCATCATCACCTCCTGAAGACGTACGCGAAGGCAGATTCTTGAAGGCTGCCAGCGCCCGTTGCCGCGAGGTGCTGAGGTTGACGATCGGCGACGGGTAGTCGGCGGCGCCGAACAAGCCGCCGAGGTTGGCCGGGTTGTGCACTTCTTTTTTGTTGAGGCCGGCCAGTTCTGGTAGCCAGTGCTTGATGAACAGGCCTTCGCTGTCGAATTTTTCCGATTGGCTCAGCGGATTGAAGATGCGGAAGTACGGCGCCGAATCGGTGCCCGTCGACGAACTCCATTGCCAGCCACCGTTGTTCGCCGCCAGATCGCCATCAATCAAGTGGCGCATGAAAAAGCGTTCGCCTTCGCGCCAGTCGATCAGCAGGTTTTTGGTCAGGAACATTGCCACGATCATGCGCAGGCGATTGTGCATCCAGCCGGTTTCGAGCAATTGGCGCATGGCCGCGTCGATGATCGGCAGACCGGTGCGCGCTTCTTGCCATGCGGCAAGATCGTCCGGCGCATCACGCCAGGCCAACGCCTCGGTTTCCGGGCGAAATGCACGGTGCCGAGAGACCCGTGGATAGCCGACCAGAATGTGTTTGTAGAACTCACGCCACAGCAACTCGTTGATCCAGGTGACCGCACCGACCTTGCCGCTCTCGAACTCGCCCTGATTACTTTGCAGGGCGGCGTGCAGGCATTGGCGCGGCGAAATCACGCCGGCCGCGAGATACGCCGAGAGCTGACTAGTGCCCGGTTTGGCCGGGAAGTCGCGTTCGCTCTGGTAGTAGTCGATCTGCGCGTCGGTGAAGGTGTCGAGACGGCGCCGGGCTTCGTTTTCGCCGGCGGGCCATAGATCGCGCAAGGTCTGGCTCGGCGTCGAGAAGCCCTTAACCGAGTCGGGAATCGGATCGCTGCTGACCTCAAGTTTTTCCTGTTTGCCGGGGGCCTTGACCAGCGCCGGCATCGAGCGATGCAGGCGTTCGTAACAGACTTTGCGGAACTGGCTGAACACCTTGAAGTAACTCTCGGTCTTGGTCAGCACGCTGCCAGGTTTGAACAGCAACTGGTCGAGATAGCTGTGAAAGGTGATGCCCTCGGCCTTTAGTGTTTCGCCTACCGCTGCATCGCGACGGCTTTCATGAACGCCATATTCTTCATTGGCGTGAACCGCCGCTATCTTCAGTTGCCGGCAGAGTTTGAGCAGTTCTGCCGGGGCTTGATCCCAATGGGTTGCGGTGCGAATCAGCAATGGGATGTTGAGTTTGCCAAGGCTTGCGCTCAGCTCACGCAGGTTGCGCAACCAGAAGTCGACCTTGCACGGCGCATCGTCATGTTCCAGCCACTGCTGCGGGCTCAACAGGTACACGGCGACCGTCGGGCCGCGCGCTGCGGCGGCCGCGAGGGCGGTGTTGTCATGTTGGCGCAAGTCGCTGCGCAGCCAGATCAATTGCATGTCGGCACTCACTGCGTCCATTAGATCAGCCCACGCTGAACGAGCACCTGGTGCGCTACAAGCGCGTCTTCAGCCAGGAACACATCAGCCATCTCTGAGGTTTTTACGGACAACTCGGCGTGGTGGATGCATACCGTTGGTCCGACCAGCATTTTTGTACAACCGACTCCGTTCAGTAGTTTGGGCAACTGCGCAAGGTTCATGGCTTTGCTGGAATACAGCAGTACGCCACGGGCTTGCAGATGTTCGACCGCCAGCGCCAGTTCGGCGGCAGGCAGCGGCCAGTCAAACACTTGCACCGGACAATCAGCGCTACTGATCAGCCACGCGCACAGCCACAGATGAGGTTCCAGTGGCAGGTCGGAATGATTGATCAATAGCAGCGGGGCGCCATGCAACTGACGATTGTTATGGTAGATGCGTGTGCCGAATTTGCTGCGTAACCACGAATAAAAGAACACCCGCTCCATCTGTGCGCCGAACTGGCCTTGCCAGCGCTGCTCCAGTTCCGCCAACAGCGGCATCAGCAATTGCTCGCACAATGTGCGTGGCGGGTAGAGCGCCATGGCCTGATTGACGCTGTCGTCGAGGCTGCGTTCATTGAGTTGCGTGACGGCCGTCAGCAGTGTCTGGCGCAACCGCTGCCAGTCGTTTTCCACGGTTTCGCTGAACGCCTGTGGTGTGTCGAGCAGAGGTTTGACCTGGCTGACCGCGACGCCACGGTTGAGCCAGGTAAGGATGGTCAGAATCCGCTGCACATGTTCGGCCGAATACAGCCGGTGGCCCTTGGGCGTGCGTTGCGGCACGACCAGCCCGTAGCGGCGTTCCCACGCGCGCAAAGTGATCGCGTTGACGCCGGTCTGCCGGGCGACTTCGCGGATCGGCAGCCAGCCCTCGTCGAGGGCTTTTTTAAAATCAGCGCCAAGGTCTTCCTGGGCGCTGGTATCCATTTTGTCGTTCATTAGATTGCGTTTCGCAGGCTGAGGTTTTCCGGGTGCGGTTGCAGGTAAACCTGTTGCGCGATGTACGAATCCGGATGGAGGCGAAAGTGGTGCTTGAGCAGCGTCAACGGCACCACCAGCGGCACGATGCCCTGGCGGTACTGGCCGATGACGTGTTGCATTTCCTGTTTGTCTTCGGCGCTGATTGCCTGTTTCAGATAACCGCTGATGTGCAGCAAAACGTTGCAGTGCGTGCCACGGGTGGCGCATTTCTTCAATGCCGCCATCAGTTCGCTGAAATAGCGCGGGCCGAGTTCGGCGGGATCGGTGTCGGCCATGTTGCCGAGCATTTTGCCCAGCGCTTTGTATTGCGGTGGATTGTGCGCCATTAGCAAATATTTATAGCGCGAATGGAATTCGGTGAGGGCGCGACGACTCAGGCCACCGGCAAGGACGTGTTGCCATTCGCTGTAGGCGAACACGCGGGTGATGAAGTTCTCGCGCAGTACTGGATCATTGAGGCGCCCGGCTTCTTCCACGGGCAGATCCGGGTGCTGTGCGCAAAACGCCTGAGCGTAAATCCCTCGCCCGCCGCCGTTCACCGGGGCGCCGTTGGCGTGGTAGACCTTGACCCGTTCGAGGCCGCAGGACGGCGATTGCTGCATGAAGATGTAGCCGCAGATGTCATCAAGCTCGGCGGCCATTTTCGTGCCGTACTCGGCCAATGGCTGGGTGACGTTGATCGCCGGGTTGACCGTGCCGACCGCTTGCGGATGCTCGGCCTCGCCAACGAGGCGGATCGGTTCGCGCGGGATGCCCAGGCCGATGGCGACTTCAGGGCATACCGGGACAAAATCGAAATGCTCGGTGAGGGTGCGGCTGCACAGTCGCGATTCCTTGTGCCCACCGTTGAAGCGCACCTCGGCACCCAGCAGGCAGGCGCTGATGGCGATTTTTGGCTTGGCTACGCAAGTATCTGACATGGGCACCTCGAATCTATACCTGTACAGAGGTAGATCTCTGTACAACTTTCGTCAGCATAGATTCATGGGTGTACAAGTCAAATTATTTGTACAACTTTCTGTAGGAGCAGCTGCCGAAGGCTGCGATCTTTTGATGTTGTGGTTGTAAAGCAAAATCAAAAGATCGCAGCCTTCGGCAGCTCCTACATGAGCCAACCGATTTTCCAGTGAGTGCTGTTTTGTAGCGCTTGCCAATCGAGTCGTTCGGCACGCTTGGTCAACACCGCCTGCAATTCGACTTCCAGCACCGTACCTTCCTCATCTCGGAACAGTTCGGTCACCAGAAAATGTTTTTCACGATTCAGCGGGTGAGCTGCTGTCCATTTCGACAGCAGCAATTTTTGCGGATTGATGCGGTTCATTGCAGGTGTTCGTGCAAGCGTCGTGCAGCTTCCTGGCCACTGAGCCAAGCGCCTTCGACGCGCCCGGACAGGCACCAGTCGCCGCAAGCGTAGAGGCCCAGATCGGCATCGGCCAGCGTGCCCCATTCGTGGCCCGTCGCGGGTCGCGCATAGAGCCAGCGGTGGGCGAGGCTGAAGGTCGGCGCGGGCATGGCGCTGTGCAGCAATTCGGCAAAGGCACCGTGCAGTTGCTCGATCACCGCTTCCTTGGACAAGTCGATGTGTTGCCGGCTCCACGCGCTGGTGGCATGCAGCACCCACGTGTCGAGGGTGTTGTCGCGCCCCGGTTTACTGCGGTTTCGCGCCAACCAGTCGAGCGGGCTGTCCTGCACAAAGCAACCTTCGATCGGCGTATCCAGTGGTGTTTCGAAAGCGAGGGCGACGGCCCAGGTCGGGTCCATTTTCACCCCGGCGGCGGCCCCGGCAAGTTTCGGTGCGGCGGCCAGCAGGGCAGTCGCTTGCGGTGCTGGCGTGGCGATCACGACATGACTGAACGGCCCGTGCGTGAAACCTTCGGCGTCCTGCAAGTGCCAATGTTCTTCACCGCGATAGACCTCGGTAATCCGGCAGGCAAAATGCACTTCCAGACCGTCAAGCAAGCCACGAGTAATGGCGCTCATACGCGGCGCACCGACCCAACGGGTCTGCTCGTCCGGCGACAGGTTCAGTTGCCCGCCCTGATAGGTGTAGAGCTGTGGCGTCCACTCGGCGACCCAACCCTGGCTTTGCCAACGCTGCACCTCGGTGACGAAGCGGCGGTCGCGGGCAGTGAAATATTGCGCGCCCATGTCCAGCGAGCCAGCGTCACTGCGCTTGCTCGACATACGCCCGCCGCTGCCGCGACTTTTGTCGAATAATTGAACGGTGTGCCCGCTCTCTGTCAGAGCCTGGGCGGCGGAGAGCCCGGCGATGCCGGTGCCGATGATTGCGATAGGTACAGTCATAGGGGCCTCGTTTACCTTTCTGTACAGACTACGCCGTGGATGAAACCTGTACAATTTTGTTTTTTGGTATAACTTCTAGCGTTCTCGTTCTGACAGCTTGGCCTATGGTTAAACAATAGAGCCTGCCCGATAGAAAAGATCCCTGCTTATAAAAATAGACTAGTGATCCGGGTTAAACGCCACGCGAGGAAGATGTCATGCACATATTGCTGACCGGCGGTACTGGTTTGATAGGACGTCAGCTCTGCCGACACTGGTTGGGGCAGGGCCATCGCTTGACGGTGTGGAGCCGCAAGCCGGAGAAAGTCGCGAAAATCTGTGGTGCGCAGGTACGTGGTATTGCGCGCCTGGAAGACCTCGGCGAAGAGTCGGTCGACGCGATCATCAATCTGGCCGGTGCGCCGATTGCCGATCGGCCGTGGACCCATCGACGCAAAGCGTTGCTGTGGAGCAGCCGCATCACCCTGACCGAAACCCTGTTGGCCTGGCTGGAAACGCGATTACAAAAACCGGCGCTGCTGATCTCCGGTTCGGCGATCGGCTGGTACGGCGACGGCGGTGAGCGCGAGCTGACGGAAGATTCGCCGCCGGTGATCGATGATTTCGCCAGCCAGTTGTGCATCGCCTGGGAAGAAACCGCGCAACGTGCCGAAGCGCAGGGAATCCGCGTGGTGCTGGTGCGAACGGGTCTGGTGCTGTCGGCCGAGGGCGGCTTTTTGTCGCGCTTGCTGTTGCCCTTCAAGCTCGGGCTGGGTGGGCCTTTGGGCAATGGTCGGCAGTGGATGCCGTGGATTCATATCAACGATCAAATCGCCCTGATTGATTTTCTTCTGCATCGTGATCAGGCCAGTGGTCCTTATAATGCGTGCGCGCCGCAACCTGTGCGCAATCGCGAATTTGCCAAGACGCTGGGCAGCGTTCTGCACCGCCCGGCGTTCATGCCGATGCCGACGCTGGCACTGAAAGTCGGCCTCGGCGAAATGTCTTTGTTGTTGCTCGGCGGCCAGAAGGCCCTGCCGGCACGCTTGCTGGAAGCGGGTTTCACTTTCCAGTTCACGGATTTACGCGCGGCCCTGGACGATCTCTCCAGCCGCCTCTGAAATAGGACGTTGCATGACCGATCACGCTTTGCTTCTGGTCAACCTGGGTTCCCCGGCCTCAACCTCAGTGGCCGATGTACGCAGCTACCTCAACCAATTCCTGATGGACCCGTACGTGATCGACCTGCCGTGGCCGGTGCGGCGTTTGCTGGTGTCGCTGATCCTGGTCAAGCGCCCGGAACAATCGGCCCACGCTTACGCCTCGATCTGGTGGGAGGAGGGCTCACCGCTGGTGGTGCTCAGCCGTCGTCTGCAACAGCAGATGACCGCACAGTGGAATCACGGCCCGGTGGAACTGGCGATGCGTTACGGCGAGCCGTCGATTGAAACCTGTTTGCTCAAGCTGGTGGCGGCGGGGCACAAGCGCATCACGCTGGCGCCGCTGTATCCGCAGTTCGCTGACAGCACTACGACCACGGTGATCGAAGAAGCCAAACGGGTGATTCGCCAGAAGAAGCTCGACGTGCAATTGTCGGTGCTGCAGCCGTTCTACGATCAGCCGGAATACCTCGATGCGCTGGTTGAAAGCGCCCGGCCACATTTGCAGCAGGATTACGATCACTTGCTGCTGAGCTTCCACGGTTTGCCCGAGCGGCATCTGACCAAACTCGATCCGACCGGCAATCATTGCTTCAAGAATGAAGACTGCTGCAAGAACGCCTCGCCTGCGGTATTGGCGACCTGTTATCGCGCGCAATGCCTGCGCACAGCCGCGTTGTTTGCTCAGCGCATGGGCCTGCCGGATGGCAAATGGTCGGTGTCGTTTCAGTCGCGTCTGGGTCGGGCCAAGTGGATCGAGCCGTACACCGAAGCGCGGCTGGATGAACTGGCGAAAAGCGGCGTGAAGAAAATACTGGTGATGTGCCCGGCGTTTGTCGCCGATTGCATCGAGACGCTGGAAGAGATTGGTGATCGCGGCAAGGAACAGTTCCGCGAAGCGGGGGGCGAAGAGTTGGTGCTGGTGCCGTGCCTGAATGATGACACGCATTGGGCGAAAGCCTTGGCGACTCTCTGCGAAAGAGCACCGCTGGCGCTCTGAAAGCGAATCGCGAGCAGGCTCACTCCCACATGATCGTTCCCACGCAGAGCGTGGGAACGATCAGATCTAAGGGGTTAGATCAGCGGCTCATCCGCCTTCTTGTTCTTCCAGCCATCATTGCCCGGCAGAATCAGGTTCAGCGCAATCGCCACCACCGCGCACAGCGCGATGCCTTTGAGGCCGAAATCATCCGGGCCAGTGCCGGTGCCGACCAGCACACCGCCAATGCCGAACACCAGCGTCACCGACACAATGACCAGATTGCGCGCTTCGCCCAGATCGATCTTGTGACGGATCAGGGTGTTCATCCCCACCGCCGCAATCGAACCGAACAACAGGCACAGAATCCCGCCCATCACCGGCACCGGAATGCTTTGCAGCAGCGCGCCGAACTTGCCGATGAACGCCAGGCTGATGGCGAAGATCGCCGCCCAGGTCATGATTTTCGGGTTGTAGTTCTTGGTCAGCATCACCGCGCCCGTCACTTCGGCGTAGGTGGTGTTTGGCGGGCCGCCGAACAGGCCGGCAGCGGTGGTGGCAATGCCGTCACCGAGCAGGGTGCGATGCAGGCCCGGCTTCTTCAGATAGTCGCGACCGGTCACGCTACCGACGGCAATCACGCCACCGATGTGCTCAATGGCCGGGGCCAATGCCACCGGAACAATGAACAGAATCGCCTGCCAGTTAAACTCCGGCGCGGTGAAATGCGGAATCGCAAACCAGGGCGCTGCGGCAATCTTCGCGGTATCAACGACACCGAAGTAGAACGCCATGGCAAAACCGACCAGCACGCCGGAAATAATCGGCACCAGACGGAAGATGCCTTTACCGAACACCGCCACGATCAACGTGGTCAGCAATGCCGGCATCGAGATCAGCATAGCGGTCTGGTAATGGATCAGTTCGGAACCGTCGCCAGCCTTGCCCATTGCCATGTTTGCGGCAATCGGTGCCATGGCCAGGCCGATGGAAATGATCACCGGACCAATCACCACCGGTGGCAGCAGACGGTCGATAAAGCCCGTGCCTTTGATCTTCACGGCAAGGCCGAGGAAGGTGTAGACGAAACCGGCTGCCATCACTCCGCCCATGGTCGCGGCGAGGCCGAACTGGCCCTTGGCGAGAATGATCGGGGTGATGAAAGCGAAGCTCGACGCCAGAAACACCGGCACCTGACGCCCGGTGACGATCTGGAACAGGATCGTCCCAAGACCTGCGGTAAACAGTGCCACGTTCGGGTCAAGGCCCGTGATCAGCGGCATCAGCACCAAAGCGCCGAAAGCCACGAACAGCATCTGGGCGCCGGACAGCACCGTGCGCCAGAGCGGATCGTTGAACTCTTGCTGCATGGTCAAGCGTCCTTCTGCTTGGTGCCGAAGATCTTGTCACCGGCGTCGCCAAGTCCAGGAATGATGTAACCGTGCTCGTTCAAGCGCTCATCAATGGACGCGGTGTAGATGGTCACGTCCGGGTGAGCTTTTTCGACTGCTGCGATACCTTCCGGCGCGGCAACCAGCACCATCGCGCGGATGTCTTTGCAACCAGCCTTTTTCAACAGGTCGATGGTCGCAACCATCGAGCTGCCAGTGGCGAGCATCGGGTCGATGATCATCGCCAACCGTTCGTCGATTTCCGGAACCAGTTTTTCCAGATAGGTGTGCGCTTGCAGGGTTTCTTCGTTACGGGCGACACCCACAGCGGAAACCTTGGCACCCGGGATCAGGCTCAGCACGCCTTCGAGCATGCCGATGCCGGCGCGCAGGATCGGCACGACAGTGATCTTCTTGCCGGCGATTTTCTCGACCGACACGGTGCCGCACCAGCCTGCAATATCGTAGGACTCCAGCGGCAAATCTTTTGTAGCTTCATAGGTCAACAGGGCGCCGACTTCCTGAGCGAGCTCACGGAAGTTCTTGGTGCTGATATCGGCGCGGCGCATCAGGCCGAGTTTATGACGGATCAGCGGATGGCGGATCTCGAGGATGGGCATGGAAAAACTCCGGCGGCGGGCAAAAAAACCGGCCTAGATTAATCTATCCGAGGGTGATGTCCTATAGGACATTCTGTACGTTAGTCCATAAAGGCTTGATTCGGCCTCGCGAGATGCGTACCTTTGCCCGCTTTTCGCAGCCATACCCCCCCACATTCCCCCCCTGGAGAGCGCCATGTCCGCTGATCTCGAGCATATCCGTCAAATCATGCGAGAGGCTGACTGCCTGTACACCGAGTCTGAAGTCGAGGCGGCCATCGCCCGTGTCGGTGCACAAATCAACGAACAACTGGCTGACAGCAACCCGGTGGTGTTCTGCGTGATGAACGGCGGGCTGATTTTCTCCGGCAAACTGCTGACGCATCTGCACTTCCCGCTGGAAGCCTCCTACCTGCACGCGACCCGTTATCGCAACGAAACCAGCGGCGGCGACCTGTTCTGGAAAGCCAAGCCGGAAGTCTCGTTCATCGACCGCGACGTACTGATCATCGACGACATCCTCGACGAAGGTCACACCCTCGGTGCGATCATCGACTTCTGCAAACACGCCGGCGCGCGCAAAGTGCACACCGCCGTACTGATCGACAAGGACCACGACCGCAAAGCGCGTCCTGACCTGAAAGCCGATTTCGTTGGCCTGCCGTGCATTGACCGCTACATCTTCGGTTACGGCATGGACTACAAAGGCTACTGGCGCAACGCCAACGGGATTTTTGCCGTTAAAGGCATGTAAGACCCTGCACCATCCCCTGTAGGAGTGAGCCTGCTCGCGATAGCGTCGTATCAGCCAACATCAACGTTGCTGACAGACCGCAATCGCGAGCAGGCTCACTCCTACATTTGTTTGCGTGATACCCATGCTAGAGTGCTCGGCCCCGCCCTCCGGAGCCTGTCATGCGCCTCTTGATCCGCAGCCTCGCCGCGCTTTTACTGATCCTCAGCCTGCCGCTGTCCGCCGCGCCGATGCACAGCCAATTCCTGCCGCCGGACGATCTGACCGTGCGCGATGCCGAGCCCGAGCAGCAGCAACTTCTGCAGGTCACCGATTACTCGGTGGTCGTCGGCGCGCAACGTCAGTCCAATCAGCAGCCGATTCCGGTTACCTCGCCGTTGATGATCCGCCTCAAGGGCAAGTCCTTGAACAAGGGAGCGACCATCACCCAAGTGCTGGTCAATTTCGACGGCGAAAGTAAAAGCCTGAAAAAACCGGTCTACGACGACAAGAGCAAAACCCTGACGTTGTTTTATCCACAGGCCCAATACCGCGTGATCATCGATCTGCTGCGCAATGACACCGTGTATGTGCAGTTCCTCAGTTACGCCAACGGCCATATCTGGGCCGATTTGCATACCGGGGCGGTGCGATCGCGTTGAGCCCGGCGGCCGGGCAGGGGTAAACTGCCCGCCCCGTGTAATGTCTGCGAGCTGGAGTCGGCAATGCGTAAAGATAAGAAACAAGTGATTGGTGACGAGATCGGCGATGAGCAGATCAAGCTGTTCCTCGATTTTGAACCGGTCGACGCCACTTCGCCGTCGCTGCACAAACTGATCAAGGCCTACCGTGGCCTGCGTATCGATGACTTCGAACGCTTCCTCGGCTTCTTCGTCGAGGCCGGTTACGACGTCGATGGCAAGGACGAGCAGGGCAAGACCTTTGTTGACCTGATCGCCGATCAGCGCAACGCCCCGGACTACATCGAGCTGATCGATAAAGCTCGCGCTTAAGATCAAAAGATCGCAGCCTTCGGCAGCTCCTACAGGATAAATACACATCCCATGTAGGAGCTGCCGCAGGCTGCGATCTTTTGCTTCTGACAGACATAAAAAAACGCCCCGATCGGGGCGTTTTTTATGCGGCGTGATCAAGCGTAGCTTGGCGTCTCGCTGCTTTCTTCAACCAGTTCCAGCGCGATGTTGTTCTGCGTGTTGATCTTGCGATACAGCGCAGCATCGGTTTCCAGGACCTTTTCACGGGCCGGGAAGATCTCGGCCAGTTTGCCAGCCCACTCACCCTTGGCCTTGGCCGGGAAGCACTTCTCGATCAGTTCCAGCATGATCGAAACGGTCACCGACGCACCTGGCGAAGCACCGAGCAGGGCGGCGAGGGAACCGTCCTTGGCCGCAACCAGTTCGGTACCGAACTGCAGGATGCCGCCTTTTTTCGGGTCTTTCTTGATGATCTGCACCCGTTGGCCGGCCACTTCCAGGCGCCAGTCTTCGGCTTTCGCCTCAGGGTAGAAACGGCGCAGGGAATCCAGACGCTGTTCCATCGACTGCATCACTTCGCTGACCAGGTATTTGGTCAGGTCCATGTTGTTTTTCGCCACGGCCAGCATCGGCCCGATGTTGCCGGCGCGCACCGACAGCGGCAGGTCCATGAAGGAACCGTGCTTGAGGAACTTGGTGGTGAAACCGGCGTATGGCCCGAACAGCAGGGATTTCTTGCCGTCGACCACGCGGGTGTCCAGGTGCGGCACCGACATCGGTGGCGAACCCACGGCGGCCTGGCTGTAAACCTTGGCCTGGTGCTGTTTGACCACTTCCGGATTGTCGCAGCGCAGCCATTGGCCACTGATCGGGAAGCCGCCGAAGCCTTTGCTTTCTTCGATGCCCGAAGCCTGCAGCAATGGCAGGGCGGCACCGCCGGCGCCGAGGAAGACGAACTTGGCGTCGACTTCACGGGTGTTGCCGTTGTTGACGTCCTTGATGCTCACGGTCCAGCCAGCGCCGTTACGCTTGAGGCCGGTGACGCGCTTGCAGTATTTGACTTGGGTGTCGGGTGCGCTGGTCAGGTGCTTGAGCAACTGATTGGTCAGGGCGCCAAAGTTGACGTCGGTGCCGTTCATCACGCGAGTGGCGGCGAGGACTTCGTCCGGCGAGCGGCCCGGCATCATCAACGGCATCCATTCGGCCATTTTGGCCTTGTCTTCGGTGTATTCCATGTCGGCGAAGGCGTGGTGCTTGTGCAGCACGTCAAAGCGTTCTTTCAGGAACGACACGCCGGAGTCGCCCTGGACGAAACTCAGGTGCGGTACCGGGCTGATGAAGGATTTGCACGAGCCGAAGGTGCCTTTCTTGGTCAGGTACGACCAGAACTGCTTCGACACCTCGAACTGGGTGTTGATGTGCACGGCTTTCTTGATGTCGACGGTGCCATCGGCGGCCTGCGGCGTGTAGTTCAGCTCGCACAGACCGGCGTGGCCGGTACCGGCGTTGTTCCAAGGGTTGGAACTCTCTGCGGCACCGGAATCCATCAGCTCGACGACTTCCAGCTTGATCGCGGGGTCGAGCTCTTTGAGCAGCACGGCAAGAGTGGCACTCATGATGCCGGCCCCAACCAGTACTACGTCGACTGCTTCGTTATGCGCCATTTAACGCGTCTCCAAAATCTGCAGCACCAAATTGTCGGCATGGCTGCCAGGCGTTCCGGGACAGATCAGTGGTGTCCAGGCTATCCATGGTCAGGTCGCCATGTCCGAATCTTCGCAATTTTTCGCAACTTCAACGGATGTATGCGGCTTGGCTTCAAGAGCTCCATGAACTCATTTCAGCGCGCGGCTGGCAATTCGACTTATGGTCGAGACATCCGTTTTTGTGCAACCAAATCCGTAGCGGACAGGCTTCAGGCTCCGATATTCGAGGTATACCCGGTCCTGTGTCGTTGGGCTGTTTCAGACGCTAATGGTGCATGTTCAGACGCAAAACTTTTCATTTGCTCGCCACACTCTTGTGAAGTTGTGAAAACCCGTTTTTTTCACGCTCTTTTGAAGACGTGAACCTCAAAAAAGGGCTGTCCAGGCCTGGCACCTTGCCCGCAAAGGCAAAACAACGCGGTGGCCGAGCGTCATGACAGCTCTGCAGATTCGCGAAAAGCGGGGTTTTTGCCGGAAGAACAGGCAAGCGCGCCAACTTCACTCGATCTGTGTGGGCGGCTCTCTGTGGGCGATTTTGGGTGTCGATGCATGCGCATTGACGCTGTTGCGGGGCCCGATCAGGAGACGTCCTTATAATCGGGGGGAGATTGTATCGAAGAAATGCGGGCAGTTGCTCGTGTTTAATGACTTTTATTAGGCATCCGGTCAGATGCTCAACATCGCTTGCACCCGTGCGCGGGGCTGCGACGCTATGACGCGGGCGCTGGCGGGCAGTGGCTGGTGCAACCAGTTGAGGCGGATTTCTTCGATTTCCACCCAACCGTCACCCATCGGCTGCAGGCTGCACTGCTTGAATGCCTGGCAATGGCCGTTGCGGTCGAGCAGGGCGAAGCTGCGATGCAGCGGACGTGGGGCGAACAACGAGATCAGATAACGCATGATTGAGTACCTTGTGGGGGGACTGATTGCAAGGTTGCCAAAGCGCCGTGACGTGAACGTGTATGGCGGGTGAATAATCTGTGACAGGAACCGCTTTCCCACGGGTTTGTCAGACATTTCAGTATTCGCTGCCGGGCGCTGGTTACCCGCAGTGGCCCACCGCTATACTGCCGGCCTGTTTGTGCCTGATTCTGGAGAGAAGAGCATGTTGCAACGCCTGTTGTTCGGTTTGATCACTGTGGCCGGTTTGACCCTGGCCGGCTGCGCCCACAGCCCGCAACAACTGAGCCCGGAGCCGAAGCTGACCACCCAGTTGCCTGCGGTCGGCCGTGGCCAGCCTGTTGTTGTGCGTGTAGTAGACGGTCGTCCGTCGCCAACCCTCGGCACCCGTGGCGGTCTGTACCCGGAAACCAGCGCCATCACTGTGCAGCGCGAGCAGATCCTGCCGAAGCTGCAGGCTCAGGCTGAAGCCGCCGTGCGTCTGCTCGGGTTCACCCCGACCAACAACGCGCCAAATGCTCCACAGCTGACCGTGACGCTGGCCGAGCTGAAGTATCAGTCGCCGAAAGAAGGCATGTACGTGACCGAAGCAACCATCGGCGCGACCTTCCGCTCCGACGTGCAGAACGCAAACCGCCGTTACAGCGGCCGTTACGGTGCGTCGCTGGACCAGCGTTTCGGCATGGCGCCGAACCAGGAAACCAACACCAAACTGGTCAGCGATGTCTTGAGCGATGCGCTGACGCGTCTGTTCAAGGATCCGACTGTGGGTCAGGTGCTGGCTGAGTAAGTTTTCGGCGGATGTGAAAAAGCCCGGGGCCAGTGATGGTTTCGGGCTTTTTTGTGGGGCCTGAAATCCTACCCCCTCACCCCAGCCCTCTCCCCCAGGGGGGCGAGGGGGAAAGGGAGCCGATCGGGGGCTTTTCAGAACCGGAGTTCAACTCGAGTTTTTCAGGTCGATGTATCTCGAATAAACACCTCGGTCAGTCCCCTCTCCTTCTGGGAGAGGGCTAGGGTGAGGGTGCTTTTGCTATTTTCAGGCCGCCTGAGAATAGAAGTCGAGCACGCTGACGCCCGTCAGCAAATCCGTCTCGGGCAAATCTGCATGCTGATGCCCGCCGAGCGCGCAATACACCAGCCAATGGCGATCCTGAACATTGAAGGCAAGGCTGCCGACGAGGCTTTGTTGTTCGTCGTAAGGCGTGATGAGGTACAGACGATCCTGGTTTTCAGCGTGAAGCATGTCGCGTTCCATGTGTGTTTCGAGGCGCGCAGGGTGGCCTATCCACATGACGATGCCGTGACACAGGACAGCCATCGGTCGATTGTCAGGTAATTTGTCGCAAAGCCTGGGGCAGGGCGTTCGGGTTTCGGTAGAATCCGCGCCGCAGTCGTCGATCGGGCGTCTGCCATACCGGTTCAGATAGAGGTCTGTGATGTCGCTGCACTTGATGACACTGTTTACCGCCCATCCCGCCAAGTTGATCAACCTGCTGGCGCTGTTGTTGGCGTTTCCGGGCAGTTGGCTGCTGCACGCCACTCGCCGCCGTGAACAGCGCGCGATGGCCAGCATTGCCGCCCAGCGTCAGGCGCAGCCGAATGCCGAGCCGATCCTGGACTGGGCGACCTTGCGCATGAACCGGTTTTTCTACCGTTTTGGTTTTGCCTGCCTCGCGCTGGCCCTGATCGTCTCCTGGATCAGCACACGCTTCTAAAAGCAAAAGATCGCAGCCTTCGGCAGCTCCTACACGAATCCCCTGTAGGAGCTGCCGAAGGCTGCGATCTTTTGATCTTGCCGTTGTTTTACAGCGGCAACCCAGCCTTGACCCGGTATTGATTACGCACCGGCGTCGCATATTGCAGGACCAGATACGGACGATGCTCCTCAGGGCAAGCGTCCAGCCGGCTCTGCCACTCTTCCTGCGCCTTGGCCAGCTCATCCGCCGGGAAAACCTCGGCAGCCTTCGGCACATTCAACTGCGGATCGGCATCGGCCCACTGCGAGTACGCCAGGTAATGCACCGGGAATAACCGGTAGCCGCCGAGAATCTGCTTGTCCATTTCGACCGCCAATTGCTTGGTGTCTTCAAACAGCTCGGTGATCGGCGCCGCAAAGTTCACGTGCACCCGGCCTTTGTAGCCGGTGATGCCCTTGGCGATGCTTACGTCATCCTCGCCCGGCGCTTTCGCGTAGGTGCCGGTGGTGGCGCGGATGAATAGCTCGCGGGCCTTGGCCTGGTCGCACGGGTCGTATTCGTAGCTGATCGACACCGGGGTGACGTTCAGCGAGCGAATGACTTCGCCGAACGGCTCGTCCTTGCGGCTCATGTGGAACATCTTGAGGATCGCCGACTCGGTGCGATCGTCGCCGTCCTTCGCCCGACCTTCGGCCTGAGCGATCCAGATCGACGCGCAATCGTTGCGGATCGAGTGGTTGATGTACGCCGACAACAGTTGATACGCAGCCATTTTCTCGCGACGGCCGGTGATCGAACGGTGGACGATGAAGCTTTTGTTCAAACGCATCAGGTCGCTGACAAACGGCTTCTGCAGCAGATTGTCGCCGATCGCGATGCGCGGGGTCGGCAGGCCTGCGTGGTACACGGCATAGTTGACGAAGGCCGGGTCCATCACGATGTCGCGGTGGTTGGCGATGAACAGATAGGCGCTGCCGGACTTGAATTGCTCGACACCGGTGTAGGTCACGCCGTCGGTGGCGCGCTCGATGGTGTGGTCGACGTAGGACTCGACCTTGTCCTGCAACGTCGCCACCGAGGTCACGTCGGCGAACTCACGACGCAGCCGATGGGCTATAAGTGGTTTGAGCATCCAGCCGAAGGCACCGGCAAAACGCGGGAAGCGGAAGTGGGTGAGGATATCTAGAAACGCCTTGTCGCCGAGCAGTCTTGCCAGTACCACAGGTACTTCGCTGTCGTCGTAAGGTCGGATGGCATCGAATTCGCCCATCATGCTCTCTTGTTGGAAACGGCTAGGGTAAGTAAAGGTTTTGATCGAAAACCCGCGGGGCACGGTCTGAAAAAGTAGCCAGACAAAAATAGCCCTGCAAATAGACCGGCGATTATACGCACAAGTCACTTGGGAGACCGCGATGCTGGAACCTGCTGAATACGAATGTCCTTATTGTGGGGAAACGGTCGAAACGTCAGTGGACCTGTCCGTTGGCGATCAGACCTATATCGAAGATTGTCAGGTGTGTTGCCGGCCAATCACGTTTGTATTGCAGGTACACGAAGAGGACTGGTTTCTGGAAGTCTTCAGCGAAAACGAGTGAGGCGCGCCCATGCAGCGAATCTACGAGCCGGAAAACCTGATGGAAGGTGAAATGCTCAAGGGCATGCTCGCCAGCGAAGGCATCGAGGCGCACTTGATTGGCCGCGATTTGCTCGGTGGCACCGGCGAGCTGCCGATCTTCGGTCTGTTGGGCTTGTCTGTGGATAACGATCAGGCCGAATACGCCCGTGAGCTGATCACCGCGTACAATGCCGCGCTGCCGCTGCCCGGCGATGAACCGGAGAGCTTTCCCGGGACGCTGGTCTGTTAGGCTGAGCTTCGTTTTACTTCAGAGTCGTGTTGCCCCATGTGTGGACGTTATGCCCTGTTTCGCTGGAACCGCGATTTCGCGGCCCTGCCAGGTTTTCCCGCCGATCAGCAGGCGCAGTGGAACATTTCCCCCAATGATTCGGTGTTGATGCTGCGTGCCGGTGAAGACGGTCAGCGCACCTTGGCCCGCGCCCGTTGGGGGCTGACACCGCCGTGGCTGACCGATTTGTCGAAGACGCCGGCGCATGCCCGCGCGGAAACCGTGGCTGAGCAACCGATGTTTCGTGAGGCGCTGCGTCAGCGTCGTTGCCTGCTGCCGGCGAATGGTTTTTACGAATGGCGCGGGACCCAGCGCAAGCGGCCTTACTGGCTGACGCCGGGGGAGGGCGCTTCGCTGTTTTTTGCGGCGATCTGGGAGGCGTATCCGGTGCAGGAGCAGGTCTGGCTGAGCACGGCGGTGATTACTCAGCCGGCGTCGAGTCAGCGCCGGCCGTTGATTTTGGATGAGGCGGGGCAGGCGGCTTGGCTCGATCCGGAGACGCCGTTACATGTATTGCAGGGGTTGCTGGCCAGTGAACCTGCTGCATTGCGTGAGCGGGTGTTGGCGAATCTGATTAATGATCCGAAGCTCAATGGGCCGGAGTGTTTGACTCCGGGTTAAAGCATTTAGATCAAAAGCCCCTCACCCTAGCCCTCTCCCGGAGGGAGAGGGGACTGACCGAATTTTCTACCGTCATGCATCGACCTGAAAAATCGTGGCGATTATGGATTCGGTGAAAAGCGTTCAAGTCGGTGTACTTCGTCAATATCCCCCAATCAGTCCCCTCTCCCTCTGGGAGAGGGTTAGGGTGAGGGTGCTCTTGGCTTTTCAGACCTTGAACTGATTGATCAACCGCCGCTGCTGCTCCGCCAGTTTGGTCAGATCTGCGCTCGCCGAACTCGACTCATCCGCGCCACCCGCCACTTCATTGGCCACTTGCCCAATGTTGATCACGTTGCGATTGATGTCATCCGCCACTGCACTCTGCTCTTCAGCCGCGCTGGCAATCTGCGTGTTCATGTCGTTGATTACCGATACCGCGTGAGTAATCGTCTCCAGCGCTTGAGCCGCTTTCGCCGCGTGCTGCACGCTTTCATCAGTGCGGTTCTGGCTGTCCTCCATGACCCGCACGACATCGCGGGTGCCCTGTTGCAGTTGCTGGATCATGGACTGGATTTCTTCAGTGGCTTTCTGGGTTTTCTGCGCCAGATTGCGCACTTCATCCGCCACCACGGCAAAGCCGCGACCCTGCTCGCCGGCACGCGCCGCTTCAATCGCCGCGTTCAGCGCCAGCAGATTGGTCTGCTCGGCAATCCCGCGAATCGCCGTGAGAATCGCGTTGATGTTCTCGCTGTCCTTGGCCAAGGTCTGCACCACATCGACAGCCTTGCCGATTTCCAGCGCCAACACGCCAATCGAATCGGACGTGTCACGCACGATCTGCATGCCCTGACTCGCCGCCTGATCGGCATGGCTGGCCGCTTGCGCAGCCTGCGTAGCGTTACGCGCGACGTCCTGGGCGGTGGCGGTCATTTCCTGCACTGCCGTGGCGACCTGATCAATCTCGGCCATTTGTTTCTGAATGCCGATGTTGGTGCGAATGGCGATGTCGGCGGTGTGCTCCGAGGAATCGCTGACGCTCTGCACCGACGTCACCACTTGGGTGATCATCGCCTGCAATTTAGCGAGGAAGGTATTGAAGCCCTTGGCGATCGAGCCCAATTCATCGCTGCGATCACTGCTCAAGCGTCGGGTCAGATCACCTTCACCCTGAGCAATGTCATTGAGCATCGCGACCATTTGCTTCAGCGGTCGGGCGATGCCGTGGCCGACCAGCCAGATCACCAGCAAGCCAATGCCGGCGATGATCAGGCCAACCATGGCCATGCCGAACGTGTCGGACTTGCGTTGCGCATCGAGGTCGGCCTGCAGTTTTTGCAGATCCGCCATCACCGCGTTGAGCGGCAGTTGCAACATCAACGTCCAGCGCGCGTCGGTCTGGCCGATGCCGAACGGCAGGTACAACTCGATGCGGCCCTTGTCCTTGTTGACCGAGTAAGTCACTTCGCCGCGTTTGAGATTGGCCAGGTTGCCGATCTGCTCGGCGTCGAGGATATCGCTGACTTTTTCGCCGAATTTGCTCGGGTCCTTGGTGTAGGCAACGATCCGCCCGTTACCGCCAATCAGCGCCATTTGCCCGGCGCCGCTGTACAGCTTCTGGTTGGCGCCGAGGAGCATTTCCTGAATGAAGTTCACCGACAGGTCGGCGCCGACAATGCCCTGGAAAGCGCCGTTGAGCATGATCGGCTCAATAAAGGAGGCGAGCATGACGATCTTGTCGCCGACCTTGTACGGCGCCGGATCGATCACGCAGGCTTTCTTCGTTTCCTTCGAGCACAAGTAGTACTCGCTGGCGCGCACGCCGGTGGACAGGGTTTTCTGGTCGTCGACGTCGACCAGTTTGTCCAGGCCGAGGGTGCCGTCATCGTTGCGGAACCACCACGGCAGGAAGCGCCCGTTGGCGGCATCGATACCGACCACGCTGGTGCCGACGTAGGCCGCGTCATTGTGGTCCAGGGCGTTCTTTTCCCAGCCGATGTAAGTGCCGAGAATCTTCGGGTTCTTTTCGACGTTTTCTTTGATCAGGCTGATCAGTTGTTCGCGGCTGACCGTCAGGCGCGGCTGGCCATCGGCGCCCGGCGTGCCGAGCAGGGCGTTGACCCGCACCAGTCCGCCGGCGATCAGCAGCGGCGCTTCAAGCTCGCGCTGGATCTGGCTGACCTGAGTCTGCGCCAGCGAGGTCAGGCGCTGCTCGATGACTTGCTCGAACTGCGCCTGAGTGCGCTGCTGCACCATTTCTTGCGTGCGCGCGCCGGAAAACAGCGCATACAGCACCAGCGCGGCCACCACGCTAAGCACGATGGCGCCAGCCAGGGCGGCAACGGAAAACTGGATCGACTTGAACTTCATGGGAGCTCCGCACGCAAGAGGACGTCTGCGCTGATGTATCGGCAGGCGGCATTGGGCCATGAGTGCGAGCCGGTGCAATTGCAAGCCGATGTCGCAAATGGATCAGTGCGCGACGCAGTTGCACGGGGCTTGGTGGTGGCTGTGAATTTTTTACGACAGGCCAAGTGGGAAACGTCTGAAAGTCGCTGCAACACGTCCGTTGTATCTGGCGTCGATACAATTACCCGCCTAGGATACGCGACAGGTTTTCAGGGAGCTTTTGAATGAACAAGACATTGGTTGTAAGTGCACTGAGCGCAGCGCTGTTGCTGGTCGGTTGTCAGTCGGTCAACACCACCAGCGGCGGCGCCGTGGGGGTGGAGCGCAAGCAGTACATGTTCAGCATGCTGTCCTCGCAAGAGGTCGACCAGATGTATGCCCAGTCGTATCAGAAGACCGTCGGCGAGGCCTCAAGCAAAGGCGTGCTGGACAAGACCAGCCCCGAGGCCAAGCGGGTTCAGGCGATTGCCAACCGCTTGATCGCCCAGGCGCCGAACTTCCGTCCGGACGCGGCGCAATGGCAGTGGGAAGTCAATCTGATCAAGAGCGATGAACTCAACGCCAACTGCGGTCCTGGCGGCAAGATCATTTTTTACACCGGGCTGATCGACAGCCTGAAGCTCACCGACGATGAAATCGCTGCGGTCATGGGCCATGAAATCGCCCACGCCCTGCGCGAACACGGTCGTGAAGCGATGTCCAAGGCTTACGGGATTGAAATGGCCAAGCAGGGCGCAGGTGCATTGCTCGGTCTGGGTCAGGACAGTCTGGCGCTGGCCGACACCGTGGCCAACTATGGCATGACCCTGCCGAACAGCCGTGCCAACGAAAACGAAGCCGACCTGATTGGTCTGGAGCTGGCCGCACGCGCCGGGTACAACCCGAACGCCGCGATCACCTTGTGGAACAAGATGAGCAAGGCGTCGGAGGGTTCGCCGCCGGAGTTCATGAGCACTCACCCGGCTTCGACCAGCCGGATTGCCTCGTTGCAGACGGCGATTCCGAAGGTCATGCCGCTGTACGAACAAGCGCCTAAATCCTGAGTCGGTGATCGTTCCCACGCTCTGCGTGGGAATGCCTCAAGGGACGCTCCGCGTTCCAAAAGGGACGCAAAGCGTCCCCGGCTGCATTCCCACGCAGAGCGTGGGAACGATCCTTCTCTCAGGGTTAAACCCAGCCACTGCTCTGCATTGCCTTGTACACCGCAACGATCGCCAGAATCATGAATGCCGAGGCCGCGAGGCGACGGATCAGGGTCAGTGGCAATTTGTCTGCGGCGAAGTTACCTGCCAGCACCACCGGCACGTTGGCAATCAACATACCCGCCGTGGTACCGATAATCACCAGCCACAGATCCGGGTATTGCGCGGCCAGCATTACCGTGGCGACCTGAGTCTTGTCGCCCATTTCGGCGAGAAAAAACGCAATCAACGTGGTCAGGAAAGGCCCGAACTTGCGCGCGGTGCTGGTTTCATCGTCGTCCATTTTGTCCGGGACCAATGTCCACAGCGCAGTGGCGGTGAAGCTTGCGGCGAGTATCCAGTGCAGCGTCGCATTCGAGAAGAAACTGCCGAACCAGGCGCCGACCGCACCGGCTGCTGCGTGGTTGGCCAGGGTCGCGGCGACAATACCGGCAATGATCGGCCAGGGTTTGCGGAAGCGAGCGGCGAGAATCAGCGCGAGCAGTTGCGTCTTGTCGCCGATTTCGGCCAAGGCAACGATTGCGGTGGGAACGAGTAACGAGTCCAGCATCAGGATTTCCTAAGGGGCGGGTCGACACGGCTATGACACGTACAGCCTTCCCGCCCCGGGTAAGGTGTGCGTGTCATAGGTCTTGTCAAACCCTGCGATCCGTCTGCTGCGGACGCTTGGGTCGCATACGCCATGATCTGAGGATCAAGTATGTTGACGTATACCGGACGAGCTTGGCGCTCGTGGGAGACTACTCCCCTAGGACGGAGCGGATTCTGCCTAGGCAAATCCGTTTGGGCAAGAACAAATTTTCAGCCGCGCTTGGCCCGGTAAATCCGGAAACCATTGCCTTCAGCCTTGATCGCACACACACCCAAATGCTCTTCGATCAGCGGTTGATACTTGAGGAAGCTGTTCGCCACCAGACGCAGTTCGCCGCCGTTTTTCAGATGTTTCGCCGCTTTTCGCAGCAAGTTCTCCGTGGCGAAATAATCGGTATGCACGCCGACATGGAAGGGTGGGTTGCTCAGAATAGCGTTCAAACCCATTGGTGCAGCGTCGATCCCGTCCCCGGTCAGCACTTCGGCTTCCAGACCGTTGGCAGCCAGCGTCAGACGGCTGCTGGCGGCAGCGAACGCATCCACATCCAGCAACGTGACCTGATTGTGTGGGTAGCGACGTTTGACCGCAGCCCCCAGCACGCCCGCGCCGCAACCGAAGTCGAGCAAATGGCCGCTCGGCAGTTTGTCCAGATGCTCCAGCAGCAGGGCGCTGCCGCGATCCAGGCGACCGTGGCTGAATACGCCCGGCAGGCTGATGACTTTCAGCGGACCCTCGGCCAAAGGCAATTCATAGGTCTGCGCCAGGCTTTCCAGGGATTTTGCTTCCGGCGCGTTGGCTACGGTGACTTGCCAGAGCTGGCAATGACGCGCGCTGTCGAGCTTGCGCGGTTTGCCGAACGGGTTGAGCTGCTTGGACGCGCCTTCGATGCCGCTGCGTTTTTCGCCGACTAGAAACACTTCGCGGCCGGCCAGACGCGAAGCCACCGCGTTGAGGATGTAATCGGTCAGATCTTTGGATTTTGGCAAGAACACCACGGCGCTGTCGAACTCGCGCTCCGGGATGTTCACGCCGAAATGGCTGCGACCTTCGAAGCGCGCGTCCAGCGCGGCTTGATCGCCGGCATGCCAGCACCAGCCGAATGCGTTGGGCAGGCGCCCGAGCAAATCGTCGGCGGGCAAACCGGCCAACAGCAACGAACCTTGAAACAACTCGGGCTGACGAAGCAGTACTTCACTGCGCGGATCCATAACTGCTCCTCAAAAAAAAGTGCCGCAGTTTATCAACTGACGACCCGCAGCGCCTTACCGCTGAAAAACGCCTGGGCGTTTTCGGTCAATTGGCCGACGATGCGCTGCCGTGCCTCGCGGCTGCCCCAGGCGTTGTGCGGGGTGACGATCAGGCGCGGAATGTCCGCCGCGAGCAACGGATTGCCCTGGGTCGGCGGCTCGACGCTCAACACATCGGTAGCCGCGCCGCCGAGGTGACCGTTGCGCAAGGCATCGGCCAGCGCTTGCTCATCGATCAGTCCGCCGCGTGCCGTGTTGACCACGAATGCTCCGGGTTTCATCGACGCCAATTCGCGGGCACCGATGAAGTGGCGGGTGTGCTCATTGAGCGGGCAGTGCAGGGTGAGGGCGTCGATCTGCGGCAACAGCTCATCCAGTGGCAAGCGATCCGGGCGGGCTGGGCGCCCGGGAATCTGCCCGAGCAGCACGCGCATGCCGAACGCTTCGGCCAATCGCGCCACGGCGCCGCCGAGTTCGCCATGCCCGAGCAAGCCGAGGGTTTTGCCTTCCAGCTCGACAATCGGGTAGTCGAGCAAACAGAACTGTTTCGCCTGTTGCCAGCGACCTTCGCCAACGGCTTTCTGATAATCGGCCAGACGCGTGGCGAGGTTGAGCAGCAGCATGATCGTGTGCTGCGCCACCGACGGCGTGCCGTAACCTTGGCAGTTGCACACGGTGATGCCGTGAGCGCGGGCGGCAGCAAGGTCGACGTTGTTGGTGCCGGTGGCGGTGATCAGGATCAGTTTCAGCTCGGGGTTGGCGGCCATCGCGGCGGCGTCGATCAGGATCTTGTTGGAAATGGCGACGGTGGCGCCATGCAGGCGTTCGCTGACTTGCTCGGGCAAGGTCTGGGCGAACAGCTGCAGATCGCTGAAACACTCGCGCAACGGACTGAGGTCGAGGTCGCCGAGATCCAGCGAAGGGTGATCAAGGAATACCGCGCGGCGCGTGTTCGTCATCAACTGTACCTTTTGTGCTGTGAGCGTTGGGCGTAATCTGCCGAGCCTACCAGATGAAACAAATTGATACGCTTGGCCGAAAGGAGCCCCCATGTACTGGACCGAGTTCTTGACCGTTGCACTGATCCACTTGCTGGCCGTCGCCAGCCCCGGCCCGGACTTCGCCGTGGTGGTGCGCGAGAGCGTGACCCACGGGCGCCGCGCGGGCACCTGGACGGCACTCGGTGTCGGCACGGCGATTTTCCTGCACGTCGGTTATTCGCTGCTCGGCATTGGCCTGATCGTGTCGCAATCGATTGTGCTGTTCAACGCCTTGAAGTGGGCGGCGGCTGCGTACTTGCTGTACATCGGCTTCAAGGCATTGCGCGCGCAACCGGCGAAAACCGTCACCGATGATCTGCACAAAGAGGCTGGCGTACGCACCGCTCGCGGCGCATTCACTTCAGGCTTCGTGACCAACGGCCTGAACCCGAAAGCCACACTGTTCTTTCTGTCGCTGTTCACCGTGGTGATCAATCCGCACACGCCACTGGCCGTGCAGGCCGGTTACGGGATTTACCTGGCTGTCGCAACTGCGATTTGGTTCTGCCTGGTGGCGATGCTGTTCAGCCAGCAACGTGTACGCGCCGGTTTCGCCCGCATGGGCCATTGGTTCGACCGCACCATGGGCGCGGTGCTGATCGCTCTCGGCGTGAAAATCGCGTTTACCGAGATGCATTGATCCTACTGTGTAGGAGCTGCCGAAGGCTGCGATCTTTTGATCTTGATCTTAAAAAACAAAGTCAAAAGATCGCAGCCTCGTTGCACTCGACAGCTCCTACACGAGTTCGCTGAGCTTGCTCAGGTTATTCAGGTATTCGCGGGGATTTTCCCCAAGCAAACGGCGAAACATCGCGCTGAACGCCCGCGCGCTGCCGTAACCCAAATCCCGCGCCACACGCTGCACGCTGTCCCCGGCGAGCAGGCGTGGCAGGGCTTCCATCAGGCGCAGTTGCTGGCGCCAGGCGTTGAAACTCATCTGCAATTGCTGCTGAAACAGCCGTGCCAACGTGCGTGAGCTGGCGCCAACCTGCTGCGCCCAGTCTTCCAGCGTATTGGCGTGATCCGGGGTGTGCAGCAGTGCCAGACAGATGTTTTGCAGACGCCGGTCAGTGGGCATCGGAATGTGCAGCGGCAGGTTCTCCAGGCTGGCGAGTTCTTCGAGCATCAGTTGCTGGATCAACGGATTATCGGCATGCGGCGGCCCTTGCACGGCACGCAGGATCAGCTCGCGCAGCAGCGGCGTCACCGCCAATACGCAGCACTGTTGCAGGCTGGCGGGCGACAGCTCAGGGGCGATGAACAGCGAGCGCATCTGCACATCGCCACTCATGAAAATCTCGTGCGCCACCTCGGGTGGAATCCACACCGCGCGACTCGGCGGAATCACCCACGCACCCGATTCCGTGACCACGCGCATGATCCCGCTGACCGCGTACAACAACTGCGCCTCGCGATGCAGGTGCAGCGGCTGGTGCGCGCCATCCAGATAATCCCGGGGGTAGGCACTCACCGGGCCGTGTTCGAAGTGGCTGATCAACATGTCTGATTCGATGACTTGCTTGGCAGGAATGCGCTTTACGGCCAACTTAGCATAAGCGCCACACAACAACGTAAAGCGTGCCGCCATGAATCAATCCCGCAATGTCATTCGCTATATCAACGCCGCGCATGTGATCGATCACATGTTCATGCTGATTTTTCCCGCCGCCGTGCTTGGCATGACTCAAGCGTTCGGTCTCGATTACGCCGCACTGATCGGCTTGTCACTGGGCGGTTTCATTGCCTTCGGCGCTTGTTCACTACCCGCTGGTTGGCTGGGTGATCACTGGAGTCGGCGACAGATGATGCTGGTGTTTTTCTTCGGCATTGGCGCTTCGGCGATCTTCACCGGGCTGAGCAACAGCCCGAGCATGCTGGTGATCGGCCTGACCCTGATCGGTATTTTTGCGGCAATTTATCACCCGGTCGGCACGGCAATGCTGGTTGCTTACGCGCAGAACCGTGGCCGCGAAATCGGCATCAATGGCATGTGGGGCAATCTGGGCGTGGCGTTTTCTGCGTTGATCACGGGGTTGTTGGTGGCGCAATTCGGTTGGCGCTCGGCGTTTCTGATACCGGGCGCAGTGGCGATTGTGCTGGGGGTTGGTTTCGCTTTGCAGGTGCGTGAAGAACCGATTCCGAAGCGTGCGCACACACCACTCAAAGGTGCTTCCGGTCAGCGTATTTCGATGATGATGGTGTTCGGCGTGCTGGCGTTGGCCACGGCCACCGGCGGTGTGGTGTTCAACGCCACCACCATGACCTATCCAAAGCTGTTTCAGGAGCGTTTGCATGAGCTGTTCGCTTCGCCGCAAACCCTCGGCGTGGTGGTCAGTCTGGCCTATGCCTTCGGCGCGGTCGCGCAGTTGAGCATTGGTCGGATATTGCATCGGCTCAGCCTGAAATGGCCGTTCATTGTCCTGACGCTGTGCCAGGCACCGTTGCTGTTTGCGCTGGCCTATGCCGACGGCTGGGCAGTAATTGCCCTCGGTGCAGCGTTCATGTTCGTGGTGTTCGGGCAGGTAACAGTCAACGATGCGATGGTTGCCAACTTCGTCGCCCCGCAATGGCAATCACGGGTGTTCGCCCTGCGTTACTGTTTATCGTTTGGTGCCAGTGCGACGGCGATTCCGCTGATTTCCTATGTCGAACCGCGCCATGGTTTTGTAGGCCTGTACTTGATTCTCGCGGGTTTCGGCGCGTTGACCTTCCTTGCTGCAGTCGTATTCCCACGCACGCCTTCTGAAGAGGCAGTAGGACAAACGGCCTGACCGAAGACGAAAACCGGCAAATGCTGGCGCAAAGCTAGCATTTGTACGGCTTTGCAAATCATTCCTTTGGCTGATTTGGCTGGCGTATAAGGGTTCTAGAGTACCAATCTCTACGCCAACACCGTGCAGTCAGAAAAGGGATTCTTATGTTGCAGACTCGCGTCATTCCCCCGGCCGATGGGGCCTACCAGTATCCATTGCTGATCAAACGGCTGCTGATGTCCGGCGCCCGTTACGAGAAAACCCGCGAGATCATTTACCGCGACCAGATTCGCTATAGCTACCCGACCCTGATCGAGCGCGTGGCGCGGTTGGCCAACGTGCTGACGGCGGCCGGTGTCAAGGCCGGTGACACCGTGGCGGTGATGGACTGGGACAGCCACCGTTACCTGGAATGCATGTTTGCGATTCCGATGATTGGCGCGGTGATCCACACCATCAACGTGCGTCTGTCGCCTGAGCAGATCCTCTACACCATGAACCACGCCGAGGACCGCTTTGTGCTGGTCAACAGCGAGTTCGTCGGGTTGTATCAAGCGATCGCGCCGCACCTGACCACGGTCGAGAAAACCCTGCTGCTGACCGATCTGCCGGAGAAAACCGCCGATTTGCCGAATCTGGTCGGCGAGTACGAGCAACTGCTGGCCGCTGCAAGTCCGCAGTACGACTTCCAGGACTTCGACGAAAACTCGGTCGCGACCACGTTCTACACCACCGGCACCACCGGCAACCCGAAAGGCGTGTATTTCACCCATCGGCAACTGGTGCTGCACACCATGGGTGTGTCGACGATCATGGGTTCCATCGACAGCGTGCGCCTGCTTGGCACCAACGATGTGTACATGCCGATCACGCCAATGTTCCACGTTCACGCCTGGGGTCTGCCATACGTGGCAACCATGCTCGGACTCAAGCAGGTTTATCCGGGCCGCTACGATCCGGAGTTTCTGGTGGAGTTGTGGCGCAAAGAGAAGGTCACCTTCTCCCACTGCGTGCCGACCATTCTGCAAATGCTGCTTAACGCCAAAGGCGCACAAGGCACCGATTTCGGCGGCTGGAAAATCGTCATTGGCGGCAGCGCGCTCAATCGCACGCTGTATGAAACCGCGAAGGCCCGCGGCATTCAGCTCACCGCCGCCTACGGCATGTCGGAAACCGGGCCGCTGGTGTCCTGCGCGCACCTCAATGACGAGCTGATGGCCGGCACCGAAGACGAGCGCACCACTTACCGAATCAAGGCCGGTGTGCCGGGGCCGCTGGTGGAAGCGGCAATCGTCGACGGCGACGGCAATTTCCTCCCGGCCGACGGTGAGACCCAGGGCGAACTGGTGCTGCGCGCGCCCTGGCTTACCGAAGGTTATTTCAACGAACCGCAGAAGGGCGCCGAACTCTGGGCCGGAGGCTGGTTGCACACCGGTGACGTCGCCACGCTCGACAGCATGGGCGTGATCGACATCCGCGACCGCATCAAGGACGTGATCAAGACTGGCGGCGAGTGGATCTCCTCGCTGGACCTCGAAGACCTGATCAGTCGTCACGTCGCGGTACGCGAAGTAGCAGTGGTGGGGATCGCCGATCCGCAGTGGGGCGAGCGTCCGTTTGCCTTGCTGGTGATCCGCGAAGGGCATGTGATCGGGGCACGCGAGCTCAAGGAACACCTCAAGCCGTTCGTGGAGTTGGGCCACCTGAGCAAGTGGGCAATCCCGAGTCAGATCGCCCTTGTTACCGAAATTCCCAAGACCAGCGTCGGCAAGCTCGACAAGAAGCGCATCCGCCTCGACATCACCGAATGGCAGGCCAATAACAGCACCTTCCTCTCGACACTTTGAGTGTCTGCTGGCGCGCCGAAACCGGCGCGCCAGACCCACCAAGCAAGCGCTTGGCTTGTGAAATCGAAAAAATCAGCCATCCTTGCCGTGCCGACATGCGTCGGACTGGCGAAAGGACTGTTCCAGAGTGGCCGGCAGCTGCAAATCACACTTTAGAGGGATCAAGCAGTACCACCTGCTGGCTATAGTCCGCTCAAGGATTTTTAAGAACGGAGCACACGCACAAATCGGGGCGATGCATCTTTGGAGTGATTTCGGGTTGTCTCTGGCACCTGGTCCTTCAGGCGTTTTTAAAAGTACTCACTGCCATAACAATAATGCACATGGAGTAGCGTCGATGACCTCAGTAAACCAGTTCTGGCGCCGGGCGAAACTGCCTCTGGCGGTCAGTCTTGCCTCTTCGCTCGCCGGGCCCGCATTCGGCGTCAGTTTCAACGTCGGTGAAATCGAGGGCCAGTTCGACTCGTCCCTGTCGATCGGTGCCAGTTGGTCTACTCAGAGCCCGAACAAGAACCTCATCGGCGTCAACAACGGTGGCCACGGCCTGTCGCAGACATCCGATGACGGTCACGCCAACTTCAAGAGCGGTGAAACCTTTTCGAAGATCTTCAAGGGCATCCATGACCTTGAACTGAAATACGGCGACACCGGCGTGTTCGTCCGTGGCAAATACTGGTACGACTTCGAACTCAAGGATGAAAGCCGCCAGTTCAAGGACATCAGCGATTCGGGTCGCAAAGAGGGCGCGAAATCGTCCGGCGGGCAGATCCTCGACGCCTTCGTCTACCACAACTACGCGATTGCCGATCAGCCGGGTTCCGTGCGTCTGGGCAAGCAGGTGGTGAGCTGGGGTGAAAGTACCTTCATCGGCGGCGGCATCAACTCGATCAACCCGATCGACGTCTCCGCGTTCCGTCGTCCGGGTGCCGAAATCAAGGAAGGCCTGATTCCGGTCAACATGTTCTATGTGTCGCAGAGCCTGACCGAAAACCTTTCGGCTGAAGCGTTCTACCAGCTGGAATGGGACCAGACCGTCGTCGACAACTGCGGCACGTTCTTCTCTCAGCCGGACATCGTTGCGGATGGCTGCGACAGCAATCTGCGCGTGCTGAACAAGCGTTCGCAGATTCCGGCGATTGCCCTGGGGCCTCTGGCGGGCGCAGGCGTCGATGTCAACGAAGAAGGCGTGCTGGTGCGTCGCGGCCCGGATCGCGATGCCCGCGACAGCGGTCAGTGGGGGGCGTCCCTCAAATACATGTTCGAGCCACTCGATACCGAGTTCGGCGCCTACTTCATGAATTACCACAGCCGTGCGCCGATCTTCAGTGCGACTGGTGCACCGCAGTCTGTCTACAACACTGCGGCCTCGCTGCCGGGGCCATTTGCCGCGCTCGCGCCACTGCTGGTAGCGGGCAACTCGAACTACTTCATTGAATACCCTGAAGACATTCGCCTTTACGGTCTGAGCTTCTCCACCACCCTGCCTACCGGTACGGCGTGGAGCGGTGAGATCAGCTACCGTCCGAACGCGCCGGTGCAACTGAACTCCACCGACATCCTGTTCGCCGGTGTGCGTCCGATCGGTGGTGCACTGACCAACGCTTCGATTCTCAATGGCGTGCCGGGTCAGGACCTGCACGGTTACGAACGCAAGGAAATTACCCAGATCCAGACAACGTTCACGCACTTCTTCGACCAGGTCATGGGCGCCAGCCGTCTGACCCTCGTCGGTGAAGTCGGCGCGACCTACGTCGGCGGCCTGGAAAGCCGTTCCGAGAAGCGTTATGGCCGCGATCCGGTGTATGGCCCGGGCGAGTTGCCGGCCACTGGCACAGCCAACACCTGCGCCAACATTCTCAACGCCAGCACCATCAACGGTGCAGGGCCGGGTTCGCCGCAGAACAACCGCAGCCGCAATTGCGACAACGACGGTTTCACCACATCGATGTCGTGGGGTTACCGCGGTCGCGCCATCTGGGAATACAACGACGTCTTCGCCGGTGTGAACCTCAAGCCGAACGTGGCCTGGTCCCACGACGTCAGCGGCTACTCGCCAGGCCCTGGCGGCAACTTCGAGGAAGGTCGCAAAGCGGTCAGCCTGGGCGTTGATGCCGAATACCAGAACACCTACACCGCGAGCCTGGCTTACACCAACTTCTTTGACGGCAAGTACACCACTGTGGATGACCGCGACTTCGTTGCGCTCAGCTTCGGCGTGAACTTCTAAGCACTGCATTCAGGACGAACGAATTTATGAAAATAACAAAGAGTCTGTTCCACGCCGGTGTTCTGGGCCTGTCGCTGCTGGCGACCGGCGTCATGGCCGCCGTGCCTGCTGCCGAAGCCGACAAACTGGGCAAGAGCCTGACGCCGATGGGCGCCGAAATGGCCGGTAACGCCGACGGTTCGATCCCGGCGTGGAAGCCGCTGCCGAAGAACGCCGGCTCGGTCGATAGCAAGGGGTTCCTGTCCAACCCATACGCCAGTGAGCAACCGCTGTTCACCATCACCGCGAAAGACGTCGACAAGTACAAGGACAAACTGGCGCCAGGTCAGTACGCGATGTTCAAGCGCTACCCTGAAACCTTCAAGATGCCGGTCTATCCGTCCCATCGCGGTGCGACCGTGCCGGATGACGTATTCGCCGCCATCAAGAAAAACGCCACCACCACCAACCTGGTGTCCGGCGGCAACGGTCTGGAAAACTTCGATACCGCGGTGCCTTTCCCGATTCCGAAAACCGGTGTGGAAGTCATCTGGAACCACATCACCCGCTATCGCGGCGGCAGCGTGACCCGTCTGGTGACCCAGGCCACGCCGCAACCTAACGGCTCGTACAGCCTGGTGTACTTCCAGGATCAGTTCGTGTTCCGCGACAAAATGAAGGACTACGATCCGGCGAATCCGGGCAACATCCTGTTCTACTTCAAGCAGAAAGTGACCGCGCCGGCGCGTCTGGCCGGTGGTGTGCTGCTGGTGCACGAAACCCTTGACCAGGTAAAAGAGCCACGTTCGGCGTGGGTCTATAACGCCGGTCAGCGCCGTGTCCGTCGTGCGCCACAAGTGTCCTATGACGGCCCGGGTACTGCGGCGGATGGCCTGCGGACTTCCGACAACCTCGACATGTTCAACGGTGCACCGGATCGCTACGACTGGAAACTCGAAGGCAAGAAAGAAATGTACATCGCCTCCGACAGCTACAAGCTCGACGATCCGAAGCTGAAGTACGCCGACATCATCAAGGCCGGCCACATCAACCAGGACCTGGCGCGTTACGAGCTGCGTCGCGTCTGGCACGTGGTTGCCACCCTGAAGGAAGGTCAGCGCCACATCTACGCCAAGCGTGACTTCTACATCGATGAAGACACCTGGCAGGCTGCGGTGATCGACCACTACGACGGTCGTGGCCAACTGTGGCGCGTCGCTGAAGCACACGCCGAGAACTACTACGACAAGCAAGTGCCGTGGTATGCCCTGGAAACCCTTTACGACCTGCAGTCCGGCCGCTATCTGGCACTGGGCATGAAGAACGAAGAGAAGAGTGCCTATGACTTCGGCTTCACCGCTACCACCAGCGACTTCACCCCGGCCGCCCTGCGTCAGGATGGTGTCCGCTAACCCGTTGTAACCCGAGGCCGCATCCTCGTGAAAACGCCCCGACTGGTTCGGGGCGTTTTTTTGCTTTTGTAGGGGGGGAGCCACAGGAGGGTGTAGCCTTTTTGTAGCCATTTGTAGCAGCAACCTTCATAACCGGTTCGTTTAAGGCTAGTCTGCGGACATCTGCAACGCCGCCAACAGCAATTCGAACAAGAGCCGGCCATGACTGATCTGTCCCCACTTCCGGGTCCCGCAAGCGTTGCCGTCGCGGCACTGGACGGGCGTTTTTTTCGCCCGCCATTACCCGACGGCTACGTGTTGCGACCACGCCTTTGCGAGCGCCTGCAGGCCGGGCTCGGTGGGCGGCTGTTGCTGGTCAGCGCCCCCGCCGGGTTCGGCAAGAGTTCGCTGGCGGTGGAGTTCTGTCAGAGTCTGCCGGCGCACTGGCAAAGCCTCTGGCTGGGCCTGAGTCCTCGCGACAATGACCCCGGTCGCTTTCTCGAACGTTTGCTCGAAGGTTTGCAGGACTATTTTCCGCAACTGGGCAGTCGCGCACTCGGCCTGCTGAAAATGCGCCAACGCCATCAGCCCTTTGCCTTTGAAGAATGGCTCGACGGCCTGCTTGATGAGCTGGCGCTGCACCTCGATCCTGCTGCGCCGTTGCTGCTGGTGCTCGACGATTACCATCTCGCGCAAGGTCCGGTGCTTGATCGTTGCCTGCAGTTTTTCCTTAATCATCTGCCTGATGGCTTGCTGGTGATGGTCACCAGTCGCCAGCGCCCGGACTGGCATCTGGCGCGCTTGCGTCTGTCGCGGCAGTTGCTGGAGTTGCATGAGCAGGATCTGCGCCTGACCCATGACGAAGCGCTGACCTTGCTTGATCGTCATAGCAGTTCGCTGCGCGGCGAAGCGCTGGAAAACCTTATTCAGCGCAGCGAAGGCTGGGTCGCCGGTTTGCGTTTCTGGTTGCTGGCGGTGTCCGAAGCGGGCAGCGATGCGGCGCTGCCACAAGCACTGAACGGCGGGGAAGGGCTGATCCGCGATTATCTGCTGGAAGAAGTCATCGATTGCCTGCCAGCCGAAGTGCAGGCGTTCCTCTATGAAACCGCACCGCAAGAGCGTTTTTGCAGTGAGTTGTGCGATGCCGTTCGTGAGGCCCACGACAGCGCCGAGATTCTGCGTTTCCTGTTGGCGCATCAGGTCTTTCTGGTACCGCTGGATGAGCATGGGCACTGGTATCGTTATCACCATTTATTCTCTGATTTATTGCGCAGCCGGCCGATCGCTCGGGCGATGGTGCCGACGGCCACGCTGCACCTGCGCGCCTGTCGCTGGTTCAACGCACAGGGGCTGCTGGATGAAGCGGTTGAACAGGCGTTGCGCGCCGGTCACCTCGATGTCGCCGCGAACCTGGTGCAGAACCTCTCGGAGGAGCAACTGCTGGCCGAGCAAAACGTCGGCATGCTGCTGCGCTGGAAAATGGATTTGCCCGACAGCCTGCTGATCAGCACGCCGCGGCTGATCGTTCTCTACAGTTGGGCGCTGGGGCTGGCCTGCCAGCTCGATGCCGCCGAAGAGTTGTCCAGCCACTTGAGCCGCTTCCTGCCGGCACCTTCCGCCACCGCGCAAAAATCGATGCTGGCGCAATGGCTGGCGTTGAGCGGGATCATCGCTCGGGGGCGTGGGCATCGTGAGCTGACGCTCAGATACTGCAGCGAAGCCCTGGAAAGTCTGCCGGCCAAACGTTATGGCCAGCGGCTGATGTGCTTATCGACCCTGTCCAATCTGGCCATTGCCGACGGCGATCTGTGGCGCGCCCGCGGCCTTAACCGAGAGTCGCTGGAGTTGGCGCAGCGCGTCGGCAATCCGTTGTTCGAAGCGCTGGCGCACTACGATCGTGCGCGGGTGTTGCAGGCTCGCGGCGAAATCCTGCGTGCTCTCGATGAAGTCCATCAGGGGCTGGAACGGTTGCGCGGCCTGTCGCCACAACGTTTGTATGCGGTGCGCGCGCGGCTGACCCTGTACGAGGGTTTTCTGTTGGCGATGCGCTTGCAGCCTCAGACCGCACGCGTGCGCTTGTTGGCCGGGATCGGCGAGGCACGGGCCTGTCGCGACATCAGCGTATTGATTGGCCATTGCGTGATCGCGCGTCTGGATGGCAGCAGCGGCGAGTTCGCCAAGGCCTTTGCCGAGCTCGCCGAAGCCGAACGCCTGATGCACATCTGGGACGTGCCGCCGATCTACTATCTGGCAATGATCACGCTGGTCAAATGTGAGTTGTGGCTGGCGCAGGGCCGCACCGATCTGGCCGAGGCGTGGCTTGCGCGGTTGGGCCAGACCTACACCGGCGAGCGCGCCGCTGCGCCGCCGGAGTTTCACCCCCAACTGCCATTGCACGTGGAGCTGCAACAAGCGCTGCTCGACATGACGCGCGGCCAGCCGATGCTCGCCGAAGGGCGGCTGGACGTGCTGCACGAAAACGGTCAGCAAACCGGGCGCCAGTTACTCAGCGTGATGGCGTTGACGCAAAAGGTGGCGTTGCTACTGGCGGGCGGGCGCGAGCCGGAAGCACGCAAGACGTTGAGCCAGGCGCTGGAGCTGGCGGCCGGCGGGGTGTTGCAGCCATTCGATGGATTGGCCAGGGAGCACACGGACTGGTTGCGTGGGCAATTGCTGGCGTTCCCCGGACTGGCAGGCCAGCAATTGCTCGAGCATCTACCGCCAGCGCCGCCCCGGCAGATGCCGGAGTCCACGGTCACCGAACAGCTCAGCAGTCGCGAACTGGCCGTACTGCGGTTGATTGCCCAGGGTTGTTCGAACCAGGAAATCAGCGAGCAATTGTTCATTTCGCTGCACACCGTGAAAACCCACGCCAGTCATATCAACAGCAAGCTGGGGGTTGAGCGGCGGACGCAGGCAGTGGCGCGGGCCAAAGAGTTGGGCCTGTTGGCCTAGGAAATAAAAAACGTGGACAAAAAAAACACCCCGCGATGGCGGGGTGTTTTCATTTTTCAGCTTCGAATGTTTCAGGCAGCTAAGGGATCAGACGATGACGTCGTTCGCACTGAGCGAGTTGACGCCCACCACTTGCACTTCGAAGTGCCCCCCAGCGTCTGCGCTCAGGTTGCCCGACAGGACGTTATCTGCAAAACGCAGTTGCCCCAGCCCGGTGAATTCATTGGAGCCAATGAACGTCAAGTGTTGGTAGCCGAGGGTCATCGGGTCAATGTCGAATTTGGAGAAATCGATTTTGTCCCCTTCCAGAGCGTTGAAATCGGCAATGACGTTCTGCGAGGAGCTTGTTCCGAATTCCTTTCCGAGATTGATCATGTTAGTGATGGCAAAGGTGTCAGCCCCGGTACCGCCCGTCAACGTGCTATGTCCCCACCCACCGTACAGTGTGTCGTTTCCTTCCCCACCGAACAGTTTGTCGGTTCCGCCATTGCCGCCGAGTACGTTGTTGCCGGCGTTCCCCGTCAGAATGTTATCGAGGTTGTTGCCCCACATTGTCAGGTCTGCGCTGCCGAGCAGGGTGCCGTCCTCGACGTAATCCGAAAGGTTGTAGTCGACCGAAGTGCGGATCAGGTCGTGACCGCCATTCTGGAACTCGAAGATGAGGTCATTGACGTTATCCACAATAAAGATATCGTCGCCACCCTCGCCAATCATGCGATCAGCGCCGAGACCGCCCGACAGGATGTTGTTGCCATCGTTGCCGTGCAAGACGTTTTCCAGGGCATTACCTGTCAGATTCAGGTTGGCACTGCCAATCATCTGACCATCTTCGACGTTGTCCGCCAGTGTGTAGTCGATGCTGGTGTTGACGGTATCAATCCCCTCATCCGCGAGTTCAACGATAACGTCGTTGATGTTATCCACGTTGTAGACGTCATGCCCGGCTCCACCAATCATGGTGTCTGCGCCTAGCCCGCCATCGATGTAGTTGGTGGCGGAGTTGCCTGTGATGGTGTTGTCCAGCGCATTGCCGGTGAGTGCACCCCACGTGTCGCCAAACATCGTCAAGTCTTCGACATTGGCGCCGAGGGTGTAGCTGATACTGGTTCTGACCAGATCATGCCCTTCGCCGATCTGCTCGATCACGACATCGTTGATGTTATCCACAACGTAGGTGTCGTTGCCGGCGCCACCGATCATGGTGTCGGCTCCCATGCCGCCGTCGAGAATGTTGTTGCCGATGTTGCCGGTGATACGGTTGTTGACCGCGTTGCCGGTGCCGTTGAGGTTGGCGCTGCCGATCAGGATCAGGTTTTCGACGTTGGCGCCGAGGGTGTAGTCGATGCTCGCGAACACGCGGTCGAGTGCGGTCAGCGAGGCGTCGGTTTCGGTCACCACATCACCGACGTTGTCGACGTAGTAGGTATCAACGCCGTCGCCACCGATCATGGTGTCGGCGCCGAGGCCGCCGTCGAGGGTGTCGTCACCGGCGCCGCCGCTGAGGGTGTTGTTCATGGCGTTGCCGGTGAGCACGTTGTTCAGGCTGTTGCCGGTGCCGTTGATGGCGTTGCCGGTCAGCACCAGATTTTCCAGGTTGGCGCCCAGTGTCCAGTCAACCGACGCGCGGACGGTGTCGATTTCGTTCGCCAGGGTGCTGGTCTCGGTGATGATGTCGCCAGCGTTGTCGACGACATAAGTGTCGTTGCCCAAGCCGCCAATCAGCGTGTCGATGCCGGCGCCGCCGTCGAGAATGTTGTCACCGGCGTTACCGGTCATACGGTTGCTGACCGCGTTGCCGGTGCCGTTGAGGTTGCCATTGCCGGTGAGGATCAGGTTTTCGACGTTGGCGCCGAGGGTGTAGTCGATGGAGGCGAACACGCGGTCGAGCGCGGTCAGCGAGG